>JAIPFQ010000055.1:0-12930 GCA_021736605.1 Spirochaetales bacterium | reverse complement strand
CCTTGCTTAAACGACCGTGCTTAAACGGCAGCACGTAAAGGGCTGTGCTTAAACGACCGTGTTTAAACGGCAGCACGTAAACGACCGTGCTTCAGTCGCGATACCGCAGCTGGGCTGCCGTAATACTCATGGGGAGGGTTCCATGCCTCTGGACAATGACATAAAGATTCTGCCAGTCGCCGGACGAGGACCACAGCAAGATAAAAAGGCAATGAGGGACTTTATTGAATTGCCGCAGCGCATTTACGCCGACTCACCCCACTATGTCCCTTGGTTCAAGCGCGGAATGAAGCGTATTCTGCAGAAACGTCACCCTTTTTTCGACCATTCCGACGGAGAATTCTTTATTGTGCGTCGAGGGGATTCCTGTGTCGGCCGGATAGCACTGCTTGAGCCGAAGCGATTCAACACGTATCAGAAAAAACAGGACGCCCGCTTCTATTTCCCGGATTTTTTTGATGATGCCTCCGCTGTGGATGCTCTTTTCTCTTTCGCTGAGGAGTGGGCACGCCGGCGCGGCCTCCGCCGCCTCATTGGTCCTCAGGGCTTCTCCGGCTTCACCGGAGCAGGCATCCTCATCAAGGGCTTCGACGAGGATGCTTCCATGACCATGATGAACTACCACTTCCCCTACTACCGCAGCCACTTTGAGCGCCTCGGCTTTACGCCGCACAAGGACTTCTTCTCCGCTCAGCTCCAGGCTGACACCTTCTCACTGCCGGACCAAATGAGGCGGCTCTCCCAAATTGCCCGGAAACGCAGCCGTCTGCAGGTCCGCAAACTGAAAAATCGGCGAGACATGAAGCGGACAGCCCGTAAAATCATGGAAATTTACAACAGCGCCTGGGTCACCCACGATGATTTCTGCCCACTCACCGAAAACGAACTCCGGGCGATGATCAGCGACCTCATGCTGGTCACCGAGCCTTCCCTGATAAAAATCTTCTCCAGCGGCGACGAGCTGGCCGGCTTCCTGCTTACTTTCCCGGATCTCACAAAGGCACTCCAGCGAGCTGAAGGTCGTCTTACGCCCCTGCATCTGCTGGATATCCTCCTTGAAAAGCGGAGAACCCGGCGCTACCTCGTCAACGGCATCGGTATCCTTCCGAAATACCAGAAGCTCCCGGGCCAGGCCATGCTCTTTGAAGAAATTGTAAAAACCCTCCGCTCCCGAGGCGTAGATTCCGCAGAAATGACCCAGATTGCCGAAACCACGGATGCCATGATCAAGGGAATTGAGAAGCTGAACGGAGACATCAGCAAAATTCACCGGGTCTATATGAAAATGATTACCTGAATTATTATCGCTCCCCTGAAAGCCGGCCGAGCCGCTTTTTTCAGATTAATGCTGATGTTTCAGCTGAGGATTTTCGCCAGTCGCCGCTCCAACTGCTCCGCCTCCTCTTCACGCCCCCGTTTACGTGCCCCGGCTGCGTAGATAGCCGTTTTGCGCTGCAGTTCCCTTTCTGCCATATCCCTGCAGGCAGAACCGAGAGCGGAAGCATCAGCAGAAAACCACCCTGCTTCCACCAGCTCCATCAGCCCCAGAATACGGAAAATTTCAATCTGTCCGTATTTTTCGGAGAGCTGCTGCTTTCCATGCCCAGCCCGTTTCACAGTGAGCGGCTCATCGATATAGCCGACGGGGGACCGCGAGGTCAGCCGCAGCCAGAGTTCATAATCCTCGGCAACTTCCAGATCTTCACGAAACCAGCCGATTTTATCCAGAAAAGATCTCTTCATGCAGACAGTTGAAGGTCCGATGATGCATTTTTTCAGGGAATCCGCAAAAATATTCCCCTCCCGGAGGTGCTTTTGGGATTTCTGGCTGACCGTTTTCTCCCCGCGCTTCCAAATTTCACGGGTGTGAACCAGAGGAATTTCCGGATGCTTCTCCAGCCGCGAGACCTGCCGTTCCAGCTTCTCGGGGCACCAGAGGTCGTCGGAGTCAAGGAATGCAATCAGGCTGCCCGTGGCTGCGCGGATCCCGGTGTTGCGAACCTTTCCGGGAAAACCAGAATGAGGGATGGAGAGATACTGAAACTGTTCTGACTTTTTAAACCCTTTGGGCAGAACGTTTTCCCAAGCTTGGAGCTCGGCCTCAGTCTCCGCCGCTCCCGCATCAGCATGCTCCAGAATTCCCCTAAGCCCGTCAGTGGAACCATCATCAACAATTATGAGTTCAAAATTTCTGTATGTCTGGGCGGTAACCGAAGAGACTGCCTGAAAGAGGAGGTCTTTTCTGTTGTAAACTGGAATGATAACGGAAACCATAGCAAATTATCTCACTTTTTTCTCTTTTTTTAAATCAGTTTTCCATCTTTTCATGTAATTCCTATATAGGAGGATATATGAAAAACATTGATACACACAAAAAAATTGAAGAGACTCGTGAAAAGTCGGGAAGAGCCGGGACTTCAGAAAATTCTCGGACAGGTATGTGTCGTAAAAGAGACCTGTGCTGCAAAAATGAAGGACTTCGGCTGCAGCAGACATTGTCCTTGTTCTGGGCACTCTGTCTGACAGCTGCACTGCTGTTCAGCATCACGGCTTGCTGGAATGACAGCAGCCCCGAAACAGTGGACCTGCTCATTCAGCTGGATGCTGCTCAAAGTGAAGGTACAGCTGCCGAGACCAGGACCCTAGCCCCCACCGATGCATTGGAGGTCACAGAGTACCATCTTATAGGCACCGGCCCCAGGGATACGTCCTTCAACATCACTTCCCAGGATACCGAAGTCGTTATTGAAGGCTTGACCGTCGGGGACTGGACCATAGAGGCTGAAGGTCTTAATTCACTCGGGACATGCATCATTGAGGGAAGCGCTTCAGAGCTGCTTACCGTGGAGCAGACATCCATGACCATCCCGATGAATCTCCGTGAGGGGAATGGAACAGTTCATGTAACTTTTTTATGGGATGAAGAAGGTATGGGGGATGTGAAGCTGCAGCTCTACTTAATTGATCCTGCTGATCCAGAAAATGTCGATGATATATACCCTGTTCAGGGGATCGGCACCGCTGAAATGGAGACAAGCCTGGACGCAGGTTCCTACATTCTGAAAGGCGAACTTACGGAGAATGATGTACTCATCTCAGGTTTTGCCGAGGCCATCAGAATCCTCCCGGAAGAGGATTTTACCTGCGAGTACACGATCCTTACCAACCCGCCGGATATTGACGGAGGAATAAGCCTGGTAAATAATGCATCAGCGCCCGTGGAGGGAACTATCATCGGCTACCCCTCAATCATATATGCGGATAGCGAAATAAACCTTGAATTCGCAGCTGACAGCGATACAGCAGGGGACGGCAGCAATTTAACGGTTTCCTGGTACAGTGACGGCGTATATCTTCAGGACGGCTTAAGCTGCAGCATTACACCGTCCTTAGGGCAGCACCAGATCGATGTGATTGCCCATAGTGACGCTCAGGGCAGCTGGGGAGCTTCTACCTACATCTATGAAGCCGTAGACCCCGGGAGTATCTCGGACCTCTCTGCCATTCAAAGCCTCGAAAATGATGACAGCACCTACATGCTGGACGGAGTGCAGGATATACTGACAACCCCGGATGACCTTGTGATAACAGCATCAAAAATCAGCGATACAATCCAGGTCTTCTCCCAGGGAAGCAACGGTATTCTTACGTCGGAGCAGACCATAAGCGATGGTACCGATATGCCCCTCAACGGGGTCAATGCTATTGCCGCGGCTCCGGATAACTCATATTTCTGCGCTGTTTCGGAGTATGACCGTTCCATCTGCATTTTTGAGCATGTCCAGGATAGCGCTTCTCTCACATTGAGCGATACCATTGTCGACACCCTAGCCATTGATCCCGAAGTCACCATTTCTCAGCTGAGCAATGTGGTGATTGCCCCCAACGGTACAGATATTTACTGCTCCGACAAGGGAACAGATATGATATATCATCTTACCTGGGACGGCAGTACATTGAGCGCAGAAGGAACCTTCGAAACTACTACAGCGCCCCTGCTTGATTCTCCCCGAGAAATCGCTATTGACTCAACAGGCTCCTACCTTGCGGCTGCCTGCTACGCCAGCAGTTCACTGCAGATCATGGATATTCAGAGTGACGGCTCCCTGCTGCTGAATGAAGCTTTCAGTTATACCCACTCTCAAACCAGCGGGCTTTCTCAGATACAAAGCTGCATGTTCTCCCAGTCCGGCGATGTATACACCACCTCGAATGATTTCCTTGCCCATTTCAGTTACGATGAATCATTAGGTGAATTCAGTTTCAGTTCACGCATAAAAGAGGGTGACCCGGGAATCCCATTCATGTCCGGGCCGAAATCCTTCGTCATTAATGATGTCCTCAGCCTGGGCTATGTGAGTTCCAGTATTTCTGAAGGAATTGCAGCAATTGATATGAGCAGCCCGGATACGCTGCAGTATTCGTCTTTCACGCCCTGCGGGCCTGTTGATAAAGCAGTGCTGAGTAATGACAAGAGTTTTCTCTTTGCTGTTTCATCCAGCACCGATACATTGCATGCCTTTTCGGTAATTCAGCCTTGAGTTATGTTTCTCCAGGCAGATTCTCTTTTCGCGGCTGATCTTGGCTGGCTTTCTTTTTCTTAATGGCTTTCTTTTTCTTAATGGCTTTCTTTTTCTTAATGGCTTTCTTTTTCTTGCCCTCCTCAAGGTCTTTACGATCTTCGAGGAGGGCTCTTTAATGGAGTTCCGGGTGCCTGAAATCAGGGAAGATCACCCCTCTTCAAGCAGTCCTTTGAGGGATTCAAGATCAGTAATTAGTATCTCCCTTCCCTTCACTTCCAGAAGCCCTTCATCATTCATCCTCGAAAGTTCTCGGGACAGAGAGGGCCGTTCAACCCCGAACATCTCCGCCAGTTTCTCCCGACTATAGAGGAGTTTCAAACTATCCCGCTTCTGACTGTCCCGAAGAAACAGCAGATACCCGGCAAGTTTCTGTTTAAGGGTAGAAAACTGAATCAGTCGGATCTTATCCGCCAGAAAGGCAACTTTGTCCCCCATATCCCGTAGATAATTCTCCATAATCACCGGTTCTCTCTGAAAAAGGCTCAACAGCCGCTTCTTAGGAATCCTCAGCAGGCGTACCTTGGATTCTGCAATAAGCATTACCGGCAGAATAGCCTCCCGTGAAAAAAGGATAGCGGCTGCCACAGCCTCAGGAGCCTGCAAGGTTTCTACCCGCATAATTTTTCCTGAATAATCCTGAAAACGGGCATTGGCTTTCCCCTCCAGCAGAACAATGAGGTCCTCGTAGGCATCACCCTGAAAGTGGATAACTTCATCCTGATGATATACCACTGGAGATAAGGGAAATTCCTGACACCACTCCTCTATATGCTTCCTTTCAACATGATCAAAAAGAGGACAGAGTAATAACAGCTGAACAGTATAGTTCATTTTTCTACCTCATCTGAATTTCTCTCTAAAAACAACGATCTGCATAAAATCGGATAGAGTCAACAATACATACAGCTTCTACAGCAGTTCCGCAGCCAGCTCCGCCAACTCACTCCGCTCTGATTTCTCCAAAGTAATATGACCGTACATATCCTGCCCCTTAAAGGCTTCTACCAAATACGTAAGGCCGTTGGAATCACTGTCCAGATAGGGCGTATCAATCTGATACGGATCTCCGGTGAGGACAACTTTCGTCCCCTTCCCCGCTCGGCTGACAATCGTCTTAATTTCATGGGGTGAAAGATTCTGTGCCTCATCAACGATGATAAACTGTTTCGGTAAAGACCTGCCGCGAATATAGGTTATAGCTTCAATCTCAATCTTATTTGATTTCATCAGAGAATCAACTGACTTGAACTCCGAACGGCTGATCTGGGATGTAATCAGCTCCAGATTATCGTAGAGGGGTTTCATCCAGTGACCGAGTTTCTCCTCCTTACTCCCGGGAAGGAAGCCCAAATCCTTTCCTAAAGGCATAATTGGTCGGCTAGCCAGAACTCGGTTGTACATACCGCCATTGAATACCTTCTTCAGTCCTGCAGCTAAGGCCAGAAGCGTTTTACCCGTACCGGCTTTGCCGACAAGGGTCACCAGACTGATCTCATCGTCAAGCAGAAGGTCAAAGGCCATCTGCTGCTGGGGATTAAGAGGGAAAATCCCGCTTACTCCGTCATCATACTCCGGGACAAACTGCATGGACTTGGTACTTGTATCATAGCGGCAGACAGCAAACTCGTCACTATCCTTGATTCGCGCATACAGGAATTGATTGTGGGTCAATTCGTCATTCCAGGGAAGCAGCTCTCCCCGCTTCAGGGCTTCATACTTCTCCCGAGAAACAGCCCCCTCCTGAAACCCTGAATACAATTGACTGAAACTGACTTTCTGCTTCTCATAATCCACAGCCTTTAAACCGAGAGCTCCTGCCTTGACTCGGGCATTAATATCCTTGGATACAAAGAAAACTTCCCTGTCAGTAAAGGTATTCTGCAGACTAAGGGCTGTAAGAATAATCTTATTGTCGGCCTTGTCCATCTTGAGTTCAAGTTTTTGATCCTGATCATACTCCAGGGCAACCCGAAGAATGGAATTATTTTCAATTTTGACGCCCTCGGCCAGCCTTCCGTGTTTTGCGCGTTCATCAAGGAACCTCACAGCATGCCGAGCATTCCGTCCGCGCTCATCGGAATAGGTTTTCAGCTTGTCCAGCTCCTCAAGTACCCAGAGGGGGACCACTATCTCTGAATCCTTGAAAGAGAGAATAGCATCATGCCTGTGTATGAACACATTCGTATCAATGACAAAAATCTTTTTCGCCTGCTGTCTGTCCGCCATTTCTGAGCCTCCTTAAAGCTGTTCACGCATTTTTCAAGTGAATACCCATTAACTCTCTATTCCATTGTAATCATAAAACAGGATAAATGCAAAAAAAATCAGCCTGTACAGTTTATATAAAACGTACAGGCTGAAACACATGCTGCTTCAATTTTTTACTAGGGGGAATCAAAGGAAAATTTATTTCTTATAAACACGTCTTTCATGATACGTAGTATGCAGCAGCTGATGCGATTTCTCGCTCAGGGGTTTCTCAAGAAAATCTTTATAGATCTTTCCAATTTCCGGATTCAGGTGTGAACAGCGAACTTCACTGTTTGCATCATCCTGATAGATACCCATGATGCGTTTCTGCCGAATATCATCAGTGGTTGCGTAGGGCTGTCCGCCTCCGGCGATACAACCACCCCGGCAAGCCATAACTTCGATAAAATGGTAGGGAGGCTCCTGCCCCTTTTTACGGGCTTCCCGAATCTCTTCAAGCAGATCCTTCACATTCGCCATACCATGGGCAACAGCAACTTTTACTTCCGTTCCCTTAATATCGACAGAGCCTTTCTTGACTCCTTCCATACCTCTGACAGCCTGGACTTCAACATTGCCCATCTCTTCATCGGTAACAAGCTTATAAGCCGTTCGCACAGCTGCTTCCATAACACCGCCGGTATTACCGAAAATAGTACCTGCGCCGCTGTACATTCCGATCGGACTGTCCGCCTTTTCTTTAGGCAGATTAGTAAAATCAATACCCGCAGCTTTTACAAGCCGTGCCAATTCCCTGGTGGTCAGGACAAGATCAACATCCTGATATCCGGAAGCGTACATATTCTCATCTCTGGTAATCTCGAACTTCTTAGCTGTACAGGGCATAATAGCCACGGAAAAAATATCTTTCGGGTCCACCTTGGCCTGATCGGCATAATAGGTTTTTGTTACGGCTCCCTGCATCATCATCGGCGATTTTGCTGTGGAGAAATTCGGAATCATATCGGGATAATATTTTTCCATATAATCAGTCCAAGCAGGACAGCAGCTGGTTATCTGCGGCAGTTCTCCAGTACCGTTCACAAAGCGGCTGACAAATTCTGTTCCCTCTTCCATAATAGTAAGGTCCGCAGAAAAGTTTGTATCAAAGACCGCATCAGCCCCCAGCCTTCTCAAGGCAGCATAGGTTCTGCCCGTGCAGATACAGCCGGGTTCCATATCAAAAGCTTCTCCAATGGCTACCCGGACAGCCGGCGCCACCTGAACAGCCACATGCTTTTGCGGGTCACGAACCGCATCCAGGAAAGTACGGGTCTGGTCTTTTTCAAATATGGCTCCCACAGGACAGTGAGCTGAACACTGACCGCACTTAATACAGGGGCTGTCATTCAGTTCAACATTGGCAGCCGGCGCTATAACGGTATGTTCGCCGCGACCCACAAATTCAAGAGCCCATACTCCCTGCAGCACCTGGCACACGTTGGCACAGCGTCCGCAGTTGATGCACTTCTCAGGGTTCAGTACAATCGAGGGAGTAGATCTATCTTCAGGAATATCCCGAAGTCTCACTTCATAGGGCTGCTCCCGAATACCGAACTCCGCAGCGAGACTCTGCAGCTCACAGTTTCCGTTCCTTCCGCAGGTCAGACAGGAGTTCGGATGAGTGGACAAGATCAGCTCAATTACCGTCTTCCTGACCTGATGCAGTTCAGGATCATGGGTGATGATACTCATCCCTTCAGAAACAGGGGTTGCACAAGCCCTGACCATCTTGGGTGAATTTTCCAGTTTCACTACACAGATACCGCAGGCAGCCCAGGGGGGCAAGTCCGGATGGTAACACAATGTAGGAATATTTATATGCAAGTCTTTTGCCGCCTTCAGGACTGTATAATCCGCGGGCACCTCTATAGACTGGCCATTAATTTTCATATGTACGGTTTTCAACGTAATCCTCCTTAACGGTCTATCATCGGACTAACCGACGTAGACAGCTCCAAATTTACATGTCTCTAGACAGATACCACACTTAATACACGTATCAAGGTCAATTGAGTGTATTTTCCTTCTTTCCCCGGAAATTGCTCCGACGGGACACTTCCTCGCACACGCAGTACATCCAATACACTTGTCTGCAAGAATGTGGTATGAAATCAGCTCTTTACACTTACCCGCGGGACATTTTTTATCCTTAATATGCGCTAAGTACTCTTTTTCAAAATATTTCAGTGTAGAAAGTATCGGATTAGGCGCTGTCTGACCAAGTCCGCACAATGAGGCCTTCTGCATGGCATGACCAATTTCCCTCATCCTGGTGATGTCTTCCATTACGCCTTCACCCTTAGTGATTCTCTCAAGAATATTATAGAGTGTACGCCCGCCGACTCGACAGGGAGAGCACTTTCCGCAGGACTCATCAACGGTAAATCCGAGATAGAACTTTGTTACATCAACAATACAGTCATCTTCATCCATAACAATCATCCCGCCGGAACCCATCATGGAACCAAGTTCAACAAGATGCTTGTAGTCAATGGGGGTATCAAGAAAATCCTTGGTGATCACACCGCCGGAAGGACCTCCCGTCTGGACCGCCTTGAACTCCTTGTCATCGGCAATACCGCCGCCGACATCATAGATAATTTCCCGCAGTGTTGTTCCCATGGGAACTTCCACCAAGCCGGAATTACGGATTTTACCAGTTAAGGCAAAAACTTTTGTACCCTTGGAGTCATCGGTACCGATTTGAGAAAACCATTCGCCGCCTTTCATGATAATTACAGGAATATTTGCCCATGTCTCAACATTGTTGATAACCGTCGGCTGATCCCAGAGTCCTTTAACCGCAGGAAAAGGCGGTCTCGGACGAGGCATACCCCGTTCTCCCTCAATGGAAGCAAGAAGCGCAGTCTCTTCACCGCAGACAAAAGCTCCAGCACCGAGTCTGATTTCAATGTCAAAACTGAAATCGCTGCCCAGAATATTATCACCCAGCAGCCCGTATTCCCGAGCCTGTTCCATGGCAATCTGCAGCCGTTTAATGGCAAGGGGATACTCAGCACGTATATAGATAAAACCCCTTGCTGCTCCAACGGTATAACCTGCAATGGTCATCGCTTCCAGTACGGAATGGGGATCACCTTCCAGGGTACTTCTATCCATATATGCACCGGGATCACCTTCATCGGCATTACAGACTACATATTTAACATCATTTTCAACCATTTTGGTGAAATTCCACTTTCTCCAGGTGGGAAATCCGGCTCCCCCGCGTCCCCTGAGATCCGCTTTTTTCAGCTCCTCGATGATATCATCAGGTGACATTTCAAAAACAGCTTTTTCCAGAGCGACATAACCATCCCTGGCTATATATTCATCAATAACTTCAGGATCAATAAGGCCGCAGTTTCTCAAAACTACCCGAAACTGCTTCTGGTAAAACTGGATATCTTCAACTTTTGCGTGTTTCTTACTCTCTTCTTTATTATAGAGCAGTCTTTTTACCTGCCGGCCTTTTACAACATGCTCTTTAACGATCTCTTCTGCATCCTCTGGTTTAACCTGAACGTAGAATGAATCCTCCGGAAGGATCTTCACTATCGGGCCCTGTTCGCAGAAGCCGAAACAGCCAGTTTTGACTACCTGAACCTCGTCTGCAACTCCTTCAGCCTGACAGGCATTCACCAGATTCTCATAGATCCGGCTGGACTTGCTGGATTCACATGCGGTTCCCCCGCAGACAAGAATATAATTACGTATCGCCATTATTTGCCCCCATTATCAATTATATCAGCTGACGGCCGATCAAAGACATGTTCATTAACCATGTGCTTATTGATGATATGCTCATTAACGATTTTCTTGGCAACATCCGCATCCACTTTGCCGTAGATTACATTGGGCATACCGGGAACAATGACCTCAACGGTGGGTTCCACATAACACAGTCCCATACAGCCTGTCTGGGTCACCGTTACTGTATCAATATCTTTTTCATCCAAGGTACTGATAAATGAATCCAGGGTATCTTTAGCTCCTGCCGCTATGCCGCAGGTTCCCATTCCAACAATTATCTGCATTTCCTTATTGCCTACTTCACGCTTATTGAGCTCTTTTTTCTTCTTCTGCCGAAGCTCTTTCAGCTCTTCCAACGTCATTTTTGCCATGATTGGCCTCCTTGATTTCTCTACCGCGTTCTTTCTCTGTACTTACCTGATTGTATCCAGCGCTTCTTCCTGGGATATCAGAAACTTTCTCAACAGTGCCTGCGCACCGGAGGAACTGCAGTCCCCCAAAGCCTCTGCCAGCTCAGTTCGGCTTATATGGTATTCGTCGCTGCCCTTTTCTGTGGACAGCTTACGATGAATCACAAATTCATAATCACCGCTGAACGTAAAGGCAGACAGAAACACCGACGTTAATTCACCCATAGGAGGTGTATCTATATGATCCAGGGGAAAGGAGAAAAGGATAGAAGTCCCCAGCCCTTTCTGCGATTTGATTTCAAATTTCCCTTCAACCATTGAGACTGTCTGCGCCAGAAAGGGAATTCCAAGTCCGGCTTTACGGTGATCATGCTTACCTGCTTCGGAATAGAAGGGGTTCTGCGCATCTTCAAGCTCTTTTTCCGTCATACCGCAGCCGTTATCAGCTACGGATACGGTAAGCTGCGTATCTGTCTCCTCCAGGGTGACAATTACAGCAGATGCATCCGCTTCTAATGAATTCTGTATAATATCAAGCAAAAAATCACCAATCGAACTGTGCATCCGTCTCCCCGATTATCCTATTTGAACTTAGCTATAATTCCGGGAAGTCTATCTTTTGTGACTTTTCCGTATACTTCTTCCCCAATAACCAGAACTGGCGCAAGACCGCAGCAGCCCACACATCGCACTGGTTCAATGGAAAACAGTCCGTCCTCAGTAACCTCATCTCCAGTTATACCAAGAACATTCTCCAACTCTTCAATCAGATCTTCTCCGCCTTTGAGATAACAGGCAGTCCCCATACACACCTGAATGTTGTATTTTCCCGGCTCTTTGAGCTTGAAGAAATGATAAAACGTGATTACCCCGTAAATTTTTGCCAGGGGTACATCCAATAGATCTGCAACCTTGTCAGCGGCTTCACGAGGAATGAAACAGAACTCTTCCTGCACCTTGTGAAGGATCATGATCAGATTGCCTGGTTTTGTTTTCCACTCCGCAATATAAGCGAGAAGTTTATCTGAAAACACGATTTCTTTGTTTTCTACAGACATGGAACCTCCGATACCCGTATGTTATATAAAGTATATTTAATTAGCCTCATATTAATTGAAAAAGAATTTTTGTTCAATAATAAGAATGAAGTATTTGTTTATTTTTTATGTTGATTTTTTTCGGATAATATTGTACATTTAATGTGATTAGATTCACTTATACCGGAGGATTAACAAAAGCTATGCATAAAGATATGATACTTCGCCTGACAAAATATTACCGAATACTTCACAAACTGAAAGCCCTGGGCCTTGAAAGAGTCTTTGCCAACAATCTGGGAGATGCCGTAGGAGTCAATGCAGCCGTAGTGAGAAAGGACTTCTCCCTTCTCAATATTATCGGCCAGAAGCGCGGCGGCTACGAAATTGAAAAACTGATACAGGACCTCGATAAAGTACTCGGAAAGGACAAACCCCAGAAAGCCATTATTGTAGGCTGCGGAAGAATCGGCGGAGCCTTGATGCGTTACAGCGGCTTCGAGGTGGACGGCATACATATTGCCGCCGGTTTCGATGTTAACCCCTCCATATGCAAGGGAAATGAGTGTCCGATTCCCGTTTATCCCATGGACAAACTTGAAGAGATTATTCATGAAGAGGACATCCGCGTAGGCATCCTCGCTGTTCCGGAACACTCTTCAACTGAAGTCTTCAATCGTCTTAAGGCGGCAGGCATCAAAGGAATCCTCAACTTCACTCCTATTGAGCTGAAGCTTTCCAAACAGAACCATGATGAACCATTTATTATTCATAATGTGAACATAGCCCTTGAATTGGAGCACATATTCTATGAACTTAATATTACGGAAAATCATAATATTGATCCGGATACCGGAGAAATTCTGCATCCAGAAAACGCTAAAAAAACGCATT
>JAIPFQ010000054.1:0-13049 GCA_021736605.1 Spirochaetales bacterium | reverse complement strand
TTTCACCGCAGTAGGACTGGGTACAAACATTATTGAAGCAAATAAAAGAGCGTATTCCATTGTTTCTGAAATTGATTTTGAAGGAAGCTGGTACCGAAATGATATCGGCAGTAAGTTTTTTCAAGATTAATAAGCATGTATGATTAATAAGAATCAGTGAGAAAATCAATAAGAATTATTCAGTAAAAAGTTTATAAAAAATAATACCCGCAGCAACTGAAACATTCAGTGAATCGATATGCCCTTGGGAGGGAACTGTTACAACCCCATCGCAGGTCTCCTTTACCAGACGGCCGACACCTTTGCCCTCCGCCCCCATAACTACAGCCCGTTTTTCAGGAAAACTTATATCCGGAAGCCGTTGTCCATCCATATCTGCTGCATAGACCCAGTAATCAGCTTTCTGCAGCTCTTTGATCGCTGAAACAAGATTGGCCACCGTCAGTACCGGAACATACTTTGCAGCGCCTGAGGATACCTTCACGACCGTCTCATTGAGATGTACACTCCGTCGGGAGGGTATAACAACAAGGTCAACGGCAAAAAGATCCGCACTGCGCAGAACAGCCCCAAGATTATGGGGATCAGTTATTTCATCAAGGAGGACAACTGTAGATTTTTTTTGTTTTTCGGCAGCGGAAAGGAGGAAGTCTTTCAGACTTGCTGGGGATTCAGCAGCATGAACTGAACTGAGGGATTCGTTATTATTACCATGAGTGCCCAAGTGAGCTGCATTCTCCGCAGTTCCTGATGCTGCAGCTGAAACAGATGAAGATGCTGCACCCCGCGGCATAACAAGAACAATTCCTTTATGCTGAGTATCTGAGACCAGCTGATCCAGATACTTCGCCGAAACCCGGCGAATCCGAACACCCTGTGCTTCAGCAGTTTTTTTTATAGAACTATACCTTGCCCCTTTTCTGCTGCGCTCCAAAAGAAGTTCAGCCCCTTCAGGAGGGGCCTTAATATACTCTTCTACAGCGTGGAAACCTACAACGAATTGTTTTTTTTGACCGTATTTCCCATTCATGAAATATCCGACAGAGGTGTAGGTGACGGAGAAGGATTTTCACCAATCACATCAGCCAACTCCTTCATCAGCGCCTTACCCTTCATGGAGAGACGTTTTGGAACTTCTACCTTAATCTTTATGTACATGTCCCCGCGTTTCTCTTTGTTGTGAAGATACGGAACACCCCGTCCCTTAAGGCGGAGCATTTTTCCATTCTGGATACCTGCAGGAACTTTCAGCTTAACCCTATCACCATCAATAGTCTCAACGGCAATATCATCACCAAGAGAGGCTTGTACAATAGTAAGGGGAATCATGCAGTATAAATCATTACCGTCTCGTTCAAAATATTTATGCGGACGGACGGTGATGGAAACAACTAAATCTCCCGCTGGACCGCCGTTAGGCCCGGCATCACCCTGACCGGGTATATTAATCCGTTTTCCCGAATCAATACCTGCGGGGATTGTCACCTTCACTTTCTGTTTTTTCTTTGTGATGCCCGTTCCATGACAGACTGAACATGGGTTTTCGATTACATATCCCTCACCTCCGCAGCTGGGACATGTAGAAGCTATAGAAAAGAATCCGGAACTTCTGCGTACCTGCCCTGTTCCTCCGCAGGTTTCACATACCTTTTTGCCGGAACCCTTTTCCGCCCCGGAACCACCGCAATGGCTGCATGCAACATGCCGGGTATAGGAGACTTCCACCTTCGTACCGAAAACAGCATCCTTAAAATCAACTTCCAGATTATAGCGAAGACTTGATCCTCTGGCTGGGCCGCCTCGACCGCCCCGTCCGGATCTACCGCCTCCGCCTCCTCCGCCGCCGAAGAAGGTATCAAATATACTGCTGAAACCGCCCATATCGTTTCCAAAAATATCACTGAAATCTCTGAAAACGGAAGAGTAATCATGAGAGGCTCCGCCTCCATTCATACCCTCCAGACCGGCAAAACCGAACTGATCATAGGTACTTCGTTTCTGATCATCACTCAGCACTTCATATGCCTCAGTCCCTTCCTTGAAACGATCCTCAGCAGCTTTATCACCCGGATTTTTATCCGGGTGATTTTTAATAGCAAGTTTCCTGTAGGCTTTTTTTATCTCATCTTTTGTTGCATCTTTCGATAGACCTAAAACTTCATAGTAATCTCGTTTAGCCAAAGCAGTTTATCCCTCGTTATGGATTTTCATCTCTATAAGTATGTGTACTCTCAATTATTTCTTGTCGTCATCATCATCATCAACTACTTCATAGTCCGCGTCTTCCACACCTTCATCCGACGAAGATCCCTGAGCATCAGCACCGGCTTCCTGTCCGGAAGCGCCAGCCTGACCGCCTTCTCCTGGAGCACCCTGCTGCTGAGCACCGGACTGCTTGTAAACCTCTTCAGCAAGTTTATGTGATGCCTGTTTCAGAGCTTCAGTTTTCTCGCGTATCTGCTCTACATCATCACTTTCCATAGCCTTCTTCAGCTCTTCCTTGGCGCTCTCAATTGCTGACTTATCACTTTCCCCTACTTTGTCACCGAAGTCTTTCAGGGACTTCTCTGTAGAGTAGATCAAGCTGTCAGCTTCATTTCTGACTTCAATCTTTTCCTTCGCCTTCTTGTCTTCTTCAGCATGGAGTTCAGCATCCTTAACCATCTTTTCAATCTCTTCTTCCGAAAGACCGGAGGAGGATTCAATTCGGATCTTCTGCTCCTTACCAGTGCCGAGGTCCTTGGCTGATACATGCACAATTCCGTTGGCATCAATATCAAAAGCCACTTCAATCTGCGGAACCCCTCTCGGCGCTGCAGGAATACCTACTAGATCAAATTTTCCCAAGGTTCTGTTCTGTGAAGCCATTTCACGTTCTCCCTGGAGGACATGAATGGAAACTGCTGTCTGATTGTCTGCTGCGGTTGAAAAGATCTGACTCTTTCTTGTCGGTACAGTGGTATTTTTTTCAATCAGTTTTGTAAAAACACCGCCCAGAGTTTCAATACCCAGAGAAAGCGGGGTTACATCAAGCAGGAGAACATCTTTCACATCTCCTCCAAGAATACCACCCTGAATAGCAGCTCCCATGGCTACAACTTCGTCAGGATTGACGCTTCTATTGGGATCCTTCTTAAAAAGTTCCTTAACCAGCTTCTGCACAGCAGGAATTCTGGTGGATCCACCTACAAGAATTATCTCATTCACATCTTCTGCAGTGGCACCAGCATCCTTCAGCGCCTGCTGACAGGGACCTTTTGTCTTCATAACAAGATCTTCAGTCATCTGCTCAAACTTTGCACGTGTCAGGTTATACTGAAGGTGCTTCGGGCCGCTGGAATCAGCGGTGATGAACGGCAGGTTTATGTCTGTAGACTGAAGACTGGAAAGCTCAATTTTTGCTTTCTCAGCCGCTTCTCGCAGCCGCTGAAGAGCCATTCTATCCTTTGAAAGATCAATTCCTGCATCATTCTTAAATGATTCAACAAGCCAGTCTATAACTTTCTGGTCGAAGTTGTCTCCGCCCAGGTGGGTATCACCATTAGTTGACTTAACTTCAAAAACTCCGTCACCGAGTTCAAGAATGGAGATATCAAATGTTCCGCCACCGAGGTCATATACGGCAATTTTTTCCTCTTTGGAACCATCTTTACCAAGACCGTAAGCCAGGGAAGCCGCAGTAGGTTCATTGACGATTCGTTTTACGTCAAGACCCGCTATTTTACCGGCATCCTTGGTTGCCTGTCTCTGGGCATCATTGAAATATGCTGGAACGGTGATGACCGCTTCAGTTACAGTTTCGCCGAGATAATCTTCAGCAGACTTCTTCATCTTCTGGAGAATTGCCGCTGAGATCTCAGGCGGAGTGTACTCTTTATCCTGAGCCTTGATTTTCACTTCATCAGAGCCTGCTTTGTTCACATTGTAGGCTACCATGCTGATTTCTGAAGGGACTTCCTTGTATCTCCTACCCATAAAACGTTTGATTGAGTAAATCGTATTCTCCGGGTTGGTTACAATCTGGTTTTTAGCGGGCTGTCCGACAAGGCGTTCTCCCTTAGATGTAAAACCGACAATAGAGGGGGTCGTTCTCTGGCCTTCAGCATTCTGAATAACCACGGGTTCGCCGCCTTCCATTACCGCAACACATGAATTTGTTGTTCCTAAGTCAATTCCAATAATACGTCCCATGTATTTTTTCTCCTTCTACTTCAATTGTTTATATTATGCTGTTCTTAACAATACACACCAGGCAGGAATCAGATACTGTTCAACTTGCCGGAGCTCTTATCCGGCATTACCTCACAGTCTTGACCCTGCATGATTATCCTCTGCTCATTTGCTCGTTTCTGTTCTCTACTCCCCTTCTTCGCTCTTTTTCTCCGAAGCGGGAACTGCCACCTTGACCTTCGCATGGCGCAGCACTCTGTCATGAAGAAAATACCCTTTCTGAAAATCTTCGACCACCGTTTCATGCTCATAATCCGGAGTCTCTTCCATCATGACAGCTTCGTGTTCCTGGGGATTGAACTCCTCACCCACGGTTTCCATTCTTTTCAGTCCCCAGTTACGTTCAAGCATCCCAGTAAACTGCTTCTCAATCATCTTTATACCTGTATAAAAATTATCAAAATCCTGAGAGCCTTCAGCGGATGCAATAGCCCGTTCAAAATCGTCAATGACCGTTATTAAATCGGAAAGAAGATTTCTATTTGCATAGCGGACGGCATCCTCTTTTTCCCGAAGCATTCTTTTACGGAAATTCTCAAAATCCGCCTGTTTTCGTAAACAGAGATCATTCAGGTCTTTATTCTCTTTTTTGAGGTTTTCTATCTCATTTTCAAGGAGTTCCTGTCTATCTTCGCTTACTTCCTGTTTAACCTCTTCTCGAATTTTCTCTTCATCCAGAGAGGTCTTTACTGAATTCTTCTTTTCCCTTTTTTCCTGTTTTTTTGCTTCTTTTTTTGCTTCTTTTTTTGCTTCTTTCTCTGTTTTTTCAGTATTCGATGCATGAGCATCTCCAGAATCAGCCTCCACTGCAGCCCCGCTGCCGGAAACCTGTTCCATACCATCTGTATTTCTCATCTCTTCCGCTGTTTTGTTTTCTTTCGACGTATCTTTCGTTTTAGCCATGAATGCTCCCACCATGATGTTACTAATATCTTATTACATACGAAACCTGCACACGAAACTCTTGTTCTTCTAAGCAAGAGGTGTTTCAGTTAGTATGATTCAATACAAAGGTACTAAGGCCTGAAGATGATAGTCAAGTATTTTTATTTGTTGAGTGAAAAAAATATGCATGCCGAGCTAGAAGTGTCCCACAGGAAAAAATTCAGACAGGGACTCCCTCCAGAAACTCATACAAGGCATCAGCAGAAACGTATTGACTGTTCATTCTCCTCAACTATCCTGCTTAAATTGTATCAGCTCAATACATAATTCAACTTCACTTCGCTGCATACCGGTTTTAACAGCAATCTGAGAAGCGTTATAGCCCTGTTTCAGATAGGAAGCCACTTCTTCACGTCTGCTGTCCCGACCGACGGGAGGGTCCTCTTCCTGATCATCAAGAAGTGATTCTTCCCCCTCCTCTTCTATATCTTCAAAGGCAAATTTTTCCGGTGAAAACAGATCTTCATCACTCTTGTCAGCTTCTGAATTAGATTCAGCCGTATGTTCAGCTTCGGTCTTTCCGTTAACTTCCGGTTTTCTGTTGAGTTTAGAAATATCCTTGCTCCACGCATTCCATGCTTCATAGTCATAGGTATCCTGTGCTGTTTTCCGTTTCTCTGTATTCACAGCAGCTGTTTTGCTGGATGATGGCTGAGCGTCGCGTTTTGGGCGGCGGTTTTCTTCGAAACTATTCTCCTCTTCACTCACTGCCTTATCAGCTGCTTTCTTCTTCATTTCCGCATCTTCAGATTTTTCATTTCTCGCCGAAACATCTTCCGCTGTCTTAACTTCAGACTCAATTCCAGCGGAATCCATCGATTTCACTGTGTCTTCTCTCATCTCCGCAGATTTTTTCTGCTTTTCCGGCTGTCTTTTCCTGAAGCCCGAGGCATCTTTTCCAGATGCTTCAGATGCTTCAGATGCTTCAGATGCTTCAGATGCTTCAGATGCTTCAGATGCTTCAGATGCTTCTGCTTGTTCCGGTTTTTCTGATACAGCTTCTGTTCTCTGCTGTCTTTTCAGCTTCTCCAGCTCAGTCTCAAAATCCCTTCGTACGGATACTGAGTAGGACTCCAAATTTCTTCGAACTTCTTCAACCTCTTCGTGGATTGTGGTCCTAGCCTGACTGATCTCTTTTTCAAAGAGACTCCGTGTCTGCAGCAGTTTCTGCTGAACGGACTTTTTCTCTTCCTCTATGCGATCCAGATATTCTGAGGCTGTATCTATCTTTCCAATATCGGAATTGACAACCTGAAGCCGCTTTTCCGCTTTATCTGTAAGCATAGAAAGATCTTTCAGAACCTTGTGATAGTGAGTAAGCTGCCGCTGGAGTTCAATAAGATCATCTGCGTGGGAGTCAATATCCTGAAGCAGGGACTCTACCCGTTTAAGCATCTCCCGAGTGCTGGATTCTTTCTCATCCATAGCTTCCTGCAGGGAGTTCATATTTTCCGTGTGTCTGCTGATCATATTCTTGAGCTGTTCGGACTGTTTTTCAATATACCTGCGAGCCTTGCTCATCTTGCTGTCTTTTTTGTCGATAACTCGAAAGGCTATGAAAAAGGATATGACAATTAGAAATACGAGTATATCGCCTGGTTCTATCCACATTCCTGTCATACAAGAACTCCTATGCGAATTGGTTTCCTGAATTCAAATTAAACGATAACCTGCTTGTACATAGATGCTTATCAACTATAACTATATATTGTTATGCACTTGCTGTTCATTGTCAATTGGAAACTTGAAACAGCTCATCGATAAATGCAGAAAGATCATCATAATGGGAGAAGCTGAAATTCAGTTTACCAGTATCGGCTCTTTGTACTCTTGAGGAAAATCGCGGCGCATCCTTATCGAAGCAGGCTGTATGCATACCTGCTTTTTCTGCCCCGATAATATCTTTTGAAAAGCTGTTTCCTACATACAGCATTTCATCGGGGTTTACCTCCAGAGCTTCAGCCAGCGCTTTAAAAGGAACAGTGGAGGGTTTTAAATACCCAGTATCCTCAGCACAGAGCTGCACTGAAAAAAAAGAGTCAAGCTTCATCTCTTTCAGTTTTCTCCCTACGGGGAAATCTGAGAGCACTCCAAGTTTTAATCCCCGTTTCTGGATTTCCGCTAAGGCATCAGCTGTCCCAGGGAAGGGAGAAATACGTCGAAAATGCTTGTTCCAGCTCAAGTAGAAACTTTTATTGAGCTTCTGTTTCATCCTCTCTATGTGGCTGGTTCCAGCCGGCTTCCCCAAACGCTTCAGTACAAGCCTGGCCTGTTCTTCATGGAAAGGCGTATCGTAGGCAAATCTTCTCAAATCCTTTCTAGCATGATAATAAGCTATAGAGAGAAACGGGCGCTTTACGGTTGATCCGATTGTACGCATATAGAGTTTGGTTTCAGGATAGAGGGTGCCGTCGATATCAAAGCCTACAGCTTTAAGAGTTTTCAGCTCTTCTGCTTCCATGTACTGCCGCCGCCTTTTCTGCCTGCATTGCCGCCTTTTCTGCCTGCATTGCCGCCTTTTCTGCCTGCATTGCCGCCTTTTCTGCCTGCATTCCCGCCTTTTCTGCCTGAACTTTCTGCTTTTCCCCTGGTAATTTTTCCTCCGCCGGTCCGATCAGTCTTACTGCTCGTATTACTACCAGTATTTCGATCCGTTCTGCGATTGGTCCTGCGGCCGCCCTCTGCGGTATCGTCAGCCTTGCTATCCTTTTTCGAAGTCCGTTCTCCACGACCAGACTTGCTGCGACTGTCCTTATTACCCTTGGGATGGCGGGACCGCTCTCCTGCTTCATGCTGTCCCTCATGCAAATCTCGACGCTGCCGTTCCCGCATCTCCAGAGAAATGGGTATAGAAGTGAATCCCAGCTCTTTTCTGATATTATTAATTATATATTGAAGGTACTCTTTGGGAAAGCCCTTCTTTCTGTTTACAAACAGCAGAAAAGAAACAGGCTTTGTGCTTATCTGGGTACCGTAAAACACTTTATATCGGCCTTTTGCATCCCGGGGAGGCTCATGTTTTTCGATCCACTCCTTCAGTTCAGCATTGAACTTCGAGGTGTCCACACGTTTGCTGAGCTGCCGCCAGACACCCCAGACAGTACCGAGCAGTCTGTCTATACCTACACCGTCTATCGCAGACAAAGGAACCACAGGAGCAAAAGAGAGAATCGGAAAGATAAAACGCACCCGATCCTTCATGGCCTCAAACTGATTTTCATCGCCCCCGATCAAGTCCCACTTATTTAAAACAATTACCACTCCTTTACCCTTTCTGGTCATGAGAGCAGCAATTTTCTTATCCTGATCAGTCACTCCCTCCAAGGAGTCCACCATCAGCAGGACAACATCTGCGTTATCTATACTCTTGATAGCTCTGTTAACTGAGTAGTATTCAACATCATCGTCAATCTTTTTCTTCCGTCGTATCCCTGCAGTATCCAGCACCTGGTACACTGAATTTTTATACCTGAATTTTCCTGTAATCACATCACGAGTGGTACCGGGAATATCACTGATAAGGGAGACATCCTGCCCCAGAAGGCAGTTCATCAGGGTTGATTTGCCTGTGTTGGGTTTTCCAAGAACTGCCAGGCGGATATCGCTGGTCTCAGCCTCAGGAACTGCTTCAGAGTACCGAGAAAAATCTATCATCTTCTCCATGGTGTTCAGCAGTTTCTCTATACCCGTTCCATGAGTGGATGAGATAGGAATGAGCTTATTGAAGCCATAAGAGTAGAGATTCCATACAGACTCCTCCTGCTTCATATTGTCAGCTTTATTGGCAGCTGCAAGAAGCTTATCCTTGAAGGGGTGCAGCCGTTCAATCAGGGTTTCATCTTCAGGAGTCATCTCATGTATATCAAGCAGAAGGAGTACAACATCGGCCTGTTTTATAACCTCGTAACTTTTACGGCTTACAAGATCATCGTACTCATCATGGCTCAGTCTGATGCCTCCGGTATCAAAAAGCCGTACCGGCCGTTCATTCAGATAGAATATTTCCTCCAGGGGATCTCTGGTGACCCCGGGGGTGTGATTGGTTATAGCTCGTCTTTTATGTATAAGTCTATTAAAAAGGGTCGATTTCCCGACATTGGGTCGACCAAGTATTACTACTGTGGGGAGTGTATCGTTAGTATTCAAAGAATTCAAATCGCTCATTCATCCATTTCCTTACATATGCATTAATTTCAATATATGAATCCATCTCCATGATCACATCGACTAACTGCTGAGCATCTGAGTAAGATACGGAGCGGATTATCCGTTTGACCTCAAGTATTGCCGAAGGACTCATGCTGAACTCATCCAAACCCATTCCAAGGAGCAGTACAGTGGAAACAGGGTCCCCCGCCATCTCGCCGCACATACCGACAGGGATTCCCGCTGTATGTCCGTGGTCTATAATCATCTTGATGAATCGTAAAACACCTGGATGAAATGGTTGATATAGATACGCTATTTTCCCATTGCCTCTGTCCACGGCAATAGTATACTGAATCAAGTCATTGGTACCAATGGAAAAGAAATCCACTCTCTCTGCAATAATATCCGCTATCAGAGCAGCAGAGGGAACCTCAATCATGGTCCCTACTTTCAATTCCTCGTCAAATTTTGTGCCTTCCCTGCGGCATTCTTCCTTTACATTCTCCAGCACCTGAAGCACATCATTCAGTTCTTCAACACCGCTGATCATGGGGAACATGATCTGCAGCTTCCCATGAACGGAGGCTCGAAGCATCGCCTTCAGCTGGCTGCGGAAAATATCTTTTCGGGACAGACAGAAACGAACTGCCCGCCATCCGAGAATCGGGTTCTCTTCATCAAAATCCTCAATCCCGGGTATAACCTTATCTCCCCCGACATCGATGGTACGAATGGTTACCGGCTTCTTCTGTCCCATTCCTTTCAGCACCCGGGAATAGGCTTCGTACTGCTCCTGCTCGCTGGCAACTTCTCCCGGTTTGAGAAAGAGGAATTCCGAACGATAGAGCCCTACTCCCTCAGCTCCATGCTGAAGGGCTGAATCAATCTCATCGGGGATTTCCAGATTAGCCTTCAGGATTACACGATGCCCATCCTGTGATTCCGATGGCAGCTCATTCAGCTTCATCAGAGACTGTTCATGCTTCTCCCAGCGGGAAAGGTAAACCATGTAGTCTTCTACGGTTCTACGGTTCGGACGAATAATCACCTTTCCCGCATTTCCGTCGACAATGATCGTATCACCGTTCTTTACTTTCTCGCTTATGGTCGACAAGCCGAGCACCGCTGGAATCTCAAAGGAACGGGCTAGAATTGCCGTATGCGACGTTCTTCCCCCGGCATCCAGGGCTAAAGCCTGCACATATTTCTTGTTCAGAGAGAGCACCTGTGAAGGCAGCAGATTTGAAGATACAAGAACTACTTTTTCCTGAATATCCGAAAGTGATGTCCTGTCAATATACAGCAGATGGTGCAGCAGTCTGCTTTCCACGTCATACAAATCTACTATTCGCTCCTGCAGATATTGATCATCACTGTTCTGCAGAGTCTCTATCATCATATTAATAGTTAATTCAAGAACTCGCTCAATATTTACCAGGTGATCCTTAAGACCGCTCTTCACCTGACTGTGTAGATCCGGATCCTGAAGCATCATCAAGTGGGTATCGATAATTTCCAGATCCTTCTCTTTCTCTTTTTTGGAAGCATTGCTGCTCTGAGATTTCAACTCCTTGAGATCTTTTTCTGTTTTTCCGACAGCTTCCTTAAAGCGCTCAATTTCCTGAGGGATCTCGCTTTTATCGATTGAATATACCGGTATCTTTATATGCTGATTTGCATATAAAAAAACCTTTCCTATTGCTATACCTGGGGAGCTGGGGATACCTTTGATGATTCTCATGACACCTTTACTATACGTAGTTTTCCTTGTGTTGTCAAACTATAGAGCTTTCTATATGATACAAAAGAGCTTCAATTAGTAAATAAAGAAGGCTATTACGAGATGAACCGTAACACAAAGCTTCAGATTACTATGTGGTCTCTCCTTCTGCTCGTGATTCTCATTAGCGCCGTCCTGACTATCCCTTCCATTATTCGATCAATCCAAGCTATCAAAATGGATACAGGAGATTTCAGAACCGCTGCTGAATCCGATCAATCTGATGAAGCACTCAAGACGCAAACGGTTTTCAGACCTCTCATTCGCTTCACTGACAACAGCTTTATACTCGAAATGCAGGGCTTATCGCGGACTGAAATTGAAGCTCTTCCCCAGGACCGTATTGATGCCGCCCTGCTATCGCTGACCTTTCCGCCTACGGAAGAGGAGATCGGCTCCGGTCTCTTTTCTGCAATCCCCTCTGATGCAGATTACCTGGGATCACAAATTGTACGAGGAACTATCTATGTCTCATTTTCTAAAGAACTCATTGAGGAACATCCCCTTGGAGACGACGGTATACAGCTGGCATATCTGCAGATCCTTCACAGCCTGCAGCCCTTCACCGCCATTAACAGCGTTATTATCCTCATTGATAAAACAATTACCCACGGTCCAATTCCCTTGGATAACCCCCTTCCCAAAACCCGACCGCCATTGTCCGAAAACTAACCAACTACCCAACTACCCAACCAACTACCCAACCAACCAACTACCTATGATACCGGCACAAGCATTGCCAAGTACTCCTGATTTCCCTTCCTGCCCCGGATTGGGGAGGGGAGAATTCTGCTGATGGCTACGTCCTCGTCAAGCAGCAGCTGCTCAAGTTTATTGAGCACCTCTTTCTGCAGCTGTTCATCCCTGACTACACCATCAAAAGCCGCATCCCCAGCATCAACTGCTCCCGAACGGAGCAGATCCGCAAGTTCAAACTGAGGTTTAATCAATGCTATGCACATACGTTCCCGGGTCAATGAGATAAGATGAGCTGCCGCTCCTCTTATCGAGCGGAAGGATAAATCCGCCGCTGCAAAATCAGCCTGAAGCTCACCGCTCTCAAAATCCATGATATTGGTTTTCTCGTAAACGCCGACCCGTTCATCCGTACGCAGGGAATAGGCTAGCTGATTATAGCCTACATCTACGGCATATACATATTTCGCCCCTTCCTGCAGCAGACAGTCAGTAAATCCGCCGGTGGAGGCGCCAGCATCGATACATACCTTTCCAGCTGTGGAAATATTCCACTCATAGAGGGCATGAGCAAGTTTCTCTCCTCCCCGAGAAACATACAGTACCGGTTCAAGCTCAATAGGCAAATTCTCCGAAACCTTCAGTTTCGGATCCGCAGGGTGCTCGTTTCCCACCTTAACTTCCCGGCAGTATATATACGAGATGAGCTTTTTCCTGGAAATTTGCGGGTATGCTTTTTGGGCAGCATCTATCAGAGGCAGGTGTTTTACTTTTTTACTCTTTTTTTTCATGGCTCAGGCGCTCCCTTTCATGGCTCAGGCGCTTCCAGGGAAAAGTCGAAACTTACACATTCTGTACAAGTCGGATAGTAGAAATCGGATAGTATAAGTCGGAAAAGAATGCCCCTGCAGAAAGCAGGCACATACTACCAGATTACTGCTGATCAGAATAGGTGTTCAGAACACTATGCCAGCTGCTGCCGAAAAGCTCACTGAGATCAGAATGCAAATTTTCGAAACACCCGTTCAATTTTTTCTGCATTTCCTGTTTCAATATCAATGGACAGCAGAACACCGTTTATCATAGTTGAATCATCCAGTATTTCACTTTTTATCGGCATCTGTGTTAACTGACGCTCCAGGGACAGGTCCGGCCTACTTCCGATAACACTCATCTCAGGGCCGGTCATGCCGACGTCAGTAATATAAGCAGTCCCTTTGGGCAGAATTCGTTCATCCGCTGTCTGCAC
>JAIPFQ010000053.1:0-13109 GCA_021736605.1 Spirochaetales bacterium | reverse complement strand
GATTCACTCTCCATTTTTTTCGTTCGTTCGTTAGTTTGTTAGTTTGTTCGTTTGTTAGTTAGTTTGTTCATTTACTATACTGCTTGTCTTACCTTTAAGAATTTTCTTTTAAGCAGAACCGGAAATACAACTAAAGCTGACGGGAGGAAGCACTTTGACCCCATCCGAACCCGCCGGTGCTCAATTGCACCAGCAGGAACCAGGCAGCCTCAACCGAACACGTCAGCATCAGCAAGCTTCTGCTGGGCCCGACCTTAAGTAAAAAACTGCAGTCGGCATAGTCGGGCACGTCAGCATCAGCAACAAACAAGCGGCAATAACCCGGGACGTAACCCTATTTCCCGCCTTCTACCTGCCATTCACCATCAAGAATCTGAATTTTTATGAACTGCTTGATGGAATCTCCATATTCGTCAAAAGTTGTTCCGCCGGTAACACCATCGTAACCAGCAGTTTTTGCTACTTCGTCTCGTATAGCATCCCGGTCAAAGCCGGATTTTTCCATTGCTTCTGCTACAATCATTAGAGCATCATATGCAAGCGCAGCATGGTCATGGGGATAAACATCCCACATTTCGTAGTAACCATCCGTGAAATTACGGGAAACCGGCCGCACATCATCCTTAAAATAGACAGCATTGGCGCGAAGGCCTTCAGAATAATCACCGGTCATCTCAATTAAGTCATTCGTACTCAGCTGACCAGGTCCCATCATGGGAGGAAGATAACCGACCTGTCCCATCTGACTGATGATCGCACCGGCGTCTGCCCACGGCATGGCAAGAAAGACCATATCCGGATCTGACTGACGAATTTTCGTGATGGTTGCCTGAAAATCTTTATCTCCAGTGATGTAGTTTTCTTGGTTAGTAATGGTTCCACCGAGAGCTTCTACCTCTTCAACAAAGTATTTATTTGCCACAACGCCCCAGTCAGAGTTGATATAGACCGTAGCAATATCCTTGTGTCCCAGATCTTCAACAGCCCATTGAGCTAAAAAGGGACCTTCCGAAGACTGCGTTGTTCCTGCTCTGAAGATATAGTCTCCAATTTTGGAGTAGCCCGGATGTGACGCGGTGGGAGATATCTGAGTCATGCCTGCCTGCTGATAAATTTCTGCGGCGGCCATGGATACGGAACTGCTGAAGTCTCCGACGACTGCGACAATATCATCATTCTGAATAAATCGCTGAGCAATCAGGACACCTTCTGAGGGATCGCCTTTGCTGTCTTCAATAACAAGTTCGACTTCCCGGCCCTTAATTCCTCCGTTCTCATTGAGAACCGATGCACCATAGATCAGACCAGTGCGGATGTAGTTCCCATTTGCAGCAAAATCTCCTGTTATCGGTGCTGAAACTCCAATGAGCACCGTATCATCTCCTCCTTCTGCTTCCTGGACTCCTGCAGCCCATAGCATTCCAACAGAAACCATACAAACAATACAAATTGATACTGTAAATTTCTTCCAATTCATGCAATTACCTCCTTGACATTGAACTGTTCACTGAACATAATATTAGTATGACTTATGAACAGTGTCAAGAGAAATTTACTTGAATAATCCGGACTCCTCGTTTAGGATATGAGACACTTACTAATAGGGTGAAGTCTAGGGATATGCAGACAGGGAAAGGATTGATTTCCCCCCTACAGCAATCCGTCAAAAGTGAAAGAGAACATTGTGAGACATCAGCAGAATGTTAATATGAATGTTAATATGAATGTGAATTTGAATTTGAATGTGAATGTAAATGTGAATACAGCGTTAAATTGAATACAGAAAAGAGGTATCTATGGCTCCAAAAAATCGATCGTTAAAAGAACAAATCTACACAAAAATCCTTTATAAAATTGTCAATGGGAAGTATCCTCACGATCAGTTTCTCACGGAGGCAAAACTGACTGAAGAATTCAATGTCAGCAGAATTCTTGTCAGAGAAACACTTATAGAACTGCAGAAAGATAATATCCTCAAAAGTATTCCCCGTGCCGGCTATCAGATTGTACAGATTTCCGGAAAGGAGATACGAGATGCCATACGGACCCGTTCAATTCTCGAGATCGGGGCAGCAAGATATGCAATTAATCTTATCAGCGACCAGGATATTGCCAAACTCAATAAATTGATCAGCCACGCCGAAGAAGCGAGGCAGAGCAGAGAGGCGACATTAAAGGAGTGGTGGGATACAAATGTAGAGTTTCACAATGTAATCGCCCGGGCATCCGGCAACGCCCTGCTGGTAGAAATGATAGATAAAACAATCTCCATCCTCTGGAGAGCAGCCGTTCAGTATTTCCTTGTTCGGGAGCCTTCTACCTTCCACGGCTTTCATCCGGAATCGCATAAGCTGATTCTTGAAGCCATTCAGGAGAAGGACGAAGACAAGCTCATCAGTCTGCTGAAAGAAGATGTTACCAGCATGAGCTCCCTGTTTCGGGTGGATTAGCTATGGTTAAATTCCCCTTTCATATATGAAAGGATTTCGATTATCTTTCCAGAGCTTACGGTAAACAGATCAACACCAATTTCCGGTTTAAGCTCAGATGCTGCTCTGCAATCAGTTGTTTCACAGTCTACAGGTCCATAATCAGTAGCTTTTCGACCTCTTGACCCACGATCGATTTGCCAGCGCAGAACACATTGATTACCGAAACTCTGCGTTGCAACAGGAGTAAATGATATATTCGAATGTTCAGCAAACCATGTCCTCCAGTATGCAGCGATATTACTGCTGCCCGTAATTAGCAAACCCTGCGGGGGAGGAGATGAAGAAGCAAACACGCAATCATCTTTGAGTAAATCCGAAAATTTGGAAAAATCCTGCTCGTTAAGCGCTTTATTATACTCCACAGCTAGTCTGATAGCTGCCTCAACTTTGTTCATCCGAACTGGACTCATATCAGTCTCCTTTCAGTATCATTGTACACTTTTTTTGTGTTTATCACAAAATGTGGAAAAAGAACCCTTTAAAAACAGCAGCCGGACTCGAGTCGTCAGATATCTACAGAAATTGGAAGTTTGATTAAATATGGCATGAATCATATACTATTGAGTATTGTATTAACAACGGCTAGTCGATATGGATTGATATTTCGAGGTTCCGGAACATGCAGACGATTGCTGAGGATTGCAATGGTAAGCGATAGTTTTGGATTAATGTAAAGATACGTTCCCGTAAAACCGGTGTGACCGAAACCATTTTGAGGATAAAGTTCTCCAAACTGCAGACCATACCCCCGGTTCGAGCCCCAATTTGTCACAGCATGCTGCAGAAGGTCTTGAGGTATCAGATTTCTCCCTTCCAGAAAGAAGCTTCCGAGTTTTGCTGTATCAGCAGCATCGGAAAATACTCCGGCATGCCCAGCGGTACCACCAAAAAAGTAGAAGCAGTTTCCATCATCACATTCACCCCGCAGTGCCTTCGACTCATCTCTCCAACCGGTAAAACTGAGTCCTAGCTGATGTACCATTTGCCTTTCTATACGATTTCCAAACTCCGTTGCCGCAGTCTCTTCAAATTTTGGGTGATAGCTTGTATGGCTTAAGACTAAGGGATTGAACACAAGCTTTTCCATGGCTGCATCCAGCGGCATATCCATAACTTGCTCAATGATAAGGCCCAAGAGCATATAGTTTAAATCAGAATAGATAACTGTTCCTCTCATGCTGCTTTCCAAGGTATCCTCAATGGAGGTCTTGCGTTGTAGGTGAGGCTTCCGTTTCAGAGGGTACTTCTGAAGCACCTCCTCAAGCAGATCCTCAAAACTCGCAGCTTTTTTATAATAAAAAGGATACCAGAAGTGGAGTCCCGATGAATGCGTCATCAAATCTGCTATACAAACTTGTTCAGCCATATCCGCAGCAGAAGGTCTGCGGAAGCTCAAGATTTCTTTTATCGGAGTAAACTCGTTAAGCGTTCCCTTACCTATGAGATTCAGAATTGCAGCGGTTGTAAAAAGCTTAGAGAGAGATGCAAGATCAAATTTGCAGTCCGGGGACAGAGCTTCCTGCTTACTCCAATCATACTGTGAAAATCCCCAAGCCTGCTCAAAAAGAAGCCGATGTTTCTGCTCAACACGAATAACCGTACCTCGAAACCATTGCCGCTTCAGGTATTGTTCTGTGATATCGCTCAATTGTTCTTTCAATACAGCGTCCTTAATGCTCAAACTTCTTGACCATAATTCTCAAATTTCTTGACCATGATGATTTCTGATATCCCCTTTTTGACAAAATCCGTCAAAATCCCAATTCGGCGATACCCATGCTTTTCATAAAACGCAGCTGCTGCATCATTAAAATCAGAAACAAGAAGGAAGAAGTCTCTGCCTACATATGCTGTCTCCTGCTCGAACTGCTTGAGCAGTGCTGAACCAACTCCGCTTCCCCGACTTTGATCATTAACTGCAATAAATCTCAAGTAAGGAGCGCTCATAAATGCCCCTTTGGACGATGCCCAGAAAAATCCGAGAATAGTTCTTCCATCCCCGGCTCCCTTTTGCTCAGCTGCAAACAGAATATCTTCCGGAGAATGTAAAGCTGTATTCAACCTTTCCCGCCATATTTCCACGGTAAACCCGTAAGCTTCTCTAAGCTTTCCAGCACAAGCTATTTTGGCACACACCTGCACATCTTCTCTAAGCATTCTCCGTAATTCCATGGTCAAACCAAGCGAAATATTGTTATTCAAATCTTTTTTTTCTGATGTTTTTCCTTTTGTTTCCATTTATTTACTCCAAAAGAAGCGGTTCTACCGCATCAAAGGCCTCAGCCAAAGTATTTCCGACAACAAGATCTGCTATTGTTCCCACCGGCACTTCATCAACATAGTTAAAACCATAAAACATATCCTGAGAAAGCAGAAGAGGCGCATCAAGATCAAGCCAGTCACAAAAGGGAGATAAAGGAAGCGCGCATGCTATACCTAATGAAGACTCTACCATGGAACTGAGCATAACCCGCAAGCCTTCCATTTCAGCTTTATGTATCAGCGATTCGGCAGCTTGAGGTCCACCGACTTTTGCAATCTTTACTACTATTCCTGATGCAGTCCGGGAGAATTTTTTCAAGTCTTCTAAGCTCTGAATACTCTCATCCAGTATAATCGGAATCGAACAGGATTCCGAGAGCTTATATATTTGTTCAGGAGAGCCCGCCATCGGCTCTTCAATTAGCTCAACCCCTAAGCCCTCCAGGATAGTTATGTTTTTCTTAGCCTGATGAAAAGACCAACCTTGGTTTGCATCGACTCGAATACCGATATCCGGGAAATGTTTTCGAATCTCTTCTATCCTCTTAATATCACCAGGGATACCAGCTTTCACCTTAATAGTTGAAAAACCGCTCTTTTCAACAGCCGTAAGCATCTGTTCGATATCATCATTATAAGCTATGGTAAATGATGTTTTCTTGGGCATTCCTGCTGCCTTATACTTCCTCTTTTGGTAGTGAAGATGGGAATTCCCAGAATGAAGGCCCTGTACAGCACAATTGAAGGCGCTGGCACTGGAGCTAAAGCGAAACTGAGGCTTTTTCTCACCATGAAGCGTTTCAAGGCTTATGTTTTCGCTAAGATCTCTGCTTACAGCGTATGCTGAAGCATCATAATAGGGAACAACAGGAGCTTCCCCATACCTAGTGAGTTCAGTAAATTTATTAAAGCTGGAATATGCTTCATAAGCCTCAGCCTCGGGAGAGACATTTCCTTTAATTCGCAGAAACACATTTTCCCGGTACTGATAACTCCCATGGGCTATCCGAAAAGCCGTCTTCAATGGAAGCTTACAGCTGACTATTTTCACTTCCAGCATACCTAATGCTCCTCAACTTCCTTATCATAGAGGAAACAGGCTGTAAAATGATTCTCTTCTACACATATGGTTCGAGGAACCTCCCTGCTGCACCTCGGCATAGCCTGAGGACAGCGTTCTACAAAAGGACAGCCAGAGCGCTCTGCTGAGGGCGAAGGAACATCTCCTTTAAGGATAGTCCGTTTCCTATTCTTACCCTTAACCGGATCGGGCACAGGAACTGCAGAAAGGAGAGCTTTTGTATACGGATGCAGGGGGTTTTTGTAGAGTGTAACGGAATCTGCAGTCTCAACAATATTTCCTAAATACATGACGGCAATTCTTGAACAAAAGTACTCGATTACTCCCAGGTCATGAGCAATAAAAAGAAAAGTTAAATCAAACTCATCCTGCAGGTCCTTGAGCAAATTGAGAATTTGCGACTGAATTGAAACATCCAGAGCGGAAACTGGTTCATCAGCCAGAATAAGTTTCGGCCCCAAAGCTAAAGCACGTGCGATACCGATCCTCTGCCGCTGCCCACCCGAAAACTCGTGGGGATACCTATCCCCATATGAAGCTGCCAGCCCGCAGCGTTCAAGAAGAGATTCCGCTTTTTCCAAAATGGCCTTTTCATCAAGTTGGATAATACCTTTTCGAGAAAAAATGCGGAGAGGCTCAGCTACAATATCAAGAGCCCTCATTCGGGGATTCAAAGAAGAATAGGGATCCTGAAAAATTATTTGAAAATTCATCCTAGCCTTTCTAAGTTCTTCCGGATTCAATGCTGCAAGATCAGAACCTTCAAAAAGGACTTGTCCTGATGTAATTTGCTCTAAACGAGAAACAGCCATGATGGTAGTTGATTTTCCGCATCCGGATTCACCTACCAAACCGAGGGCTTCCCCTTTCTTTACGGTAAAACTCACCCCGTCAACGGCCTTAATGGAGCCGATTTTTTTCTTAAAAATTATCCCCTTTTCTATGGGAAAATGGACTTTAAGATCCCGTACATCCAAAAGTATATCTCTTTCATTAGCCAAGGGAATCCTCCTCTGCGTACAGCCAGCAAACTGCCGTTCTCAAGGTCTCACTATCACTGAAAGTAACTTCAGGAGGCTCTTTTTTCCTGCAGATATCCATTACTTTAGGACAACGAGGTGCAAAAGGACAGCCTTCAGCAAGATTCAGCAGATCCGGGGGGGATCCGGTTATAGAAAAGAGTCTGCTGGTCCCAGCACTATCAACCCGGGGTATTGAATTGAGCAATCCCTGCGTATAGGGATGACGGGGATCGTAAAACAGATTATTAACTCCCGCTCGTTCAACAATTCGTCCAGCATACATAACGCAGACTGTGTCACATGTTTCTGCTATGACACCAAGATCGTGGGTGATCATGATTACTGAAGTCTCCTGTTCCTTTGACAGTGTTCTTATTAGATCGAGAATCTGAGCCTGAATAGTTACATCCAGAGCTGTTGTAGGTTCATCGGCGATTAGAATATCCGGATTACAAGAGAGAGCCATAGCAATCATCACTCGCTGCCGCATTCCCCCGGAAAATTGGTGAGGATAAGCTTCAGCACGCTGTTGGGCATCTGGAATGCCGATGATTTTAAGCAGATCAATTGATTTCGCCTTGGCGGCCTTTTTACTCATCCCCTGATGAAGCATCAGCGCCTCTGCTATCTGTTTCCACACTTTAATAACCGGATTCAGGGAGGTCAGAGGGTCCTGAAAAATCATAGAAATATGCTTGCCTCGTATACTCCTTACCTCCTCTTCTGTCTGATCGAGAAGGTCATCCTTTTTATAAAGGACTTTCCCGCTGGTAATCCTGCCTGGCGGATATTGAATCAATCTAAGAACCGATAGGTTAGTTACGGATTTGCCTGACCCCGACTCACCAACAATTCCAAGAGTCTCACCTTTACGGAGATTAAAAGAGACATTATTAACTGCTTTTACAACACCGCGTTCAGTGCGAAACTCAGTCATTAATCCCTCTACCTGAAGTATCATTTCTTCACTCATCACACACTCCATAATATGATCTGGACACTCCTGTTTTTCCATTACCGCACATTACGCAGCCTCGGATCCAGAACATCCCGAAGCCCGTCGCCAAGGAGGTTAAAACCAAGAACCAGCAGAACAATGGCAAGACCAGGATAAACAGCAGTCCAAGGTGCAAACATCATAACTTTTCTTGCACTGCTGAGCATGTTCCCCCAGGAAGGGTCAGGCGGCTGTACTCCGAGGCCGAGAAAACTCAATGCAGATTCAAGCAGAATAGCCACGGAGAGAGAAAGAGATACTTGAACGATCAAGGGGGGCATTATATTGGGTAAAAGATGACGAAACAGGATGTATGAATTATCAGCTCCATTAGATCGTGCGGCTCTTATAAACTCGTTTGACTTGAGGGAATAAATGGCTCCCCTGCTGATACGGGCAAATTGTGGAATATAAACAATGCCGATGGCTAGCACTACATTATATGTGTGCTCCCCTAGAATTGCCATGATGAATATAGCAAGCAGCAGTGAGGGGAATGAAAAAAGGATATCTGCAAATCTCATGATCCAGTTATCCCATCGGCCTCCCAGAAAGCCTGCCCAGATGCCCATTAAGACTCCAATCACCGCTCCAAAGGCCGTAGCTGAAACACTTATGACAAGTGAGACAATCGTACCCTTCATAATTCTCGAAAGCACGTCCCGGCCGAACTCATCAGTTCCAAAAATATGACCACTTGAGAAGGACGGCGGTTGAAGAATCTGTTTTGAGTCCATTGCTACTGGATCAAAAGGAAGCCAGAAATAGGAAATAATTATTACAATTATGTAGAATAGTATAATAACAAGTCCTGCAGCAGCAATACCATTTTTGAATATTCTTGGTGTATTCATGGGCTACCTCGCCTCATCCAACAGCCGGATTCTCGGATCAGCTACGGCATAAATAAGATCAGTTATAAGATTAACCAGGACAAACAGCGTTGCAATGACAAGAACAATGGCCTGAATTACTGGATAGTCTCTCTGATAGATTGCATATAGCGCAAGACGACCCATTCCGGGAAGGGCAAAGACCTCTTCGATAACAATAGCCCCTCCTAGCAAGTATCCGGCATTGAATCCTGTTACAGTAATGACTGGAAGAATGGCATTTTTCAGTGCATGGAAGATAATAACCTTCCGACGATCCAAACCCTTAGCTTTTGCTGTTCTAATATAATCCATTTGAAGAACCTCAAGCATGCTGTTCCTTGTATACCGCATGACAACGGCGGCAAAACCGATGCCTATTGCCAAGGATGGGAAGAATAACATTTTGAGATTCTGCAGCGGGGAATCAAAGAAACCTACATAATTACCCATTGGGATCCACCCGCCTGCATTGGAAAAGGCCATCACCATGAGGGCGGCAAGCCAGAACTGCGGAAGCGACAGACCAAGCAGCCCGCCTATCCTGTTAACAAAATCCCCAAAAGTGTTCTGATGCAGTGATGAAATTACTCCGAGAGGAATACCAATCAAGAGAGCGAGAAATAATGAAAAAAGTGTCAACTCTAAACTGAGTGGAAGACGACTGAGTATATCCGGAAGTACAGGACGCCCTGTCCTTAGAGAATGACCAAAATCACCGCGGAGAATATCTCCAACCCATTCTATATACAGAACTGGAACCGGTTTGTCTTCCCCGAAAAGCCGTCTGAGTTCCTCCATCTGTTCTGGGGTTGCTTCAACCTGGGTTCCCATGTACATCTGCAAAGCTGTTCCGGGTATAAGCCTGACAAGGAAAAAGACAATAAGAGACACCCCAATGAGTACGGGAATAATAGATAGTAATCGTTTTATGATGTATCTTCCCATGTATAACCTCACGATATGTACTGGTTCTTTATCTTAATAACCCCCTCCCTCAAAGAGGGAGAGGTTCCGAGACATAATTCTATTACTGTATTTATTTGTACTATTCAGTTACTACTGCATGGGTTACATAATACAGGCTTCCGTTTCCAACCTGCTTGAACCCTTCTACATTCGTACTCAGAACATGGTTTTCGTTAGGGCTGTATAGGAAGACAAGCGGAGCTTTTTCACTAAGGAGAACCTGCAGCTTATCATAGGTATCTTTACGCTCTGACGGATCTGTCTGCTTTCTTCCTTGTTCCATAAGACGGTCAGCCTCGTCATCAGCAAACATAAAGTTGTTGACTCCACCAGTACTATGCAAAGATCTAAAGAGAAATCTGTCAGGTTCGCTGCTTCCGCCGCGAAGTTCCACCATAGTCTCAAAATCTCTCTTTACCCACCTGTCGATATAGTTACCCCATTCAATAACATCCAGGTTGGCTGTGAGCCCGATATTTTTAAGTTGGTCCTGAATAACCTGGGCGACATCCAATCCGCCTTCATATGTGGAAGAACAGACAATATCAAATTCAAATCCATTAGGATATCCAGCTTCAGCCAGAAGAGCTCTAGCTCTTTCATGATCGGTAGATCCTAGGGGAAGTTCCTCGGGGGGGATAGCCCACTCTTTAGCAGAGATAGGTATTGGACCAGTAGCTTTTCCCATGCCGTACTCAGCCATAGTGATAATCTCATCCCTGTCTATTGCAAGAGCAACAGCCTGCCTGACACGAACATCATCAAATGGTTCTTTTTCATTGTTAAAACTGAATACTCGCACGTTCATACCGGGTTTATTCATAACGACAACATTCTTATCGTTTTTTGCCTGTCGGATTGTTGCACCGTCATTGATAGTCGCAATATTCAACTCTCCAGATTTCACGCCGGCTAACAGCGAAGCTTCTTCGGGTATAACGCGAAAAACAACTTTCTCAGCCATCGGCAAACCTTCTTCAAAATAGTCAGGATTCCTTACAAGCGTCATTGAGTTATCTGCCACCCACTCGTCAAGCATATAGGGTCCGGTTCCGACTGCAACTCTCTGAAGATTCCCATGCTCTTCCACAACCTCTTTAGGTACTATGGAAATGTTGTTGGAAGTCAGCGCATTCAAGAGTGATGCCAGAGGTGCTGACAAATGCAGTTTCACAGTATAGTCGTCCACAACTTCGACTTTATCAATCGTTGCAATGTATGACCGTCCTGGTGAAGCAGTTTTATCATCTAATACTCGTTCAAGGGAATATTTTACATCCTCTGCAACCATTTCCCTACCATTATGAAATTTTACCCCTTTACGCAAGTTGAAGATATAAGTTGTGTTATTGGGAATTTCCCAGGACTCTGCAAGATCGGGAACAACTTTCATATTATCATCAAGTCGTACAAGTCTGTTGTAGAGAAGGTCTAGCCGACGCATGGATGAAAATGCTGTAACAATATGCGGGTCCAATCCCACTGCTTCCTGATCTACACCAAGGGTAATTGTAGTATCAATATCTCCACTTTCAGCACTATCCTCAGTAGCACCTTGAGCAAATACATTTGGTACTGCAGCTGCTGCCAAAAAAATGACAGTAATAAAGAACAAAGTACGTTTTTTCATTTTTTCCTCCTTTGAAAATCATAAAAAATCTGAATTCCTTCAGATATTCTGCAAAGTAATCATTCCAAGCACTACATGTTTCTGCGCTCCAGTGACAGCAGGAAGATTACCCGGCCGTCCCATAAGAGATTCATGTCCAAGAACTGCAAAAGCCATGGCTTCACGGGCTTGCTCAGGTATCCCAAAGGCATCCGTAGTGGCAACTTCTGTCCCTGCCGGCATTCTGTCCTGCAGCATACGAAGAAGTGTACGGTTGCGTGCACCGCCTCCGCAGACAAGTACTTTAGCTATAGAAGTTTGCGGCAATACATAATCACGATATGACCTCGCAATAGATTCTGCTGTGAAAGCTGCAGCCGTTGCTGCAGTGTCTTCAAATGTTAGGCCTTCTTTTGAGGCACTGCTCATGAATTTCTTAGTATATTCCTGGCCGTAAACCTCACGACCGGTACTTTTTGGCGGTTTCCTGCGGAAATAGGGATCATTCATAAGCTCTTTAACTAGTTTTTCTGAAACTCGGCCTTTGGCAGCAATAGCTCCCTGGTCATCAAATTCCAGCTTTCCCTGGGTGCCTATTTGGATTACAGCATCCAAAATCATGTTTCCCGGTCCTGTATCAAAGGCAAACACATCTTTCTGAGTGCCCTCTTTCGGTAAAACCGTTACATTACCTATCCCTCCGATGTTCTGTACCGCACGACCCTCTTCATTACTTCCAAAAAGCAGGAAATCTATATACGGAGCTAATGGTGCTCCCTCGCCTCCGACCGCTAAATCAGCAGATCTTAAATCCGAAATGACCGGCATCCCTATTTGAAGAGATACAGCTTGAGCATTTCCCAACTGCAAGGTCCCTTTTACAGGTACAGATCCATTTGGGCCAGGAAAATCAATGGCCTCGGGGGCATGCCATACTGTCTGACCATGCATGCTTACAGCATCGATATCTTCAGCTGTATATCCGCCATCCGTTATAAGCATACGAACCGTCTCAGCATACCAGTGGGAAAGACCGTAATGAGCATATGTCAAATCATTAATATCTGCTTTACCCGGGATACAGAGATGTGAAATCTTTTTTCTTACTTCTTCAGAGTAGGGAAGATATATATGACTTTCTAATTGAGCAGAAAGAAGCTCTCCTGTATCGCCGGTGTGAATTACCACAAGTACGGCATCAACACCGTCCAAAGATGTCCCTGACATAAGTCCGATGATCCTGTGTTCTTTCTGTTTTCTATATCCGCTTATAAAATCAGCGCTTTTTCTATTTTTTTTCACAATAATATTAGTATATGACACAATATTTCAAAACGCAAACAATTTCTGAAATATTATTTCTTTACTTTCCCTCTCTATAGTGATACAGTAAGAAAAGCTGAAATACAAATTCAGATTGCGGCAGAAAAGCTATGGAGAGTGCTGTACATGAAAACACACATAACCCAGGATATGTTAGGCGCATTTACTACCGAGCAATGCAACGAACGATCAATGAACATTGACGAGCTGCCGGTACGCAGCGTTCTTCAGCTTATGAATGATGAAGACAAGACTGTTCCTTACGCTGTTGAGCAGCAAATGGAAACAATTGAAGCCTTAATACATGATATTGTCAAAGCTTTCAAAGCTGGAGGAAGACTTGTCTATATTGGAGCAGGAACATCTGGACGCCTAGGTGTTCTTGATGCATCTGAATGCCCCCCAACCTTTGGAGTCTCTCCGGATATGGTTATTGGTCTTATAGCCGGGGGAAGGGAGGCACTGGTACGGTCAATCGAGAA
>JAIPFQ010000052.1:0-13143 GCA_021736605.1 Spirochaetales bacterium | reverse complement strand
CTATGATTTGAAATGGGAATCTCCCTGGGCTCAAGATGATGCTTCCTATAAGGAAAACGGCAGCTGGACCGGGCCGCCGGCAAAACGCAGCCAGGAGATGCGCATAAATTTTCCCACCCAGAATTGGAACCTGAAAAAGGCGCACACGGATATCCTTCCGGCGGATACCATCTTTCTGGACCTTCAAAAAAGCGATGAAGCCCTGCTGATGTCCATGCGGCCGAAAACACGCTACAATATTCGTCTCTCTCATCGGAAGGGAGTTCGTGTACGGCAAGCTGATCTTTCGGAGATCGGTATCTGGTATGCCCTCTACAGTGAAACCTGTACACGAAATGGGATTCATCTTCACGATATGTTCTTTTTTGAAAGCCTCTTTACGGCGGAAATGAAAGACTGGGGGAGCGCGGTGCCGGAGCTGCTTTTTGCTGAGGTCGACGGGGAGCCTTCTGCTGCCATGTTCCTGGTGACTTCCGGCAGACGGGCTACCTATCTCTACGGGGCCTCCTCAACGAGGAAACGGAATTTTATGAGCACCTATGCACTGCAGTGGGAGGCTATGAAGCGGGCAAAGGCTGCCGGCTGTACGGAGTACGACATGTTCGGAGTTGCTCCGAAGCCCGATCCGTCTCATCCTATGTACGGTCTCTACCGCTTTAAGGCCGGCTTCGGCGGCAGTATCTTTCACCGCATGGGCTGCTGGGATTATCCGCTTGATTACAAAGCGTACGAAACATATCTCGCATCAGAGATGCTGAGTCAGGGGTACCATCTATGAAGAATAAAAATACATCCGCCGCAAACAAGGAGTCTCGTGTATCCAAACCGGGAAACGCCGGGCAGTCGGGTGCCAATTCCATCGATATCAACAGTCCGGATCTCATTCGACTGGCGGCTGAAGCGGGTGAGCGTATTATGGAGATCTATAACCATGCTGATGACTGGGCGGTGGAGTATAAAACTGACTCCTCCCCGCTGACAGCGGCGGATATGGCCTCCCATCGTATTTTAGTGGAGACTTTGGAGAAGACGTATCCCGTTATTTCTGAAGAGTCCGCTGACGTGCCCTTCCAGAAGCGTTCCCAATGGGATACCTACTGGCTCATTGATCCTCTGGACGGTACTAAGGAGTTCATTAAGAGGAACGGTGAATTTACGGTAAATATTGCGCTGATTTCCCATGGCGAGCCCTATGCGGGCTTTGTCTATGCGCCGGCGCTTGATATTTGCTGGTGGGGAATTCGCGGTGAAGGAGCCTACCGACTGGAGGGGGCGAAACATCTGGCTTTCTACTCCCTGAAAAAAGGCGGTTCAGAGGCCTCCCTGCCCCATGTGCGGCAGGAAGTTCTGGGCAGCCCTTGGACGTCGGCGGAGGGAAGGGCGGGCGAGCCAGCCGGGCATGCCGGTGTATCGGCTCGGGAAGATGGAAAAAATCCAATCCGGGTTGTTGCTAGCCGCAGCCACCTTAATGCGGAGACAGAGAAATTTATTGCTGAAATTGAGAAGCGTTTCGGCTCCGTGGAATGTACTTCCAGCGGCAGCAGCCTAAAGCTCTGCCGAGTCGCTGACGGAAGTGCCGACGTCTATCCTCGGTTTGCTCCCACCATGGAGTGGGATACCGCGGCGGCGGATGCGGTCTGCAGAGCGGCGGGCTGCTATGTAGTGGATGCCCAAACCCGGCAGCCCCTTCGCTACAACAAAGAAGATATGCACAACCCCTGGTTTTTAACAGCCAGGGATAAAGAATTTATGAGGATGTAATTTTATAGGAGGCAGAAACATGTATATTGCTCACCGCAATGATATTCCCAAGAAAATTTTTACCGGCGATGCGGTAAAGGGGGTCACAAAGCAGATTCTTGTCGGTCCGGAACAGGGCTGGGAAGATTACGTCATGAGGATGTTCACCTTGGAGAAGGGCGGATATACCCCAAGACACAAACACGATTGGCCCCACATCCTCTACGCTGTGGAGGGGAAGGGAAAAATTTTCAATGACGGCAAGTCCTACCCCTTTGAAGCAGGGACAAGCGCCTTTGTTTCCCCCAACAGCGAACACCAGATCAGCAATAACGGCGAAGAAAACTTTGTTTTTATCTGCATTGTTCCCGAGTTCGGAGATAAATAAGCTCGCCGCTTGAAATCGGCTGAGAAAGGAAGCAGCAGTGATACAGAAACATACCAAACACCAGCTCTATGCTCTCCATATGAAGCAGAGTACATGCATTCTGGGAATATATCGGGGCAGATTTCTCGTACAGCACTATTACGGAAAGACGATACCCCTCCCTGAAGAGGGTTTTTATGCAGATTTTGATCCGCATCGTTCCCAGGAGATCGAGGATTCTCCGGAAAATAGCAGCAGCCAGGAGTCTCTCCAGGAGCTTGAGGATCTGTATATGGCCTCGGGCTACCTGCCCCTGGGCTTCTCCCTTTTCGGCGGTGCTGACTATAGAAGCCCGTCCCTGGTCCTGAGGGATCGTGAAAACCGGCCGCTTTCCGATCTGTTTCTGCAGGAGACCCGGGTGGAGCCGGGGCTGCCGAAATTGAAAGGACTCCCCTCCGCAGCCCTTTCATCAAGTGCCGCAAATGCTGATGCGAGTGCTGATTCAAGCAGGGATGCGAGTGCTGATTCAAGCAGGGATGCGAGTGCTGATTCAGATACGGAATCCGCCGCCGAAACCCTGTACATCACTTTTCGGGTCGGGGGTACCGATGTCTACGTAATCCTCAGCTATTCGGTGCTACCCGAAGCTGACATGCTCCTGCGCAGCACCCGCCTGGAGCACCGCGGGGCTGAGAATGGCGAAGCCTTTGCCGTAGACCGTCTTATGAGTGCATCAATGCCCCTGCAGAGCGACAAAAACCTCTGGGAGATAATCAGCCTGGACGGCGCCCACGCTCGGGAGAGGCATGTGCACAGAAGGCCCCTCCGTCCCGGTATTACCTCCGTGGGGAGCACCCGCGGCGCCAGCAGTCATCGGCATAACCCCTGGTGCGCCCTGGTCCAGCCTGAAACGGGTGAGCAGAGCGGTGAAGCCTTGGGCTGCGGCCTTATCTACAGTGGAGATTTTCTGATAGAGAGCGAACTGGCCGATGACGGCGGCGTACGCATCAGCATAGGTCTCCATCCCGAAACAACACGATTCATCCTGAACCCCGGGGAGAGCCTGGATGCCCCCCAATCGGTTTTTACCCACACCAGCGAAGGCTTGAATGACCTGAGCCGGCGTTTTCACAATTTTATACGGAACTACCTTATGCCGGAACGCTGGAGAGACCGGGAACGGCCTGTGCTGCTGAATACCAGGGAAGGGGTCTACTTTGCTATTAACGAGGCGGATGTACAAGAAATTGCAGAGAAAAGCGCTGAACTTGGTGTGGAGCTGCTGGTCATAGATGATGGATGGTTCGGCCAGCGCAATGACGACACTTCCAGCCTCGGCGACTGGTACGTGAATAGAGAGAAACTTCCCGGCGGCCTGAAAAGAACAGCCGATACGGTGCATGACTTGGGAATGCTCTTCGGAATATGGATAGAGCCTGAGATGATTTCTCCTGAAAGCGAACTCTACCGGAAACACCCCGACTGGTGCCTGCATGTACCCGGACAGCAGCGGCTCAGAGGGCGAAATCAGCTGGTACTGGACCTCAGCCGTGAAGATGTGCGGCGGTATATTATAGACAGGATGACGGAAATAATCGACGGCAGCACTGCGGATTATGTGAAGTGGGATATGAATCGCTACGTGAGCAATGCCGGTTCCCAAAGGAGTGAGAAAGGCAGGGGAGGAGAGGTCCCTTTCCGCTTCATGCAGGGGGTCTATGAAATTATGGCCAGCATCACTTCCCGCTTCCCGGATGTGCTCTTTGAAGGCTGCGCCGGTGGTGGAGGACGGTATGATCTGGGCATGATGCCCTTTTTCCCGCAGTATTGGACCAGCGACAATACGGATGCCCTTTCGCGGCTGAAAATTCAGTACGGAACCAGTATGGTCTATCCACCGATTACAATGGGTGCTCATGTGACGGATGTGCCGAATCACCAGACTGGAAGGTCTACGAGCCTGGGTTTCCGCTCTATCACCGCCATGGCGGGTAATTACGGCTTTGAGCTGGATCCGCGCCGACTGAGCAGGGAAGAGCTGAAGATTCTGCAGAGTGAGATCCGCTGGTACAAGGAGCATCGCAGGCTGCTGCAGATGGGGGATTTCTATCGATTGAGGAGTCCCTTTGCGGGGGAGGGCAAGATGGTCTCCTGGATGACCGTATCAAAGGATAAAGGGGAGGCGGCGATTTTTCTCTTCTCCCTGTACCAGGAGGCTAACCAGTCGGGACGCTTCTGGAAACTGGCAGGCTTGGATCCTGAGAAGTTTTACCGCATCAGTATGGTCTCAGCAGAAGAGATTTCCCGCGGCAGCACAGGCAGCACAGGCAGCACAGGCAGCACAGGCAGCACAGGGGAAGAGCTGCTGGAACGGAATTACAGCGGGGCTGAACTAATGTACCGAGGGATAAAGTGCAGAGCACTGCCGCAGGACCATACTGCATATCGCTTGTATGCAGCGACAGTAGACGCATAGGGTATTAGACGCATAGTAGACAGAGCAGCCGAAATCAACTGAAACAGCTCAGCGTTCTATCGAAACAGCTCAGCGTTCGATATAGTGGCAGCCCAAGGACTTTGTGTTGTGCAGAGCCGAAGCCACAATGATCTGTGAAGCGGCTATGGCGTTGCGGAGCTCGATAATGTCACGGTTGAGTTTGGCTTCCTTATAGAATTTCACGATTCTATGGGAGTAGTAAGCCAAGTCAGCTCGGGCTCGTTCAAGGCCCTTTCTCGTCCTGATGATACCCGCATAGTTCCACATGGTCAGCTGAATGGCCTGCCAGTCCTGCTTGATCAGCAGAGGGTCGAAAACCTCCTGCTTCTTCGGGACGTCCCACTCCGGGATATGCGAAAATCGCTTAGTATCAATACGTCCCAAAGACTCCCCATCCGGAGCTTTCATAGAGTCGATCATATCGCCGGCGGCCTTCCATCCCCAGAGAAGTCCCTCCAGAAGGGATGTTGATGCCAGTCGGTTCGCCCCGTGAAGGCCTGTGCAGCTCACTTCGCCCACGGCATAGAGATTCTTCAGAGACGTTCGCCCTGCCTGGTCCGCCTTGATGCCGCCGCAGAAGTAATGCGCTGCGGGCACCACGGGAATCGCTTCCCGAGTGATATCAATGCCCCCTCGTTTACAGGTTGAGTAGATCTGAGAGAAGCGTTCCGGAATAGGGCTGTCTCCATGATAATACCCCGCCAGATCGAGAAAGACATACTCCGTCCCGTCCTTGCTCATGCGGTCAAAAATCGAGCGGGCAACCACATCCCGAGGGGCTAAATCGCCGAGCTTAGAGTATTCGTGCATAAATGCATTGCCCCGGACATCTTTCAATTTTGCACCCTCCCCGCGGAGGGATTCTGAGATGAGGAAGCGCTTAATATCCTTATGATAGAGGGCTGTGGGGTGAAACTGGACATATTCGGCATTGATGATATCCGCACCGGCATGATAGGCCATGCTGATGCCGTCACCCGTGGCTCCTGCAGGATTTGTGGTGTGCTGGAACAGATTTCCCACACCTCCGGCTGCTATAACTACATTATGGGAACAGAGGCGCTTCACCTCACCGGAGGCTGAATCCAGTACATAGGCACCCATCACCTCTCTGGCTTTGTAGAGCTCCTGGGTATCGGTGGAGTGGTGGTTATTCGTAATCAGGTCAACAGCGACGTGTCCGGCAAGGATGGGGAGGCCGATTTTTTTTGCATAGGCATATAAGGATTTCTCAATATGGTCGCCGGTGTGATCTTCAAAGTGGATAATTCGCCGTTTTGAATGGGCGGCCTCCTCGGTATAGTCGATATTTCCATGGGTATCCCGGCTGAATTCGGTGCCTATATGGTCGATGAGAAAATCGAAGACTAGTTTCGGCCCGTCTTCAGCAAGTTCCTTCACGGCGGACAGATTATTGCAGTACTGCCCCGCCTGGAGGATATCCTCTTTCAGCAGTTCCGTCTGATCCTCATCACGCCAGGCAATAATTCCGCCCTGGGCATACATGGTGTTTGATTCTACGGGATCATCTTCTTTGGTGATGACTACGCAATGGTATCCAGCCTCATGAAGCCGTATACCTGTGGTCAGGCCTGCAATGCCGCTGCCGATAATCAGGACATCAAAAATCGTATTCACAATTACTCCCCCGGCGTACTCAGTCGCCCTGAACTATAGAAATCATCATGGAAAGGGCCTTCTCAGCATCCTTTTTTATCTGCTCATCCACCCGCACAATCTGCATGCGCCGCAACTCCTTGGCAGTCGGCTCACCAAGTTCCGCCGCTTCAGCATCAGCAGGTAACTGATTATCCTCTTCATAAGCGCCTTCTGCTATCCCTTTAAGGCTTTGGTACAGTGTCTCCAGGGTGGTTTTATTCATATTTCGGCAGCAGGACTTGTAGAGGGGTATGATGGTTTTGCCCTCATGGGCAAACTGCTCAGCCAGGCGATTAACGAAATTGTACTCCGTCCCGACTCCCCAGGTCGTTCCTTCAGGGGCGTCGCGAATGATATTGAGGATCTGCTGGGTGGAACCGGTCATGTCCGCCGCGGCTGCGGTTTCCGTATTCACTTCCGGGTGCACGATGATGGTGATATCAGGGTGTTTTTGGCGGAGCTCGGCGATCTGCTCTAGCTTAAAAAACTGGTGGACAGGGCAGAAACCGTCCCAGACGAAAATTTCATGGCCTTTGTATGGCGTACTTGTGTATGGCGTACTTGTGTTTGGCGTACTTGGCTGATGTATCGAACTGGGCTGCGTTGTCTTCTTTGGGGTTTTTTCGGAGGATGCGCCTTCAGAGGACTCCTGGTCATCGTCGAAAACCGGAACCACAGCGTATTCCGTCGTGACCTTCTGAATGTGCCGGCGTTCCAGACCCATGGCAACGGCGGTATTGATTCCCAAAAACTGGTCAGGAAAGAAGAAGACGTCTGTATCCCGGGAGAAATAGTACTCCAGGACCTTCTGCGCATTGGAGCTTGTGCATACCGCCCCGCCGTGGCTGCCGCAGAAGGCCTTCATATCCGCATGGGCGTTCATGTAGACCACCGGGACTACGCTGCGGTGATGCATCGAGCGGAGCTTCGTCAAGGCTGCTTCTGCCTGCTCCCAGGTGATCATTTCGGCCATGGGACATAGCGCGGTATGTTCAGGCATAAGCACTTTCTGATGCTTCTTAGTAAGAACATCCGCTCCTTCAGCCATAAAACGCACCCCGCAGAATACAATGTAGTCTGCATCAAAGGATACCGCCTCTACAGCAAGTTTGTAGGAATCACCAACGACATCAGCCATCTCTACAATATCATCCTGTTGGTAGTGGTGAGCAGGTATAATTACTCGATTACCTAATTGGTCTTTTAAAGCAAAAATTTGTTTTTTCAGCTCGACATCTGTCATGATCAATCCTTTATAGCAATAATTTCAACGTAACAATTGATAAGAGCAATTCGTATGTATATACAGCTTCCTAAAACCCTTTATCTCCCTTTTTACCTAGCCCGCAGTAAGGAGAAATCGAAGGCCTTTACTGAATGTGTCAGGTCCCCGACGGAGATAAAATCGACCCCTGTCCGACTGACCTCAGCAATCCGTTCAAGGGTCATATTACCGGATGCCTCTACTTCGGCATCACCATCAACAATGGCTGCTGCCTGTTTCATTGTCTCGCAATCCATATTGTCCAGCATAATTCTGCTGACCCGACAGGCAAGAGCTTCTCTAACTTCCTCAAGACTCCTTGCCTCAACTTCTATAGGGAAGCGGTCCTTCCATAAGGCACGAACCCGGGAGACGGCTTCTGTAATTCCGCCGGCTGCGTCGGCATGATTGTCCTTGATCATCACCATATCATAGAGGCCTTGCCGATGGTTCTGCGCTCCCCCGCAGCGTACGGCATATTTGGCAAGTTCCCTGTACCCTGGGAGGGTTTTGCGTGTATCCAGAATGATCGCTCTGTCACCTGCTTCAGCGGCATATTTTCCAGCTTTTGTAGCTATTCCGCTGAGGTAGGAGAGAAAATTTATCGCCGTACGTTCTGCCGTGAGTATGGAGAGCACTTTACCCTGAATCCTGGCGACCTCTTCCCCGCTGCTTATGCTGTCTCCATCGGCATGCAGGAATGTAACCTTCACGGAGGGATCAACCTGAGAAAACACAGCTTCCCACAATTCCCGACCGCATACTATGCCGTTTTCCTTGGCATATAGGGTGAAACTGTCCTGCTCTGTGGTAAAAATTGCCTGGGAGCTTATGTCCCCCAGTTCGTTCAGATCCTCTTTGAGAGCTGAAGCAATAAGTTCCTGTATCTTCACGGCTGGTTCCTTTATGGGTGATTTGAGCTTTTCAGAAACGGTTATTTTATTGATATGTGCATACTATACAGAAAAATAGAAGGGGGTTCAATGAGATTATGCGGCAAAATGAAACATTTGCATATCCTGAATGGCAAAGAGTTGAGTACATATGACACACATAAAAATAATTTTCTTACGATTTGCGTCCCGGTGAAACAGGATATTTTCTGCTTTAGGTTACAGCTTTCCTTTGTATTCTGCGGCTTTCAACAGTGGTTGCTAATTACTTGTAATATATAAATTTAAAATATATTTTCAAGATTTTTGAGCAACCGAAAATTATTGATATTGGCATGGTTTATGCAACTCTGTAAATGAAAGATGCAAGCGGTCAAGCTATGCTGAAATTCGCTTAAAATGCAAATCCGCGCATCAAATAATATTTGTTTAAGGAGGTACCGATATGGCACTTATTCAAAGAAGAAACAGAGATGTATACAGCCCTTGGGATGAGATGAGAAGGCTGCAGGAAGAGATTAATGATCTTTTTAATTTTGACACGCTTCCAAGTAAGCGGGGTCTGTTCGACCGTAGTGTTTCACCTTCTATAGATGTGGTAGAGAACGATAATTCGTTTGTCGTCACTTGCGAACTTCCGGGAATTAAGGAAAAGGATATTGATGTTAATCTGGCTTCCAATGTTCTGACTATCAAGGGTTCAAAATCTGAGGAAAAGGAAGAGAAGGAAAAAAATGGCAAGTATTACCGCAAAGAGAGTCAATCCGGTTCCTTTCAGAGAACACTGCCGCTGCCGTCTGCGGTAGATCCGGATAAAGTTAAGGCGGAGATGAGCAATGGAATTCTCACGATTGAGCTTCCAAAATCAGAGGAATCAAAGCCGAAGCAGATTGCTGTTGATGTGAAGTAGCACTGCTGCTGCACCGCTATGATAATTTTATAAGAAACAGAAAGTTCGGAAGGAGGTATATACCATGAGTGAAAATAAAAATGTTGAAAAGAGAGATAACACGCAGGAGATTCAAAAAGAGAGAAAAACATATCCTGCCTGCTGCGATATTTACAGTGAGGGCGATAAAGTAGTGCTGCAATTGGAGATGCCAGGCGTTTCTCGGGAAAATCTGCAGGTGAATGTAGATGGTGATCTTCTGATTGTGCATGGACATAAGTGGCTTCCCGCTGCGGATGGAGAGTTTCACATTCGGGAAATCCCAGACGGAGACTACCATCAGGAATACACGCTTGATGATACGATAGATCGGGATAAGATTTCGGCTAGCATAAGTAACGGCATTGTGACCATTACCATGCAGCTCAAAGAGGCGGTGAAACCGCGGAAAATCAAAATCAATGCCAAATAGGCTCCTGAAAAAGAGCTTAGCTCAGGTGTACATGGAATGTATGGAAATGTAAACGTCGAAAAAAATAAATGACTGAGAATGTAAAAAAGCTCCTGGCTGCTACCGGGAGCTCGAATTTTTTATAAGCTATAAGCTATAAGCTATAAGCTATAGGTGGAATTTCTTGAAGAACCAAGGTGCGCCGGCGGCTGCCCAGAAGCCGATCAGGATATAGCGTATAGTATCAGCCCAATTCGAAGGCGGAAGTATCAGCTTGCCCGCCTCTTTTATGAGTAGAAGGATAATTATTCCAATAATGAATCGCAGAATACGTTTCACTGTTTCCTTGGGAATGACGCTCAAGATCCAGCGGCGTTCCACCAGCAGACCGTACAGGGCGCCGATCATCATTCCTCCGACCTTTGTCAGGTTTTCGTCCTGAATGATGAAAACTAGGGGCAGGAGTACGATTCCGAAAGCCGGCGGTATCAGGCGTGTTCGGGAGTTTCCATCGGAAAATCCGATGCGGAAGAGCCAGCGGCCGAGGTAGACGGAAAAGAGGGCGAATAAAATGCCGCCGACAACATCCATCGGCCAGTGCACGCCCAGATAGAGCCTGGAAAAAGCTACCAGAAACATGAGTACTCCCCCAATCAGGTAGGTCCACAAGCGCTTCTGCGTAAGCATCAGAAAAAACCAGAATGATGCGGCGGATTGCGTGTGTCCGCTGGGGAAGGAGTACCCCGTAGCGGTATGTTCTCTGAGTGAGGCGATTCCCTCTATGCCGATAGGCCGTTGGGTGTGGAAGGCCAGTTTAAGACTGCTGTTCACCAGACCGCTGAAGAGGAGGGTGAAGGTCATTTCCGCTCCATACTCTTTACTGAAACACCAGTAAACGGCGGTGAGAATCACGATATAGAGAGTGACTTCTCCGAGCATGGTGATTCCCTGAAATACAGCATCCATGAAGGGACTGCGGAACTGCTGAATCCACTGGAGTATCTCAACTCCTAAGGCACTTTCTAGTACTATCATGTGCCGCTCTTTTTCTGTTTCCGGTTATTCTGTTCTGAGGCAGATTTCAAACCCTCTTGTCCGGAATCAGAAGGTGCTATGTAATTGGGATTTCCAATCAAGCTGATGCTGCTTTCTCCCTCTTTAGCATAGAGATGCACATCCTGCTGAGGATAGGGAATGGTAATACCGGCGGCATCGAACTCCTTTTTCACAGCTTCATGCATCCCCATGAGCACATTCAGATAATCCTCACGCTTGCACCAGACTCGCACTGTGAAATTTATGGAGCTGTCAGCATGGGCGATGACTCCTACAGTGGGGGCAGGATCCTTGAATATGCGTTCATCTTTGTCAATTATGCTTTTGATGATGTCTCGTGCAGTATCTATACTATCGTCATAGGATATGCCGAAGGTAAAGTCGACTCTTCGCGTCGGATTAATGGAAAAATTGGTGACGCTTCCGTTCGCTAGATTCCCGTTGGGGATTACTACTCGTTTGTTATCCAAGGTGTTTATCAGCGTATAAAGAATTTTGATTTCATGAACGGTTCCCATAAAGCCCTGTGCTTCTATAAAGTCGCCTACACTGAAGGGGCGGAAGATCAGGATGAGTACTCCGCCGGCAAAGTTCGCTAGGCTCCCCTGAAGGGCAAGGCCTACAGCCAGTCCTGCCGCACCAATTATGGCTATAAATGAGGTCATTTTGATGCCTAGGGTTGATGCTATAGTGAGTATCAGCAGAATATTCAGCAGTGCTGAGACCACGGACATGATAAAAGATCTTGCTGTGGGATCGAATTTCTTCTTTTCCGAATGTTTTTTGAGTCCACGCATGACTAATTTTATGATGATTCTTCCGATGATAAGTATAAGAAGTGCAAAGATCAGCCGTTCACCGTAGTTCACAAGCATGTCGATATATTTTTCCGGTATTTCCATAAAACCCCCCTTAGTTTTCCCCTGCTTTTCATACGGTTCTTTAGCAGTACTAAATATCAGCAATGAAAGTCTGTTTGTCATTGCGTCTCAGTAAAGAAAATTATAGCACAATTCAGCTTCAAGTGAAATGGATTTCGTTTGATACTCTGTGCAGGTTGGGAAAACAGATTTTGGTAAAGGAGTATAGAGAAAGCTGAAGAAAAGAGGGGCTGGAAAGAAAAAAAGGCTTCCTCGTAGTAAAAGGAAGCCTGCGCTCTCTTTGTTTTCTGGTCTTATTGTCTACTTGTAAAATCCTTCTAACTTAAAAATACCTTGAGAGACTTGTGTATCATCATTTGTATCCCATACAAAATTTCCTGAGAGTTTTCCCTGTACATTTTTAACAATCGTCTGTTCAGACTTTCCGGTTAAGCTGAAATTCATATCAACTTCAGCCATTACAGGGAACGTTCCTTCCAGCTTGCCATTAGCGGTAAAATTCAGGATTTCTCCAGTTTTCAGAGTTATTTCTACTGAACTGTGGTTTGTTCCTGATATATCTGAAGGGAATTCCCAGGCGGGATATAGGGGCAGAGAGTTGAAATTCGTAAAATTTGTCATTTCGACAGTAGCTTCATCAAGAGCATCCCAATCCGAAGAATCAACGCTGCCTTTAAGGATTTCATCGTTTGTGCGGTAATGAATACCCTCTCCTACCTTAGCCGTATCCGCAGCATTTTGATATACTGTTATGCTTGCTTCAAAAGCTTTCGGCTTTTTCTCCTTGCTTATTTCTGCTGTCAGATCTGTGTCATTGCTCCGGGCATTGCTGGCGCCTCCTCGAGTGAAGTCTGCTGCGGCTTGTGCTTCAGTATCCACCAGTTCACATCCCGAAAAACTGAAAACCATAAGCAGGACAGCTAGCGCCGTCAGTTTCCAAAATACAGATTTCTCTTTCATACTTTTTTAGCTCCTCAGTAAAAATATTTTTTGTAATTTAAATAATTTAATCCATGGGGTGCTGCTTGTCTATATTCTGATCCTGAAATAACTATGACATTTGATGTGGTAAAGATCTTTGAGAAAGATCTCCTGTTCTGTTCCAGCTGTCTTTAACTATCTCATCACTAGGCTTTGTAACGCCGTATTTGGGATTCTTTTAGGCAGTTCCTTTTCAGAGATACTGATTTTCTGGAAACATATTCAGCTCTTCTGCTCAAGGATGCTGCTGAAAAACCTGCAGCTTTCATTAGAGATATTAAATCAGAATTGAAATTATTTGTGTTTATAAGAAGTAAGGAGGAAATTACTTATGAACACATATATTGCCTATGAAGGCACCCAGCTGCTTCCGCCGACTTCAGACGTAGTCTTCAAAGCTGTCTTCGCCAATGTCCGCAACAAGGATCTGCTCAGCTCTCTTCTGCAGGCATATCTCAGCCTCGA
>JAIPFQ010000051.1:0-13159 GCA_021736605.1 Spirochaetales bacterium | reverse complement strand
CTGCTCAGAAGCTATTCGAATCCGGTGCAGATGTGTATGCACCCCTGATCCCCGGATTCGGTTCTTCACCAGCAGAATTCATCAAGACAAATTATACATCCTGGTACTCCTATATCCGCTCGGAATACCTGAAAAGGAGAGCTGTTTATCGGTATGTCTTTGTAGTAGGTTCATCCATGGGTGGAACCTTAACTCTCAATCTGGCAGAAGAGATGAGCGGTTCCGCATATAAACCTGACGGAGTAGTCACTGCAGCCGCTTCAGTATTCATCAATAAGATTTCCCAGGGAATTTTGAAGAATCCAGGACTCTATATTATACGGACCGCGGGATGGTTCACGCCCCAGATTGGAGCAGGCATCTGCAGAGGAGAAATCTCTCGGGAAGGGGATGACGGAAGCTCTCGCTGGATTGGCTATACCGGCATCTATCCTCGTCAACTTTACAGTTTGCTGATGGGGATGCGTCGGGTCAGAAATAAACTGCAGGACATTACAGTTCCTATACAGCTTTTTCACTCCAGATGTGACCAAACGGTCCCATTCAAGAATCTTTTTTATATAGCAGGACGCGCGGCATCACCGGATGTCAGAATGAGAATTGTTGATTCAGGTGATAAACCGCATGATCACCATTGCCTTCTCATGTATGATTCGGTACGATTATCTCTGACTGAAGAGATAATCTGCTTTATAGAGGACATCAAAAGAAAAACAGAGACGTAAGGAGAGCCGGAATGAAACGAAACGACTATATTGGCTGGGATGAATATTTTATGGGCGTAGCCCTGCTTTCCGCCAAACGGAGCAAGGACCCCTCGACCCAGGTGGGGGCATGTATCGTTAATGAGGATAAAAAAATCGTGGGTGTAGGCTACAATGGGTTTCCTATGGGCTGCAGCGATGATGTATTCCCCTGGGAGCGGGAAGGAGCTTTTCTGGATACAAAATATCCTTTTGTTAGTCATGCTGAGCTTAATGCAATCCTGAACAGCATTTCCCGAGATTTGAAGAATTGCACCATCTATGTTGCCCTTTTTCCCTGTAATGAATGTGCTAAGGCAATAATACAGTCCGGTATTCGCCGTGTCGTCTTTCTTCGGGACAAGTATGCCCATACCGATGTTGTGAAGGCATCAAAAATGATGTTCGATCAGGCAGGGGTTTCTTATGTGCAGCTGGTACCAAAGGAAAAAAGTATTCTTTTGAATTTTGATATCGTTGAATGAAAGGTATAAACACCCCAGAGCAAGCCCTGGATCCAGGTGCTTTGTCTTCTTTGCCGCCCCTTTGCCGCCCCAAGGGGGGGGTATTCCACCTTGCGTTCTCCTGCACTTGCTCGGGATTGGTATTGCAGTTTGGGCTCTTTACATCATGACCATTATTTGTGAGAATTAGATTATGGAAAAAAATGTTTTAGCAATTTGTCTTAATCCGGTACTGCAGAAAACCATTTTTCTAGAACACTTCTGGGAGAACGAGGTAAACAGGAGCAGAGAGCACTATCTGCATGTAGCAGGCAAAGGAATGAATACCGCAAGGGTTCTTGGTCAGCTGGGTATTGATGCTGTCCATTTGACTCATGCCGGAGGGTCACGGCTGAATGAATTTCTTGATCTAGTGAAAACCGATAATATCTCAATAGAATATGTTGACTCCCAGAGCGAGATACGTTCCTGCTATACTCTGATCAATCGGGAAAACCATAGTGTTACGGAAATTGTTGAAGAAGCTCAGCCTGTGGTTGAAGGAACCGAAAAAAGGGCAATGGACTTGTTTGACCGCCTGCTGCCGCAGTTTTCCTGTGTGACTATATCTGGAACAGTTGCCGCTGGATATTCCGACGCTATCATCCCGGAAATGGTTAAAAAGGCCAAAGCTGCCGAAAAAATGGTAGTTCTTGATATCAAAGGGAATGATCTTCTGAATTCCCTGGAGTACGGACCGGATTTCATAAAACCGAACTTTAAGGAATTTGCCGGAACCCTCTTCCCCGATAAAGACTTTAAGGAACATGCAGATGATGAAGAAGCCCTTCAGGCTGTAAAAAATAAGATGCTTGAGCTGTGGAAAAAGAGCGGAATAACCAGTATACTTACCCGAGGTATTAAACCCATTCTCTTTTGCAGCGAGGGGAAGATTGAAGAGGCTGAGACCGGTTTTGTTACTCCTATAAACACCATTGGGTCCGGAGATTCTTTTACTGCGGGGCTTACAGCAGCCTTGCTGGAGGGGAAATCCCTTATTGAGAGTATTCATTCAGGTCAGAAGTGCGGGAGGCTGAATGCTCTGCAGATCCAGCCCGGTTCAATTCGATAAAATACTGCTGAAGGATGATGCTGATTATGAATGATGTAAAACGAGCCCTTATCACAGGCGGTTCCCGAGGAATAGGCTTAGCAATTGCTTCAAAACTTATCACAGAAAATATCAGTGTCTGTATAACGGGTAAAAACGGCGAGAGACTGGATACGGCAGTACAGATATTAACAGATCTGAAGCACTCTCTACATAATTCTGCTTTAATCTGTTCGGTACAGGCAGATTTAGAGCATTCTGACGCCCCTGGAGTTATTGCAGAGTCCGCCGCCGAACAGCTCGGCGGTATTGATCTCCTGGTGAATAATGCCGGTATTTCTCTTTCAGCGGCTTTTTCTGAAACCACTGAAAACGATTGGGACAGGATCATGCAGATTAATGCTAAAGCTCCTTTCTTTATCTGTCAAAAAGCCCTGCCCTGGCTTAGAAAATCAAAGCTGCCTACAATCATTCAGATAGCATCAGTTGTTTCCCATAAGGGATATGAGCTGCAAAGTGCTTACAGTGCTTCAAAACACGCTCTTTTAGGCTTCACAAAGGCAATAGCCAAGGAAGTTCAAGAAGACGATATAAGGGTTTATACGCTCTCTCCCGGCGGAGTCGCAACAGACATGGTCACCTCTGTACGCCCTGATATTGATAAGAGCGAACTTATATCCCCCGGAGAAATAGCAGATCTGATCTATTTCATCATCACCCACAGAGGCAATGCCATGATAGATCATTTTTCCATTCGGCGTGCTTCTAAGACAGCGTGGTCTTAACGAGGCTGCAGCATGATCTTAATAACGTACAATGCTATCATCATACAATCATCACCATCGTGTAATCATTCTGCGATTAATACCAGTAAAAAAACACCATGCGGAGCTGCAGATGAAAAAAGTCAATGATCCTCTGAGATTATCTCCCTTAACGGAATCCACGTATTATATTCTTATATCCCTGGTAGACCCCCTCCACGGTTACGGTATCATCCAAAAAGTTAAAAAGTTGAGCAGCGGAAGAATTGTTCTTGCACCTGGCACATTATACGGGGTTCTGAAAAATCTGCAGAACAACAACTTGATCGAACTTGTAGAAGAGATACCATCGGAACGGAATAAAAAACGGTATCAAATCACTCCCATTGGCAAAATGCTTGCTCGTTTCGAAATACAAAGGCTCACTGAGATGACAGCCCACGGAAATGAGTTTTTGAAGCGTATTTGATGTATTTGATGTATTTTATGGTTTGATGGTTTGATCGGACGATACCGCAAAGCTTTGTGATAGATTCTAAACCAAGCACAAAAACAGCTGCAGACGCAATTTTTTTACGCTGCAGCCAATTTTTTATCTTTTTCAGTTTAAATTCTTCGGAACATTTTTTCTTTTCTCTATTAATGAATGTATCTTTTCCTCAACCGGCACCGTTCAGCTGGTTCAGTTTAAATCCATACGCATCTCATCATTAGCCTTCTGCTTTGTATATGAACGGGGCAGTACGATGTTCAGAAAAATTGCTGTAAGACCGCCGGTGGTAATTGCAGAACCAAAAATATTCTGGAGAAGCGGGGAAAAATTCTGTACAATTTCCGGAACCATTATCACACCGAGTCCCAGACCGAAGGAGATTGCCATAATCAGCACTCCTCGTCGATTGATAATATTGCTTGCAATAATTTTTATTCCAGAACCAGCCACGGTACCGAACATGATAATTGTCGCACCGCCGAGGACAGGAGGAGGTATCAGCGAAAAGATACCGCCCACCAGAGGGAACATGCCGAAGATAACCAGCAGCCCGGCAATAAAATATCCGATATAACGGCTTGCGATGCCGGTAAGCTGAATAACACCGTTGTTCTGACTGAATGTCGTATTGGGAAAAGAATTAAATACAGCAGCGATAGCTGAGTTTACCCCATCCCCTAAAACACCACCTGAGATACGCTTTACATAGGTATCCCCTTTTATCGGCTCTCCGGATACAGCGGATGTAGCAGTCAAGTCCCCAATAGATTCCACGGTAGTTATAAGAAAAAGCAGGCCCATGGGGATAAGAGCTGCCCACTGGATCTTAAAAAAGCCGAATTTAAAGGGAACAGGGAAATTGACCAATTTCAAGTCCTTAATTTGTGAAAAATCAACCTTTCCCATAAAAGCAGCCACAATATATCCAGCTACTAATCCGATTACAATAGCGCTCATCCGTAAGTTTTTGTTCTTACTCCGGTTAAGTATTATTATGCTCACCGTCACTATGGCTGCAAGCATTAAATTCTCTAAACTGGCAAAATCTTCAGTCCCCACGGCAGCAGCACCGCCGGCAATATCGGTAATCGCTACTTCAATAAGGGAAAGGCCAATTAAAGTAACAATAATACCGCTGATGAGGGGAGTTATGATTTTCCGCAGGTACTTGATAAAACGGCTGAAAATGATCTCGACAAATGCCGCTAAAAAACAGACCCCGAAGATGGTGGATAATGCCACATCAGCAGAAGCACCGGATGCCATTAGTCCTGCACCAGTGGCTATGATAGTACTCAGAAAAGTAAAGCTGGTACCCTGAATACTCAGCATTCCAGATCCTATAGGACCAAATTTTCTTGCCTGAATAAAAGTAGAAACACCCGATACAATTAATGCCATACTTATTATATACGAAGTTGTCTGAATATCCAGACCTAAAACTGAGCAGATTATTGTCGGCGGCGTCGCTATCCCCACAAAAATTGCCAGTAAATGCTGCAAAGCTGCAAAAAGAGCTTCCCAGAACGGCGGTCTGTCTTCAAGCCCGTAAATCAGCTCAACTCCTAAACGTTTTTCCTCCATACCTATGCCTCCATTTTTTTGTTATCCCATTGTATGAGATTTTTAGTAGTATACTATGACTTTTTCTATACATAAAGGTTTTTTTGTTGTAAAATGTTGCATATTAAAAGGAGTCTACATGGAACGAGTAAAAGCTTTCAGGAATGATGCCTATGCAAAAGTCACCGGGCAGGCAAAATATGCTGATGACTTTTCTTTCCCCGGTATGCTTCATATGGTACCGGTTTACAGTGATTTTACTGCAGCCGAGCAAATCACAGTGGATACAGAGAAGGCCTTGAAAGTTCCCGGCTGTATCCGGATCTTCACTGCAGAGGATGTCCCCGGATCGTGGAAATTCGGCCAGATCAGTCAGGATTATCCCATTCTGATACGTGACACAGTCAAATCCTGGGGAGACGCTGCAGCTCTCGTTACTGCAGAAAGCAGGGAAGCTGCCTTAAAAGCCGCTGAACTGGTGGAGATCAAAGGGAAACCGGTGAAACCGATCCTCAGCATAGATGAGGCCGTTGATCCCTTTTCCCGCATAATTCCCGATGAAGGGGACTCAAACACGGTGGTTCATCACCGTCTTCGTCATGGAGATCCCGAACAAGCCTTTACTGAAAGTGAACTGATAATTGAAGACGATTTCGAAACCCAAACCATTGAGCAGGCCTATATGGAGCCTGAATCCGCCGTCTGCGTCCCCAGACACGACGGAGTCATTGAGATTTACGGAAGCATGCAGCACCCTTTCAGTACCAGGCGCTTCACTGCGGCTTTTTTAGGAGAACCGCTTTCCAACATAGAAGTATACACCATTGCCGTCGGCGGGGGATTCGGAGGAAAAGACGACAATGCAGCCGCTGTCTGCGCCCGGGCAGCTCTGGGAGCCCGCCTCTTGAACCGACCAGTTAAGCTTACCTATAAAAGGGAATGGTCCATACGTGAGTCCTACAAACGCCATCCCTATAAACTTCATTATAAAGTTGGATTTTCCAGCGAAGGTAAAATTGAAGGAGTTAAAGCTAGTATTTATGCAGACTCCGGCGCCTATTTATCAGTAACCCCATGGGTCACCTGGCGCTCCACTGCACAATGCTGCGGAGCATACGCCGTCGAAAAAGCTCATGCTGATATCTACGGTGTTGCTACAAACCATGTTTTTAACGGCGCCATGCGGGGTTTCGGCTCCCCCCAGGTAAATTTTGCCATTGAACAGATTATAGATATGGCTGCATATAAACTTGGTATACATCCTCTAGGTATGCGCCGTATGAATTTGATCAAACAGAACGGCGAAACCGTAACAGGTCAGGTAATGGATAAGCACACCGTCAGTATTGAAGAAGTGATGGATAAAGTGGTCCATGAAATCGGTTTCCGTAAAAAATTCGAAGCCTGCTCCAGGGGAAAGGCGGCGGATGATTCTGACGAACTCTACGGAATAGGTTTGGCCGTAAGCTACCGCGGGTCCAGCCTTGGCGCAGAGGGAATGGACTTCTGTTCCGCCATTATCAATGGCCAGTATGACGGCTCACTCCTGCTTGAAACAGGTATTCACGAGAATGGGCAGGGTTCAGAATCTGTAATGATGCTTGTTCTGGCGGAAGAGCTTGGCGTAAAACTTGAAAGAATCCGCTATCGGCGATCCTCAACCAGTAATATTCCAGACAGCGGGACCACCGTAGCAACCCGGGGAACCATCATGGGAGGAAGCTCCGTTGTCCTAGCCGCTGAAAAATTTAAAGCACATCTTTCAAAGCATCTGGCAGACCGTCTGCGATGTAAGCCTGAAGAGGTCAATTTTCATGATGATAAAATTTGGGGCCTTACCTATGATTACAGCCTTACCTGGGAAGATGCCATGAAGGAACTCTACCTGCAGAGAATCACTCCCTATGCCTTCGGAACCTACCAGGCGCCGGACGTTAGCTGGGATGATACCACCGGTCAGGGAGATGCCTATTTTACGTATGTCTACAGCTGTCAGGCGGCGGAAGTATCGGTCAGCAGAAAAACTGGAAAAATTCGGGTGCTGAATGTGGTTGCAGCTCATGATATTGGAAAAGCAATAAATAAAGCTATGGTTCTCGGTCAAATGTACGGCGGCATCACTCAGGGAATGGGAATGGCGCTGATGGAAGAAGTTACAGACGATGAGGGCAAAATTTCAAGTCTCAATTTTGATTCCTACAAGATACCCAGATCAACCGATGCCCCGGAGATAACCGGCATTATTGTTGAAAACAGTGACCCCCAGTCTCTCACCGGAGCAAAAGGTATCGGGGAACCTTCCCTGGAAATCATTGCCCCGGCTATTGCAAATGCAGTATTCAACGCCACCGGCATCCGCTGTAAAAAGATGCCGCTGCGAATTAATCCTAAGGAGTTGTCATAATGAATACCATTACAGTAAATGAAAAAGAGTACAGCATTCCGGACAATCTTCTTGAGATATCGCTGCTCACATATCTTCGAGAACACCTACATTTAACAGGAACTAAAAATGGATGTGAAAAAGGTCTCTGCGGATCTTGTACCGTGATTGCCGACGGCAGCGCCGTGCGTTCCTGCAAAATCCCTCTCAACCGTGCGCTGGGAAAGCGTATCATCACCATCGAAGGACTTCAGGATCCGAGGACGAAAACCCTCCACCCTATTCAGCAGTCTTTTGTTGATGCCGGAGCTATCCAATGCGGATTCTGCACCCCCGGTATGGTTATGTCTTCCTACGGACTTCTGCTGAAGAATCCCGAACCCTCCCGGGAGCAGATCAAGAAAGCCCTGAAGGGCAATCTCTGCCGCTGCACCGGTTACCAGCAGATCTTCGACGCCGTCGAGCTTGCCGCCAGCCGCATCTCAGACTCCGGAATGATCCTTAAGAAGTAAAAAGCAGAACGCATCTCACTCTATACACCCTGGATCATGTTCTCCAAGTAAAAAGGACCGCCGAAGCGGTCCCGTTTTTTTACATTTCAGACAACTATGAACTGATCATGTGATCTAATCGTCTTCGAAACAGCAGACTAGCAGTCGCAGCCGCCGTTCTTGCAGTCACATACTTCATAATCACCAGGTTTGATGGAAGCTCCGTATTTGTCCTTAGCTTTCTGGATCTTCGTGATGTATTCATCCCATTTCTCAAAAAGCATATCAGGACAGAGGGGATCCATTTTCTTGAAGAACTCTTTTGTTCTTTCCAGTTTTTCCATCCACTTGTCACAGCGGAAAGTAAACTGATAGATATAATCATCCTGTGTGTAGTCCATATCCAGATATTTCTTGAAAAGCGTTTTCAAGTCTTCATATTTCGGAATTTTACCGGTCGGTGTATCAAAAGCTTCATATTCGCCGTGTGTTCTTCCCTCAGCCCAGTGCAGCCAAACTTTTTTCGCTGTCTTCGGAGTACAGAATTTATTATCTGGATTTCTCAGAAAGTAGTTCGTGGAGTAGATTTTGGGAACCTGCTTCATACCTTCTACAAATTTGATATTGTTGATGGTGTATTCACCCAGGGGATAGGAGACAAAGTCCATGTTTGCCATGGGGCTTGCCTTTCTTACTCCTTCTTTGCCTAATGTAGCTGAAGTAGTTTCTGATTCCAGGGTGCATGCCTTGAGGAGGATACCTTCTTCCCATGTATCTGACTCTTCAACAGGAACCGTTGTATCACTGTCACGTCCGCCGTAAAGAACACCTTCAACTTTAACACCTTCTTTAGCCTTGAATCCCGCTTCATCAAAGTTCTCAAGATAATCAAGCCTCATGGTGTAACGAGCATTTGAGTGGGCAATAGGAATTTCATTGCCTTTGGAGTCTTTCTTGCCTCTGTACCAGTCGGAACCGGAATGGTTGTCGCCTTTATCGGGCTCTTCCATACCGGAATTCTGCCAATAGGGATTGTTGTCCGGACCACGAAGAACGTTAGAGAAAATAAGTTCCTGTTCCTTCATGAGATTCTCAAAAATTACCGGGTCATCTTCAGGATTAACATCTTTGATAATTCCAAAAATACCCTGCTCTACATTGACACCGCGAAATTCACCGCCAATATTTCTAAAGTAGGCAATATCATCACCCACAATTTCTTCACCGGGAATCATTGCTGTGGAGGTTTTTCCACATGCTGATGGATATGCACCGGCAAAATAGGTTCTTCTGTCTTTGTCTTTGTCAAGACAAGCCATGAGGAACATATGTTCACAAAGCCAGCCTTCCTGACCTGATTTGTTGATGGCCAGACGCATTGAATGCTTTTTCAGACCAATGGAGTTACCGGCATACTGATCATTCATGGAATACACAATATTGTTCTGGGTATCCATGTAGATTCTTCTCTTATCGAGATTAACAGATGTATTTCTCTCATCAACCTCACCAGCGGAATGAATAAAACGGAAAAAATCGTCCTTTTCATCAGCCTTCATGCTCTTGAAATGTTCATACGCAGGTCGATAGAGGATTGTTTCTGAGTGAGCAACATACCAAGAGTCGGTAAACTGCACGCAGGGAATTGTAAACTCTGAAAAACTGGGACCTTCACAGAAAAATTTTACTACAACATCTTTTCCTGCCATGATGTTTTTAGAGATATCCATAATCTCGTTATAGCCTTCTTCATATTCAACGGAATTTAAGGATTCCATCTTTTTCAGGTTCTCTTTGTAAACGAGATATTTTGTGTTTACCTTATCCCGGGCCTGATCACCGTACCCATCCCAGTGGATCGTCTGTCCGTCTTTAGCAAGTTTGAACTCTTCTTCCTTTTCCAGGGCCATATTTCGAATATAGTCTTCATCTTTTTCACTATCATCACTAACAAAAATTGAGTTAGGATTGCAGTGTTCGGCAAATGATCCGATAAAATCGAAAACTTTTTCGTTCTCCAGGGCAGCCAGCTTTTTGAAGCTCTCATCCGTCATCTTGCTCTTCAATAGATTTTCGTACTTAAATTCCATGTATTACTCCTGTGAATAAAGTTATCCAATATGGATTCTACCTTTTTCGGTACCATAGTTTCAATAGTATTTTGTGGTTTTGAGAGTTTTTTACACTATAACATAATGCAAATGCATGTTCCTGTAAAGTATTCCATTAATCCAAAAGACATTTCTGGATTTTCTTCTGCTTGGAGGGAAAAAAATCCAGAGCTTTCCAAATATAATTCTGCATACTCCCCCATTCTGCATCAACCTGATTTAAAAAGGCTTCAATGTATGCGGTATCAGCAATAAGATAAGGATAGGTATCCTGATAGGCTACGGAAACACCATGTTTGTCAAAAGAGGCGGCGTACCGTTTTGCAGAAGCCTCAAGATCATGCCGAACATACTGAAGATAATCCTGTTTAATGAGTGTATTATCCGCGCCGAGCAGGGCAAGCAGGACAGCAGCGGTATAGCCGGTTCGGTCTTTTCCTGCGGTGCAGTGAAAAAGAATCGGATAGACACCGGGGTCCAGCATAAGGTGAAGAATGTCCTTCATCGCTGGTGCAAATTCTTCCGGTATTTTCCGGTACGTCTCAATCATGTGTTCGTGGGTATTCAGCTCACCCGCTGCAGCCCGGCGAAAAAGGTCTATTACCTGCTCTTTTCCCAATCCGTTTCTTGCCAGGGGGATAGAAACATAGGCTGTTTTATTTTTCGGGTCCGGGGGATCCGGGGCTTCCTCCCTTTCATCCGAAGAGCGCAAGTCCACGATGGTTCTGAGCTGAAGTTCATCAAGACTCACCCAGTCAGCCTTGCTCAACCTATCCAGCCTGCCTGAACGGAAGACTTTCCCCAGTGAAATCCGGGAACCGCTTCCTACCGTGTATCCACCAAGATCCCAGAAATTCGGATCCCCCTGCAGAGATATTCTTCTCACATAATCTCCTTACTAATACGAATCTTTTCATTCCAGTCTGAACTCCATCCAGACTGAACTCTATTATTCAACCCAGAATCAGCATTGATCTCTGCTTTTTGATGTGTACTCTTTGATATGAACTCTTTAAAACACATTTGCCTGGAGTCTATCCCGCAATGCCCGGAGGAAGAGCCCTACATCGCTGACGACTCCCACGGCCTGGGAGCTTCCACGGTCGGAAAGTTTTGTTACCACAGCAGGATTGATATCAACACATATTGTCTTCACCCAGGAAGGTGTCATATTTCCTGTCCCGATGGAGTGGAGCATCGTGGAGAGCATAAGAATCATATCAGCATCACTGATTATTTCAGCATACTGTCTTTGAGCTTCAATCATATCATTTACTGTTTCCGGAAGAGGGCCGTCATCACGGATTGATCCTGCCAAGCAATACGGTATCCCTGAACGAATGACTTCGTACATAAGGCCTTCTTTCAGTTCACCGGCTTCCACGGCAGCTGCAATCGAACCGTATCCATATATCTTATTAATTGCCCTCATATGATGATTATGTCCATGCTCAGCGACTTTACCGGTTTTTACATCTACACCTAGGGAAGTTCCGAAGAACTGGCTCTCCAGATCGTGGACGGCTGCTGCATTGCCGCCGAGAAATCCATGAATGTAGCCGTTTCGGATGATCTCTGCCAGAGCTTCTGCTCCTCCTGTATGAATAACAACGGGACCGCAGACAACAACGGTTCTGCCTCCTCGGTTCCTAATCTCTTCTAATTCAAAGGCGGTACGTTCTATGGCAATATTGTCACTTCGCTCTGAAGATACCTCATTTGACATGAAGGAGAAGCCGTCTTTCTTTTTCTCCGCCGCAAAAGGAAATACCCGTACAGAATCACTGCCGCAGACAACTAAATCATTTTTTTTGATATCCCGTAGTTTTCTGCAGATAAATCGCTTATGCTCCGGTTCAAATACAACTGCCGCATCCATGCGCTGGCTGCAGACTTCGTACCAGCTTCCTTCATAATATACTTCCGTGCGATGATTTGTTGTAGAGTAGAAGGATTCAGGGGCATGACGGTCCATATCCGCCGGTTCAAGTACAGCACTAGGAACTGCCTGTTCATAGACTCCTAAGGGAGTAAGCTTATCTCCGATAGCCTTCAGATGCTCTTCTCCCTTACCTATAATTTCAATTTCCAGGCTGGAAATTTCTGCTGGCCGTTTCCCGACATTCAGGGAAATAATACGATAATCCGCTCCTTCAGCAAGAATAGAGTTTAAGATGCCGGAAAGAATTGCAGAATCAATAAGGTGCCCTTCAGCTTTAAAAATTCGTGTTTTCATAATTAATGTAATACCATTGAAGTGACTCGCATGTAAAGCAATTATAGTGTAGAATTGCTATTATGGAACTTTTAGCCCCCGCAGGATCTTTCGCCTCTGCCGTATACGCATTGCAGAACGGTGCTGATGCGGTGTATGCAGGATTGAAACAGTTTTCTGCCCGCAATAAAGCAGCAAATCTCTCCTTTGATGAGCTTAGAAGACTGGTTCAGTTTGCTCGTACTTCAGGGAAAGGAGATCGTAAAAAGGTAAAAAAAGTATATATAACCTTGAATACTCTTATCAGGGACAGCGAGCTGCCGAAAGTTTATTCCCTGCTCTATTCATTGGCCTATCTTTCTATTGATGGAGTCATCATACAGGATATCGGTGTGCTCCGTATGATAAGGGAAAATTTTCCAGAAATACCTATACATGCCTCTACTCAGGCCGCGGCCCATTCAGTGGAAGGGGTAAAGACCTTGGCAAATATGGGATGCAGCAGAGTAATTCTTTCCAGAGAACTGACCTTGGAAGAGATAGCTCATATTCGAAAAGAGTGCCCCGAAACAGAACTGGAAGTGTTTGTTCATGGTGCTCTCTGCTACGGCTTTTCCGGGATGTGTCTTGCATCCAGTCGCCTGCTGGATCGTTCAGCAAACCGAGGAGTCTGTGGTCAGATTTGCCGCACCTGGTTTAATTTTATTTCAGAAGATTCCCAGCAGAATTATATATCGAAAGGCGGTATACGTTTAAAAACACCAGGATATTTTTTTTCCATGAAAGATCTGGAGCTCAGTCGTGAAATTGCAGAGCTTCGCCGTATCGGCATAGACAGCATT
>JAIPFQ010000050.1:0-13202 GCA_021736605.1 Spirochaetales bacterium | reverse complement strand
GGGCTCTTTACGCGGCGGGCCTGGTTCTCACGGGAGCAGCAGAACCTCTCTGAGACGCAGAGACGGGCCTGGCTGCGGGAGTTTGAGACCCCGGAGGGCACTGGGAATCCCTACAATCCGAAGTTCATGGCGGCTTGAGCACTGCATCAGGGCTGTTCGGTACATGTGAGCATCTCGGGATCTTGACGGCTGCTGGGTGTCGTGGGTCCGGAGCGTGGGACTGTGAGCTCGGCGGAGGCCTGTTTGGGGGAGATTTGGGATGCAGGGATGGAATTTTTTACAGCTCAGCAGGTTTTTTGTATTCTTCAAATTAACAGATAATGAATGAGTCCCGCAGCCATTGCAGCAAAGAGGGTACTGATGAAATTAACTGCATCATTATCGATCCAGCGAATTCCCTGATAATACTTCATGGGTCTTCCATCCTTGACTGAAAATTCAGTAATACTCTGCTCTTTCTCATCGTAGTAATGAATCTGCAGTGTCGCCCCCAGGATACTGTCAACAAAGGAGGCTGAAAAACCGCAGAGAGTCACTGCAAGCATGCCCCATAAGAGTTCCAAAGAGCCCCCGATGATAAACAATGAACCAAAACCGAAGATTAAGCCTACCAAGGCTGCTCCGCCGAAGGCTGCTGAAGTTCCCAGCCAGCTCACTCCGCCTGAAACTCCGGGTACTATTGTCTTAAAATTCTTTATGGAAACCGGAGGCTTTTTACTGAGAACACCCAGTTCACTAGCCCATGTATCTGCCGCGGCAGCGGCCAGAGATGCGGCTGAAGCACACCAGAAAAGTTCATTACCTGTAAAGCCGAATAATAGAGCTCCTGCTAATCCAACACCACCGTTTGCAAAGACCTGTACGGCATCTCGCTCACTGCCTTTTTTATGAATAATCTCTAAAGCAGCTTTCCGAGCTTTACCAATCCGGCTGAGCAGTGAGGAGGATACAAAAAAGATTATCAGTATTGCCCAGAGAAAAAAACCACCTGCAGAAAGAATCCCTGCACCTACAATTGTCCCAGCCACGGCACCGCTAAAGCTTACAGATCCTCTGATCAAAGCTGCATATGCTGCAAATCCATTGAAAACTGCTGCTATGAGAAAAGACCATAGTGAAAAAGTCAAGATCACAACCTCCGAAGCATTAGATAGGCATATTCTCCGCGCTGGGGCAAATTCCATGGCGGCACAATTCTTAGTGAGAGGACTGCAGAAATATCATCATGATACCGCTTTCAAGTTAAGCCGCTGTTACAGGCTTTATAGCTGCTCTATTGATGCATAAACTGCAGTTTCACAAAAAAATCAAATAGACAAAGCTCATCTTTATGCTTTGTGCCAGTATTTATATAATAAAAAAAGTATACAGTAAAGCTGTTCCTATAGGGACTGTAATATTATCGAGACCGAAAGGCGTAATCAGTTCAATAATCGCCGCAGCAAGACCAATCCCCGCCGCTTGGAGAACTAATTTCTCCGTCGTCATGGACGGGCCGAACCAGACCGTCATGATGACAACCACCAGAAAACTCATGAAAAACATCAGCATGGTTCCAAGAATGCTCTTAATGCCGCCCCAGACAGGAAAATTAAATTTGCCGAATTTCTGGCCGAAGAGGGACGCAAAGCCGTCTCCATATCCCATGATAAGAATTCCTACTCCGCCGGCAAAGAGCGGCACACTTCCCTGATAGCCGAGAATAACCAAGGCCAACAATGAAATAGGAAAATAAACTGTACCGAGGTTTTTTCTGTTTTCAGCAAGTTCCATGGAGGGCATGAGATGATACCAGTAGGATGCTGAATTTATAAGGATAAAGGAAATTGGTCCAATGACGGCACAAAAAAAAGAATCAAAGAATGCCAACAGAATGAACCACCAATGGGAGACACTTATATGAATAATTTTTCTTGTCACTCTGGCAGAAAGAGATAACTTTTTCTGCAGGAATGATGCAAGAAACAGCACGGCTGCCACAAACACATATGAAAGCAGCAGCCCGTATACATTTTGCATATTCCCACTATAGAGAATACTGCAGTTAAGCTCAATATTCTGCTTGAAAAGTTTTAAGAAATATTAGGCAGGAGAGCTGTTTTAAGGTAAATAATCAACTTTTTCAAACCGCCGTATCTTACTTCTGCAGGAGATCCACGTAATATTCGCTGATAGGCTTTCTTGCTATCCAACTCTTCTCCACTGCTTCGTCTAAGTATCTCCTTTCTCTCTTTCATCCGACTTTTCCCTCTCATCCGCTGTATACTCTGTTGTCGGCGAAAGCTGACCTCATAATTGTGATGAACTGCTTCATGAAGCATAGGTTCTGTGAACATACGATCCTCCTTCGCGTAAGCGATCAATCTATACGTTAGAATTTCATCTAATCTTTTAAATATAGTAAGATGTAATTCTAATACTGTCAATGCATGTTAGATGTATTTCTAACTTTTTTACCTAATTTATTAGAATCTAATCTATCATCTGGAATATCGGATTAAATCGTGGTAGAGTAGAGGTATGAAAATACACTACTCTTCGGTTTTAGAAGGTTTAGGATTTCTATACTCATATGTGAAGCTGGTTATGCAGAAAGAGGAGGAGACGACTGTTCCCGTTAATTCTGTTATTGATAAGTGGCTTAAAGAAATTGACAGTCAAATCTCAACCTTTTTAAAAAACGATATCCAACTGCTGTTTTCATCTATGAGCATTAATAACTGGGTACTTTTTTTTCTCGTACATAGTCAGGGCTGCAAAACCAGTGAAGAGCTTATCAGTCATATTGAGAATATGGATGCAGCATCCTTTGCAGATTTATACAAAACGAGTATTAAGCTTGAAGATGTACCGTTTGAGAAAATCACAAAAAAAATTATACGAAAAAGTATTGAACAAGAGTACCTGCACGTTGCTGAGGGGCAGGATACATATATCTATCAACTTATGGAAAACCCGACGGAATGGAAAGAGCGTATCACCAGAACCTATGCTGAATTTCAGAAACGCTTTTTTATTCCTCGAGAAACTGAAATTCTTAATAAAACAGAAAAGATAGCTGCAGAGTCCCAGAAAAAAATTGATAAAGAGCCGACGGCATATCTGGACACAATTTCTGCAGGTCATTATAAGACAAGCCTTAAAGAAAGAGCGGATATTAAAATCTATGCTAGTTTTACTTTTGACAGGGAAATATTTATTTCCCTGGATATGGGGGTAATCTGGTTCGGACTGCAGCGGGAAAAGCTCTTTGAAGATGTAAGCCGTAAATCAAAAACTGATTTACTCTTCAAAATTCTCTCGGATCCCAAGCGACTGGAGATCCTTCGGCTTATAAGCAGACGTACCTGGTACAGCAATGAACTGGCAAAGCATTTCAATCTTACTTCAGCAACCATGTCCTACCATTTGAACAAGCTGCTCAACGCAGGACTTCTGACATTTGAAGTAGGAGAACAGAATAAAATATATTACCGGGTAAATTCAAAAACTCTGATAGATCTTATGGATGCTGCAAGGCATGACTTGCTTGCTGAACAGGAGAGATAGGTAGGATTTACCGCTAAAGAAGATTCAGCAGCAGCAACTGCTTTAAGCCTCCACTAATCATCCTCATACAGTTCATGGATTACATCCCAAGCCTCGGGAAGCCCTTGGCGAAGGCCGCAGAGAAGTTCATATTCATAGAGCAGCATGTTGCAGTGATCTTTTTTTATCCTCACCGTGTCATCTGTGTATACCAGCCCGAGGGCTTTGATCTGCTCATCCGTAAGCTGTGATATTTTTTCAAGCTCACTAAGCATGTCAGCTTTCGTGAAAAAGAGAAAATTCGGTGTATCAATTATGAAATTCGGATGATACTTATAGCGTTCCAAATCAGCGGCTGTTTTATTAATTGCTGCGCTATCAGCATCCTTCGGTAAATCATGAAATTGTTTTTCAAGAAGAACTAACTCATCCTGCATATTATCTTCCTTTTTTGCGGTTTTGACGGAACTTAAAGCTTAGCTTATTATACAGGCTCAAACGTTGTAATTTTAAGAAGAGCTTGATAAACAGCATCTGGTACCGTACAGGCAGTATTATGCCCTATACAGACACTTTTTCAAGCCCCTCAGGAAGGATGCAGAGTAATCCCATCCCTTTCATAGCGCATATTCAGTAAGCTTTTTGTCAGCACGTTACATGCAGAACAGCAAAAACCTTAGAAGGTTCCATCTCAGATATCTTTATACAGGCATCTTCAGTTCTCATAATTTCCAATTGGACTCCGCGCTCTTCAGCATCATCATATAAGCTGTCATGAATCGGCATCAAACCGCTTTGCCCAGTGCCGATAATAAGGCTGTCACCCTCCTGCCCCCAAGGAATATGCTCAAAAGCTGTTATGGGAGTATGCCAATTCTCCTGCTTGTAAGCTTTGGAGGGATCCTTTTTCCGTTTGTGAACATGTCCCTTCCTGATTACAATATCATGCCTATACTCGTGTTTATCAACCTCAATACAGCCAAATTCCGTATATCGTATTTTCATATCTTCACCCCACATGTCATCTCATTTTCCGCAGCACAAGGTGAGAAAATCATTTAGACATGAGAATCCTCTTTTTACAAACTGTCTGCCTGAATGTATAGGCACTCTTTTTAGATACTTGAAACAATATAGTGTTCAAGCTGATCTATAAGGATATCTTTTTCATAGATGGCTGATTTCACTACATCCCCAATAGAAATAAGCCCGCCTAAGTGTCCCTTTTCATCAATAACCGGTAAATGCCGTATACGTTTTTCTGTCATCAAAGCCATGCAGTTCTTGATTGATTGATCAGGCCGTATATACACAACTTCCTTTGCCATAATATCCTTCACAGGTTTATCTAATGGGATGCCCCCATGCTGAGCGCAATATCGTGCAAAATCTCTCTCTGAGAATACGCCCATTATTTCCCCATCCGGATCAGCCACCAGAAGAGCACCGATATTCTTTTCTGTCAGCATTTTCAGTGCCTCACCGACTGTTTGACTTGGTTCAACTGACCAGACCGAATTACCCTTTGCATGTAAGATATCAGATACGTGTTCCATAGACCCTCCTCAAATATCAGGCAGTTCATTGATAATACCATAAAGCACCTTTTTTTTAGAATCCATCAACAAGCAGGACTTTATTTCATCCTGCATGAGCATGTATACAAATTTTCATGATGCTTCAGCGTATGACCTACTTATATAGTAAGACGGATTACTCCACAGTGCAAGATATGGATGGTAAATCATTTGAATATCATGCATCCGCAGCTAGCATGGTGCCATCCGGGAGCATAGTATCGGGATGATACTCCCCCCTTTCCTCCATTTCAAATCTTACACAAGAAGACCAATCTCCGAGACAGTAAAGCTCAGTCCATCGTTTATCCAGAATCCCCTCACCTGTCATATGGTGTATCGGACATACCGGGTACCATTTACATGTTTGTTTAAGTACGGAAAGTTTTTTGTAGGTATGAAGCAGCCCCTCTTTCAGCTCCGGCTGATATATGACGCTGGCAGGATGGGAGAGGGGATATATACGTTTACCGCCAGCTCGCATGAGAGTTCCTACCGCTTCAGAGTAGTCGTTTTTCTGAAGCACAACACCTTTATAGTACCAGAAAATATACCTGGCAGCCTGAAATCCTAGAGGAACGATTATATCCGGATCAATTAGTGCAATTTCCTTATTGAGAAACATACTGCAAGCAAGAATTTCTTTCTGCTTCGGTCGCCTGCAGCGAGGAAGCCTGCATTTAAGCAAGTTGGTAACGTAGAAATCATCCCAGCTTAATCCAGCATGATCCAGCAGTTCTCGGAAAATTTTTCCCGACGGCCCGATGAACATCTTTCCCTCTGCATCTTCCTGATCTCCCGGTGCCTGGGCAATAAGGAACAGACGAGATTCGGGATTACCCTCCCCTGCCAAGGGCTGTGTCCTGCCGGCTGAAAGCGGACAGCGCTCACACTTCATAATCTCTTCATTGAGTTTTCCCAGCAATCTTCGGTTGTTTTTATCTTCCATAGGCGTCCTCTGTATACTCTTTTTGTTTCTACATTTTACCATGTATAAATCAATTTTAACATGGAAGAATTTCTTTGCCCATGCTAGGATATATATACATTCTGCTAAATGAACTTAATAAGCATGTCTTAAGTATACTTCTTGGACCAATGCAGATTGTACCGAGCATATTATTGAGAAAAAAATTTCAAAAACCATAATTACAGGAGGTATGTATGACTGCAGTATTTATCGGGGGTTTTATTATTTATATCCTGCTTGTGATTGAGATACTGGGAGGAAGTAAAAAGCTGATTAAACTGCCCTACAAAAACCACAAGATTCTGGGGATCGTTATCCTGCTTTTTGCTGCCGGCCATGCTGTTTACGGCTTCATTCTCTGGGGGCAAATAACATCTGGATTTATCGTAGGTTTTGTCCTAGTCCTGCTTCTCCTAGTCAGCATTTACACCGGTATAAAGCCAAAGAAACTGGGGATAAAAGGGCATCGCTTTCTGGCGGCCTTGACTATTATTGCGGGAACAGTTCATGTACTCTTCGGATTGAGCAGCCTTATCGGCTAATGCCGCTGATTTTTATTTATACGCTGGCACTAAATTTGTTGATACACTGAAAACAGCCCCATATCGTTCTTCACTGGCGAATCAGCCATGGCGAAAACTCTATCACAAAATTTAGTGCCAGCATTTATTCCTTTAAGCTCTTTCAAACTCTTCCTTGAGCAGCCCATAAACAAGATCGTCCTTCCACATATTGTTAACAAATACACTTTTTCGAAAATGAGCTTCCTTTATCATACCGCATTTTTTTAAGAGATGAATAGAAACTGCATTGTCTGGATCAACTGAAGCTGTTATTTTGTGTTTTCCTAAACTGGAGAAAACAAATCTGATGATTCCGAGAAGGGCCTCATAACCATATCCGTTATTCTGATACTCTGGGGCAACCGTATAACCAATCTCTACTTGTCTGCTGCCCTGCTCAAGAAAATGAATTCCCGCATCTCCAACAATTCTTCCATCTGCCTTACGGCACATAGCCAACTGAAACCATGAATTCGGCATATTGCAGGGAACCTGCTGCTGGTTGGCAATAAATATTCTCACATCTTCAATATCTTTGGGATGCCACAGCTGGAATTTCTGCACTTCCGGTGCGGAACGATAGGTAAAGACATATTCAGCATCTTCCCAGTGAAGTTTTCTAAAATAGAGACGTTCTGTCTGGATAAATAGTTCTATACTGTTTTTTTCTTCCACTTCAATTTCCATAATTTTCAAGATTTTACAGGTGCAGCTTTTACTGCATAGAAATTTCTTTCAATTTCACTAGTGCATATTATATAAAAACCGGCCTTTCTCAGGATGTTTTTAGTCTGATCAATGGACAAAAAAGAAAGTTCTTTACCTTCACTCTGCGGCTTCCATCTCCGCCAGATTCTTCTGTCTGCATCCGATTCAATTATCACAAGCGCCCCACAGGGTTCAAGAATACGTTTAATTTCTGCTAACAAAATATTCGGCTGCTCTATTTTATGGAGCACACATGCTAGGAGAAGAAAATTACCAATACCTGATTTCAACCGAAGCGGATACAGTTCTGAATAACGGACTGTGATATTCTGTTCATGCTGCGCAGTCAATTTGTTCCTCAGATATTCTACATTTTCCTGATTGGAATCAACTGCATAGACAGTACCGTTCATGCCGACTACTTTTGAAGCTGCTCTTACAAAATGTTCATTACCGCACTCCACCTGAATAAAAGCTTCCCCACTGCTTAAGCCGAATCTCCTCAGCAATTTATGTGCATCAATCCAAGAATTGATCGGACTTGCTTTATCCAGCTGTTTTGTTTGAGAGAAAAACGGTTTATTCAGACTCTGAGGAAAAAACATTTTACCACTTCACTGCTTATTAATCTTCTTTTTTACGGTGGCACTAAATTTTGTGATACTCTAAGAGCCAATAAAACAAGCCCTTTTATAGACTTTTTTTGTTCTTCGAGGCTTGCTGCCAGCTTAAAACACAGTCAAAAAGCTGTTCAGAACGAGATTTACTTGACTGAACAGCCTATCATAAAGTTTAGTGCCACCGAATACAGTATACAGCATATTCTCCTATTACGGAATATTTTCTTGTTTTCGGGACGTTTATGCATGCCGGGTAAGAATTTCATGACCTTTTTCAGTGATGAGTACCATATGCTCACACCGGGAAGAGAGTTTCCCATCTCTGGTTCTGGCATCCCAGCCTTTTGTCCTGACACCTCTTCGCCCCTGATTTATCATCGGCTCTATGCAGAATATCATCCCAGGCTGAAGCTTTATACCTTCACCGGGGCTTCCATAATTCTTTACAAAGGGCTCCTCATGCATCTCAAGTCCAATAAAATGACCCGTATAATCTCGGACTACCGAGTATCCATTAGACTCAGCGTAACTCTGTACGGCAAAACCAATATCTCCCAAGGACCTGTCGGGCTGCGCCTGGGCTATACCTTTTTCCAGACATACTTCCGTCACATCAATCAATCTACGAGCTTCAGAAGAAATGCTGCCGACGCCAATGGTTTTTGAAACATCAGAATAATAGCCATTATCTTCGATCACAAGGTCAACATCAATAATATCGCCTTCCTTAAGAACCGTGTCATCGGGAATTCCGTGAGTCACTTGATCATTTACAGATAAACAGCTAACACAGGGGTAATTCATGAAGCCTTTGCATGCCCCACGCACTCCCATACGGTTCATCTCATCTTCTATCATGCGATCTAATTCCAAAGTTGAGATTCCAGGTTCAACCCATGAAAGACTTTTTATGAGCAGTTGAGAAATTTTCTCAGCTGCTTTCCGTATATGCTCAATTTGCTTCGGTGTTTTTATCATACTCATACGCACACTTTACTCCCAAGCAGTGATTTGGTAAAGATCCAAGGATAATGCTGCAGATAAACTGTTCATTATTTGCCGACATCAAGCTTTGTGCCTCTGTATAAATCAATAAATCATACATCTGAAATTTGGAAATAATCACCTTCATCAATAAAAGGCTACTGTCTCCAAGTTCCTGGCACAAACAGCATGATTACAGAAAATAATTCCAGACGTCCTAAAAGCATACAGAATGACAGCAGCCATTTACCCGGGATATTGATAAACCCGTAATTCTCTATAGGCCCCACTTTTCCGAGTCCAGGTCCAATATTTCCCAATGTCGCTGCAATACTTGCAATGCCTGACTCAACATCCATACCGGTTAAAGTAATTATCAGTATTGTGCTTCCAGCAAAAAGGCCCATATACAATATGAAAAACGCTGTCACAGATGTGAGTACATCTTCCTTGATTACCATATTATTAAAACGCAGCCGCTGCAGCCCCTGAGGGTGAAGCAGTCTCTTCAGCTCCATGCCGATTCGTTTTAGAAGTATCTGAATTCTCACCTGTTTCATAGAACCGCCGGTGGAGCCTGAACAGCCTCCGACAAACATGAGAAGCAGAAGAAGAAACCTTGCAGCATGGGGCCACAACTCAAAATCAGCAGTGGTATATCCTGTGGTAGTCATTATGCTTACTACCTGGAAAGCAGCATCCCTCACCGCATCTGCAGGGGAAGAATATCCGCCGATTAACATCAGAATCAGGGTAAATACGATAATACAGGCAAGGCTAATCTTTACATAAAACCTGAACTCCTCATCCTTCCAGAAAACCTTCAATTTTCCGCGAAGTCCTAGGTAATGAAGAACAAAATTTGTTCCAGCAAGAAACATAAAAACAATAATAACCCACTCAATCAGCGGACTTTCAAAAGCCGCGATACTCGCATTCCTGGGCGAAAAGCCGCCTGTGGCCATGGTTCCAAAAGTATGGGTGAGTGAATCATATAAATCCATGCCGCATAAGAGCAGAGCAATGACTTCAGCCGCTGATATAATCACATAAACGCCCCAGAGAAGCATTGCAGTTTTCTGTATTCTCGGCGTCAGCTTTTCCGGTGTTGGGCCGGGAACTTCAGCTTTGAAAAGCTGCATACCTCCTACACCAATAAACGGAAGGATTGCCAGACTCAGGACAATAATTCCCATCCCGCCGAGCCAATGAGTAAGACTTCGCCAGAACAGCAGCCCTTTCGGCTGAGTTTCGATTTCACTGAGGATAGTCGCACCAGTGGTAGTAAATCCGGACATAGCTTCAAAAAATGCATCTGTATAGGAAGGAACCATACCGCTGAAAAAAAACGGCAGCGCACCGATGGCAGATGCGAGCACCCAGGAAAGACTCACCACGGCGAAAGCTTCACGAATTCCCAGCTCCCCGTAATCCCTTCCCATTCCGAATAAAAACATCAGAAGGCCTGAACCGATCCCAACCGCAATACTGATAAGAAATGCTTGAGTATCAGTACCTTGATAGTGAAGGCTCCACAAAAGAGGCCAAATCATAGATAGGGATATAAGCACGCTCAGCAAGCCAAGAACACGGGAAACTAGCTTGAATTTCATATCTTAATTCCTAACTGTTTTAAGGTCTTATTCATTTTTTCTCGATTGGAGAATATGAGGATGACATCCCGAGTTTCTAGTGTTGTTGTTCCATTGGGAAGCAGAAATTTCCCTCCCCGTTTAATCATAGCAAAAATCACACCTCTGGGAATATTAAGTGAGGATATGCTTCTTCCTACCCCAGGACTTCCTTCGGGTATGGTAATTTCCAGAATTTCTGAATTTATGCTTTCTAGAAGCGTCAAAGATCCCGCACTTTCAGGATATCGTATATAACGGAGAATAACTGATGACAGAGATTCATTAGGATTGATTACTGCATCCAAGGGGAGCTCTTTTGCTACCCGGTAAAAGGTTTTTGACCGCACCAGGGCAATATTTTTCCCGGCTCCCAGCTTTTTACCCAATACCGCTAATATCAAGTTCAGTTCATCCGTTCCTGTGGCTGTCACAAAACCATCAACCGTATCCACCCCTTCATGATTCAGCATTCGCTCATCTGCACCGTCACCATGGAGTACCGAAATCTGAGGGAATTCAACAGCAAGCTGGCTGCAGGTCTCATAATCTTTATCAATAACTTTGATATCTACGCCTGGATGGTTTCTCAGCAATCTGCGGACAAGAAAAGTTCCAATCTTGCCACCGCCGACAATCATTATCTTTCGAATTTTTTTGACACTCTGAGTATTGAACAAAGCTTCAATGCTGCTGCTTAATTTCTTGAAAGTTATTAAATAACAGAGATCCCCATCTTGAGCGATCCAATCCCCGGACGGTATAAATCCGCTTTCTCCCCGTTCCACAAACACAAAAACAGCTTTGAATTCATCAAAACTGTCGGCTATCTGTTTCAGACTTTTACCGCAGATTGGTGATTCTTTATTAACCCTGAAAGCATAAGAGACTGCATTTCCAGAGAAAAAATCTGTTGAATGGATTGCTGCATTCACCCATAACATCGATTCAATATCCCTGGCCACTGTACGCTCCGGTGAAATCATTTCATCAATCCCCAGAACCTTCAGCCATTCGGGAGCCTCTGTATACTCAAGGCTTTTTGCCCTGGAAATCACCCTGCGGACACCCATGTGTTTAGCCTGCCAGCAGGCCATGATATTCACTTCATCACGATTTGAACATGCGATGAGATAATCAACCTGGGAACCTTCAACAATTCCAGCTTCCGCAAGAACAGAAGGGCGTGAACCGTTTCCAAGAACTATCTGAACATCCAATTCGTTCTCAAGGCGTTGAGCTAACTCCTCCTGGCTCTCTATAACGACAATATCATGCCCTTCAATCGACAGGCTCTGCGCAATCGAGTAACCGACATTTCCAGCACCGACAATAACAATTTTCACTTTTAAACTCCCATAAAAACAGCTATTCAGATGACCAAAGAACAAGTTGGGACAGATTTTTGTCTTAAGCTCACACGGTCAATACAGCGCTTATGCTATAAGATAGCTCACTGTTTATCAACAGATACTCCTGCAATTATTCATAAAATACTGGCATAAAGTTTAATGATAGGTCAATGTTCTGTTTTTTTTTCTTTTTTGATACCATAGCCATTGATATTTATTCTGTGCAAAAAGATTCTATAGAGTCTGTAAAGGCTTTAAAAAGCAGCTGGATATATGTTGATTATAAAGAATCTGTTACATTTGAAAGAGAAAAATAGTCGTCACTAAACTTTGAGCCAGCATAAATGGAATAAAATTTCTGTATAATAGATACATGCTCTGTAAAAAACTCCTTTTCCTTCATATAATACCCATAAAGAAGGAGCACATTATGGAAACAATATTCGGACCGGTACCCTCAAGAAGATTAGGAAGAAGTATAGGCGTAAATAATGTTCCGCCGAAACAGTGCACCTATTCCTGCATATACTGTCAATTAGGGCGGGCAATTATTATGAGTACGGAAAGGAAGGCTTTTTATGCCCCTGAGGAACTCATAGTTTCAGTACAGAAACGCATTGAAACTATGCTGAATCAGGGTGAGAAAATTGATTACCTGACCATTGTACCAGATGGAGAACCTACTTTGGATATACATCTGGGAAAACTCATTAAGGGGCTCAAAGAAACGGGAATTCCCACGGCTATGATAACGAACAGTTCTCTTCTAGGTGATCAGGAGCTTCATAGGGAGCTGATGGAGCTTGATTGGATCTCTCTAAAAGTAGATGCGATAACTGAAACTGTATGGAAGAAAATTGACCGTCCTCATAAAAACATCGATCATCAAGCTATGCTGAAGGGAATGCAGCAATTTGCAGCGGAATTTTCAAAAAAAACGGGGAGTTTTCTTGCAACCGAAAGCATGCTTATCCAGGATTTTAATACAGACTCTGAAGAGTTGATTCGTATGGCAGAATTTATAGCATCCCTAAAACCGGACACTTCATATATTGCCGTACCAACTAGACCGCCTGCGGAACCTTGGGCAGAAGCGGCGGGAGAAGAAGCAATAACCCGTGCTTACAGCACTTTCAGCAACTTAATTCCCAAGGTTGAACACCTTATCGGCTACGAAGGAAACGAATTCAGCAGTACCGGTGACAGCAGGGAAGATTTACTGAGTATAACTGCGGTACACCCCATGCGTGATGATGCGGTTGCAGCTCT
>JAIPFQ010000049.1:0-13361 GCA_021736605.1 Spirochaetales bacterium | reverse complement strand
AGAGACGGAGAAGCGGGTCCGGTTCACTTAGCCAGACCACTTGGATAGTCAAATCACCTCGGGAAGCCCTAATCACTCCGGCTGCAAAGAGCCCGATAAAACCGCAAGTCAGCCCCATGTTGTAGAGGTTGTATCCCTGGTGCAGGTGAAGCATGGCCATAGCTGCGGCGGGGAGAAGAATTCCTGCAAGAAGCCCCGCCGAGGCTCCGACGAGAATCCCGAGGGGGCCGGCAAAGCCCATTTCCAGAACAAAAAAACTCGCCAGCGGCCCAAGGGCTGTTCCGAAAAGGGCAATCAGAATGTACTCCTGATACGTTTTCCCCGCCACTTTCGACGCGATCCACACACCAGCCAGTACCGGCAGTATATTCAAAGGTGTTTTACCGAAGAGTCCGAAGCCGAAAAGCGTGAAAAAAGCTGCTATTGTCGGACCCGAAAGCTGCACACCACCCACTGCCCAGGTCAGGAGAAGGGAAATTCCCGCCACCGCCGAGGCATTCAGCAGCGCCGCACCGATACCGCCGACCTGAGTAAAGTCATTAATCAGGCGGGCCGGATGCTGCTGAATCCGCAGAAAGCCCGAGAGGGCCTCTATGGGTCCCTGATACAGCAGAGCCGACAGCACAGTCATCAGCAGGAAACCCAGCAGCATCATATACAGTGAGCGTTCATTGTTATCTGAAAAAGTGCTCATAAACCTATCCACATATATAAGGTTCTTCTATCATACCCAATAAATGGGAAAAACACAAAAATGATTTGTTATTTTTTCGTAAAAATTGTTAAGAAACTCTTAAAACACCCTTCTTCCGTATCTTCTCTCTACACGTGAACTCCCTTTTGGTACATAGTTTTCCTATCAGTTGTAGCCAATATGCTGATCAAATAGTAAAATGAATGGTAACAAGACCCCAGGGTCAGCCCTGAGCCTTGGAGGCTTCGCCTTTTTTGCAGAAACCAGGGGCGGAATGTTCCTTCTTTTGTTCACCGCAGTTTTTGTTCCCCGCAGTGGCAAGGGAATGAAAGCTTCTCAAGGCTTCCGAACCTCTCGCTCCGCTTGGGATCCGCTTAGGAATAGTCGGGAACAGCAAAAACCGGCATACTGCAGATATACTGCAGATATACGGCAAATATATGGAAGAGCATCAGATAACTAAAGCTCTTCAGACAGCAAACATTGTCTGGGAGGTGATTTCACAGGATGAAACGGGATGATATTTATGTTAACCGCGAGCTGCGCTGGCTCAGCTTTAACGAGCGAGTGCTGCAGGCGGCAGAGAATACCAGAAATCCGCTGATGGAGAGGCTGAAGTTCATAGGGATATTCTCATCCAACCTGGACGAATTCTACTCGGTACGCGTAGGATCACTGAACCGTATGATTAAAGATCCTGAGCAGCATCCGGCACCCTCGGGGATAAAACCGAAACACCTGATTAAGGACATTCTGCAGCGGGTAACTGACATGGCTGCCCGAGTTGATACCGCCTTTTCCGCTATTATCAGGGAACTTCGCCGGAACAGCGTCTTTTTTGTAGACGAAGACAGCATCACGCCGCTGCAGATGCAGTATGTTAACCAGTATTTTGTCAGCAAAGTGCGGAGCCGGCTCTTCCCCATCATGCTGGAAAAGGATCGTCCCTTTCCCTACATGAAGCATGTAACTATCTATCTCACGGTCAGCATGTACAATGAAAAAGATCCGGAAAATCATCGTTTTGCCCTGATCGAACTCCCTACGGATGTACTTCCCCGCTATATCCGGATTCCTTCACGGAATCAGAAAAAATACTTTATCATCCTTGATGATATTATCCGTTTATGCCTGAAAGAGATCTTCCATATGTTCAACTACGATACCTTCAAGGCCTATACCATCAAGATAACCCGAGACGGTGAATACGACCTGGCTGAGGAGGTGACAAAAAGTCTCTATGAAAAGTTATCCACCTCTTTAAAACAGCGAAAAATGGGCGACCCCGTCCGGGTGGTCTATGACCGCAGGATGCCGAAGCAGCTCTTCTCCTACATCATGAAGCACGCGGATCTTCAGGCCTGCAACAATATCATCGCCGGCGGGAAATATCACAATGCCCGGGATGTAATCAACTTCCCGAAAATCAATAAGAAGGAGCTCTATTTTTCTGAGCAGCCTCCGATACCTAACCACAGGATCAGCCTTAACCGCAGCCTGATTGAGCAGATTGAAGAGCGCGACCATCTCCTGGCACTGCCTTACCAGCGCTACCACTATATCATCGATCTTCTCCGTGAAGCCGCTCTGGATCCGGATGTCAGCTCCATCAAAATGACCCTCTACCGGGTGGCCGAAGACTCCAGTGTGGTGAATGCCCTGCGCAACGCTGCCCGAAACGGCAAGAAGGTAACCGTCTTTATAGAACTTCAGGCACGATTTGATGAAAAGAACAACATGTACTGGACGGACAAACTCTCCCAGGAGCGCAATATAACCCTTATCAGCGGGGTTGAGGGCTTCAAAGTACACAGCAAGCTCTGCATTATCACCCGAAAAAAGAAAAAGGAGAAAGAAAAACGGCGAATAGCCCTGGTGGGAACTGGAAATTTCAACGAGTCCACCGCCAGCATCTACACTGATCATATTCTGATGACTTCGCACCCGGGAATCACCGACGAAGTTAACCGGGTATTCAAACTGCTGAACAGCAGCTTTTACGAGGCAAAATTCAAGCACCTCATTGTCTCGCCGCTCTACACGAGGAAAAAAATCATCAAGCACATCAAAGAAGAGATCCGACAGGTCAATGAGGGCGGATCCGGAGAGATCATCATAAAACTGAACAATCTGGTGGATGAGAAGATGATCAAGTGGCTGCTTCGAGCGGCAGACGCCGGGGTAAGCATCAAACTGCTGATCCGCGGAATTTTCTCCATGAAGACACTGAGCTCCAAAGGCAAAGAGCGAGAAAATATTATCGCCCGGGCAATGATCGACCGCTATCTTGAGCATACGCGAATCATCAAGTTCCAAAATGGAGGGGAGCCGGTCTTCTACATCGGTTCGGCGGACTGGATGGTGAGGAACCTTGACAACCGGATTGAAGTGATGGCGCCCATTTACGATGCTGATCTGAAAAATGAGCTCGATCAGTATCTGGAATACCACCTGCGGGATACCTACTCCTCATTCTCCCTTAACACGAACACCTTCAATGTCCCCCTGCAGCGTGGGACCCCCGACGAAACCAGGGCTCAGCGGGATTTATACCTGCTCTACAAAACATGGGGCGAGGAACACAGGGATGAAAGCTCACAAGCAGAGCCTTCCCAAGCAGAGCCTTCCCAAGCTGAAACTGCTCAAGCAGAGCCTTCCCAAGCCGAGCCTTCCCAAGCTGAAACTGCTCAACAAGAACAATCTATGAATAAACTTTCAGGAGGCAGCTGATTTTGCAGGATCCTCAAAATGTATTATACAGAATAGTCTCTTTGGAGCGTTTTCACGAGTGTACAGCTGATGAGGCTAGAACGACTGCTTCAGCAGACGCGGTTCATACAGCTGCAGCGGTTGATGGAACTTATGAAACCGATGGGGCTAATGCGACTGATGGGGCAAAACGCTTCGTGCTGGAATATGATTCATCCGGCAGTTTTCGGGAAGAGCTCTATTACGATACCTTTGATGCAGCCTTGTCAAGAAAGGGGCTCTGCTTGACGGAGAATTCCCGTTCTATGAACCTGCGCGACGGCAGCACTGATGCAGTAGTTGCTTCAGCTGCGCGGAGGCATCAGCATAAAAACCGAAAATCCGGGAAACATACCGAGCAAGACGTAAAAAAGAGTATGCCGACAAGTATGCGGCACTGCGGTGCACAAAATCTGCCTGATGTACTGCGTAAACACATTGAAGGGCTGATGGATGGACGAGTCCTGCTGGCACTTGGAGCCTACGCCCGACGAGAGCAGAATTATAAGCTGCTCAACGAAGATGGGAAGATCATTTCCCGAGGAACCTTTATTGAAATTGCGAAGCGAAAAACTGCTTCGGAAAAAAATTCGGGAAAGAATACCGTAGGTCCTGAGATAGCAGTACCGGGAATTCAGCCCCCTGGAGAAGATACAGAATGTGAAATCTGCCGTTTCCTAACTGCTGAACCCCTCAAGGGCTACGAAAAAGCTTCCTCAGAGGCATTTTCTGAGGCGACAGCCGATGGTGCCCTGCAGCTCGTAAAACCCTCCGCCGGAGCGGCTGAAAATGGGCGAAAAACCGGCTCATCCAAAGAGGACACACCGTTTACCCGCATACAGGAGTTAATCGGCTTCAGAGGAAAGCTCTATACAGCAAAACCGCCGTTTTATATTCTGCCCCGCCAGACTCTGGGGGAAAGTTTCCGTCATATCTGTCTTACCCTCCTGAAAGTCATGAGACAGAATGATGAGGGAGTCGAGTTCTCTCTGGATCCCGAGTTTCTCCATGATTTCCGAGTTTCCGTGCGAAAAACAAGATCGGCAATATCTCAAATTTCCGGTGTGCTCAGCAAAAAAGAGAAAAAATACTGGAGCAGGCGCTTCAAGGAGATAGGCGACATCACCACGCCGGTGAGGGACGCTGATGTATTTCTCCTGCAGGAGGAGCGTTTTTCCGGGCAATTCCCCCAGCATGACCTCTCCCTCTTTTTCAGCTTCCTCCGGGAACGACGACACAGGGATCAGAAAGAGCTGCGCAGCTACCTGCAGAGTGAAGCATACCGAAAACTTGTTGAGGAGTGGCAGGAACGGCTTCGGGACAGGAATAATCGGTTCAATGGAAAACATGAACGCAGCAGAACCGGAAAATGGGCTGGAAGCATCATCAGGAAGAAGCTGAAACGGGTACTTTCCGACGGGGAAAAAATCAGAAAACACGCCGAATCAGCTTCAGATAAAGCCTTTCACACCTTAAGAAAGGACTGTAAAAAACTGCGTTACACCATCACCTTCTTCCATGAGATTCTGAATCCCTCATTGGCTGGTCCGCTTATTTCCCAGCTGAAAAGTCTTCAGGATCTTCTAGGGGAATACAATGATCTTTCCGTACAGACCAGGATCCTCCAGGATTTTACTAATCATCACTGCCCTGAAACCCATGAAGGGCTGCAAGTATCTCAGGCATCAGGTGCATTAATTGAGTTTCTTGGGGAACGCAGACAAATGCTGAGGAGCTCTTTCAGCAAAGAATTCAAGCACTTCTCCTCAAAAAAGAATCGAAAACACTGGAAGAAGCTGTTTTCCCAGCTCAGACCAGCTGATACACTGAATTCAGGAGATACCGAGGAAGGAGCAAAGGGAGCGGCCGACAGTAAAGGCGACAGGAAAGGCGACAGGAAAGCCGGCGGAAAAGTCGACGGGGAGGTCAGAGCGTGAAAGCTGCTGCATTCTACAGTATCAAAGGCGGTGTGGGAAAAACTGCTGCCAGTGTAAATTTTGCGTATCTTGCAGCTGAAGATGGATACAGAACCCTGCTGTGCGATCTTGATCCGCAGGGAGCAAGTTCCTACTATTTTAAAGTAAAGCCGAAAACAAAGCACAACAGCCAGCGCATCATTAAGGGCGGCAAAAAACTTTTCAAAAGTATCCGCGAAAGCGATTACCCCGGACTTGATATCATACCCTCGGATCTTTCTTTTCGGCAGCTGGATATCGAACTCAGCGAAAAGAAGAATTCCCAAGAGCGTCTTGCAAAAAGCTTGTCCACCTTTAAGGACGATTATGACCTGATCATCCTGGATTGTCCGCCGAACATCACCCTGCTCTCAGAAAATATTCTTGAAGCCGCGGATTACCTCCTGGTACCGATGATACCTACGGTTCTGTCCAAAATGACATTGGAGAAGCTTCTGAAACAGCTGAAGCACATGGATATCGACACAGCCAAGGTCTATACATTCTTCGCCATGGCGGATTACCGCAAGCGTCTGCACAAGGAAGTCATCCAGGATCAGTCTGATGATGATCACAGTTTTGCCAGCATCATTCCCTACAGCTCGGTTGTGGAAAAAATGGGCCTGCACCGCGCCCCGCTGCATGATTTCGCACCCTCCTCCCGTGCTGCAGCGGCCTACAAAGAGCTCTGGAGTGAGATGAAAGCGGTCATGTGGAAGTAGACAGTTCTGGTAAATCGTTAAAAAATGGGCCTTGCAGTATCTGGCAGGGCCTCGTAAGACCTCGTAGAGCCTTGCAGAGCATCAGAGTTCATTATGGAGCAGAGAGCATATGGAAATTGAGAAGAAATTTCTTATCCCCGACCTATCTTCCGTACCCCTGCAGCTGGATGATTTTCCCTCCAGTGAGATTTTCCAGGGATATATTTCTGTTGATGATGCAGAGGTGCGCATTCGCCGCCGAGACAGCGACTGCAGCCTCACGGTAAAGTCCGCTGTCGCCGGCCGGCGTGACTCAGCTGTGCGGCAGGAAGAGGAAACACCACTCTCTTCATCCGATTTTAATCGGCTGCAGAAATTCACCCAGAATCGGATCATACAAAAAAGACGCTACATCATCCCATATCAAGATGCAGCAAGAGTGACTGTTTGGTCTCATCACAAACATTATCAGAATAAGCCTGAAAATTTACCCTTACATGATAAAATAGATGATAAAAAAACAGCGTTTGTTCAAGATCTTCAGATTGAACTTGATGTCTTCAGCGGCAAACATGACGGACTGGTCATAGCAGAAGTCGAATTCAGTTCGCAGAAAGCAATGGAGGAATTTAACCCTCCGGAATGGTTCGGTAGAGATGTGACTGATAACCCAGTCTTCAGGAACAGCTCCCTGGCCTGTGCAGATCTATCTCCTCTACGCGAAGCAGAAGCGCTTCAGAAGGATAGCCTTCAAAAGAAAAAGCTTCAGAAGGATAGCAGCGAACCGGTTTACGAGCAGAGCGGCGTGCTCCCCTATACCTATATTGATGGGAAACTGCATCTGTACCTGATTACTTCCCAAAAAAAGAGGCGCTTAATCGTACCCAAGGGGCTTGTGGATCCAGGATTCACAGCAGTGGAGGCTGCCATCCGCGAAGCCTATGAAGAGGCAGGACTAGTCGGTCATGTGACTGATAGCCCAATCGGAGGGTACCAAGTGAAAAAGTGGGGCGGTCGCTGTGACATCACCCTTTACCCCATGCATGTTCTGGAAGAACTGGAAGATTGGCCGGAAGCATCTTTCCGGCAGCGTATATGTATTCCTGCAGATCCGTATGTAATTTCAGAACGGATAGACAAAACGGATCTTCTGGAAATCATTTTGCAATTTGTGAATATCAGGGATTAACTTCTATAAAAATAGAGGATAATGGGATAAAATAAACCGTATAAGGGAGGCGCTATGCAAAAACTTGTAGGGATACTTACTTCCGGCGGAGATACTCCGGGCTTGAACGCAGCAATAAGGGCAGTGGGGAAAGCACTGTATAATAGCTACAACATAAAACTCATCGGTTTCCGTGATGGTTTCAGAGGCCTGATGGAGAACCGTTTCATAGATCTTGATGACAGCCAGCTCTCCGGCATCTTGACCAGAGGAGGAACCATCCTCGGTTCCAGCCGCGACAAGCCTCATAAAATGCCTGTGGGCGGCAAAGTACTGGATATGACTGACCTCATCGTGGAGAATTATCACAACAACCACCTCAGCGGTTTGGTCTGCCTCGGCGGAGGAGGAACACAGAAAAACGCTTTCCGCTTAGCCCAGAAGGGACTGAATGTGATGACCCTCCCGAAGACCATCGATAACGATGTAGCCAATACAGATACCACTTTCGGTTACGATACAGCCCTCATGATTGCCACTGAGGCTTTGGATCGACTGCACAGTACAGCTCACAGCCATCATCGAATCATCATTGTAGAAACTATGGGCCACCGTGTCGGTTGGCTGGCCCTGGGTGCCGGTCTCGCCGGCGGAGCTGATGTCATCCTCATCCCAGAAATCCCCTACAGCGAGGAAAAAATTGCCGAAGCCATCCTTCGACGTTCTCGGGAGGGTAAAAAATTCAGTATTGTAGCTGTCGCGGAAGGAGCCGTCTCCCGGAAAACGTATGACGATATTATCAAGGATGTAGAAAAGGATACGGACAGTAAAACTTCCGATGAAAAGAAGCAGAAAAAAATCAATAAAAAGGTCGATGCCTCCCTCAAGGACCGGACACTCCAGCTGGCCCAGCATCTGGAAGAGATGACGAACAAGGAGGCCCGGGTTACCATTCTCGGCCACTTGCAGCGCGGAGGAACTCCCACGGCCTACGACAGAGTCCTGGCAACAGCCCTGGGCACAAAGTGCGCCATGGAGATCAATCAGGGCAACTGGGGAAACATGATCGCTGTGAAGGGATACGAAATGGTTCCAGTCCCCCTTGAGGATGTAGCGGGTGAGAAAAAATATGTGCCTCCGGAGCATCACTTTATACAGTCTGCCAAAAGTATCGGCATCTGTCTGGGCTGAATTGTCTGCATGCTATGCAGGAGCTCTTAGCCCTTCTTCTCTAGCTTAATCCATTTAGCTCTATGCATAGCGCCGCCCGGCTCTAGATCAACCGGGCGGCTGGAAACGACAGCTTAAAGTTGTTCATCTTCAGTGAATTCCAGCTGAAGAATCAGCCGGAACGCAGATTTCAGTTTGCCGGCCTGATGGGCAGCTGAACTTCAGTAAGCCACTCTTCGGGATCCTCTTTGTTCCAAATACCGTCAATGTAAGATTCCCGGGGCTTATCCGCCGGTTCATAGCCATTTTCATTCACCCAGGCAAACAATTGACTGTAGCTTGAGCCGATTGTTTCATAAGGCCCTTTGTGCATGAGACAGGCTGCTTCAGACACTTCAGGAATAGTCTTAAAAATAATTTTATCTGAATCCCTGCAAGGTTTCTCCACAGCTTCACAAATCTCAACATCAATATCGTGTTCCTTGTATTCTCCATCATGATAAATGGTGAAGCAATATGCCGGTTCACGGCAGACAGCCCCTACGGACTCCATATACGCCCCCATTTGGGGAACAATCTCAAAAAACGCATCATATCCGGGAACAAGCGTTCTCATTGAGGCGGCGACAACTTCGGGCAAAGTTTTTATAATTACCGTATCTTCCATAGTCTCTACTCCTCTCCATCGTTCCAGAAAGCCCTGAACTTTGGCAGCACGTCTTCGGCGAAGGGATATTTCTCTCTTCAGTTCCATCAAGCGCTGCTTCATCAGCAGATCCGTCTTTTCGCTGTCCTCCAGCATCAAGCTGATATCAGAGAGACTGAATCCCAGCTCCTTCATCTGCAGAATCCAGCGAATCCTCTCCAGCTGATCAGCTCGGTAGTAGCGGTAACCCGTCCACTCATCAATTCTGGCAGGGCTAAGCAGTCCGAGCCGGTCATAATGCCGCAAAGTTTTGGTGCTTATCCGGTTAATTTTTGAAAATTCTCCAATCGTATACATATCTTCTCCTGCGCAAGAGATATATAGATACTACAGTTTGCCCTAAGGGAAAAGTCAAGAAAGGTGAGAAAAAAATTTGTTTTTTTGCAGGGCTTTATCAGCGCGTTCTCTGCTGTTTGTATTATCGCACCTTTATCATACCATTTGCTGGGCTTATATCGCTCTTTCACCGTGTTTAGCTGCATACAAGCCTGCATTCTGCGTCCAGCTTGCAGCGTTTCCTGCGATGCTGTCTGATATTCTACTTGCTGCTCCGAGTACTCTTCCGTCCTCCACCCGAAACCTGGATAGTTTTCTGCAGAAGATTTCCATAAGGGCAGATGGTAGAGCACCAGACCCGCTTTCTCGATATTGACTGCAGAATTATAGCAATAAAAGTGCTCCCCAGCATCAGGCCAAGCATAGCCTGCCACAATTTAGCAGGTTCATCATAAAAAAGTGCAATAGCCCCAATCAACCAGCCCCAAAAAATCAAGGCGGCAAACAGTTTGAACCATTGCTTCTTGAGGAATTGATAGACACGATTACGCTTTCGATTCTTCTCGGAGATATTGGATTTATCTGCCCCATTTGCCTCTCCCGTCACTCCTGATGCCGCTCTGGATGAGGTAGTTTTCGTATAAAAATCATCTTGGACCGTAGCCATGGGACAGTAAGATGTACAGAAACTTCTGCGTCTGTCCCTTATTGTCAGAATTAAGCCGAAACTGAAAACTATCAGGATCGTATACCACAGCTGGAGCATACACATGAGAACAAACACAGCTCCTAGTGAAATATATCCCGTTTTCTGTCTTCCTGTTAATCTCTTCTTTGTATTACTTTTTTCCGCATTGGTGTTCTTTTCAGCTTTGTATGCATTCATAAAGAAAATATATGCACAGGTATCTGCAAAAGCAAGAAAAAATAGACCTCATCTGCATCCTCATCCTCATCCTCATCCTCATCCTCATTTTCATTCTCATCCCTATCCCTACCCCTATCTCTATCCTTTCCTCCATCCTTAGCCTTAACTTCGTCCTCATCCTCATCTACCCATTCTCAAAATAAATCGCACGCGATTTAATCTTTCTTGACTTTTTTACGCAGCATGTCTAGCTTATACATATGAAAAAACAAACAGCATTTTATGAAATGTCGGCAGACAGCCTGCAGAAAAAAACCATCAACTTCAGTGATTATAAAGGTAAAGTTGTGCTTGTGGTTAATACAGCCAGCAAATGCGGCTTTACGCCTCAATATGCGGGTCTGGAAGAGCTGCATAAAAAGTACCAGAATATGGGGCTCGTAATTCTCGGCTTTCCCTGCAACCAGTTTGCCAACCAGGAGCCCGGTGATGCCGATAGCATCAAAAACAACTGCCTCCTGAATTACGGAGTCACTTTCCAAATGTTCGACAAAATTGATGTAAAAGGAAAGAATGCCCACCCGCTATTCGTCTGGCTCAGTAATGAACTGCGGGGAGCACTTGGAAAAACCGTTAAATGGAACTTCACAAAATTTATTATCGACAGGGAAGGTAATCCTGTAAAACGCTTTTCACCGAAAACAAAACCGGAGGAGATAGAACCCTACCTGAAAACTCTATTGGAAAAAGGCAAGCAGGAGGTAAGCTAACATGACCGAAGTCAGCAGAAAAGAGACCCCAAGCCCTCCTGCATCGGATGAAATTCTCAAACTTGATAACCAGCTCTGCTTTCCCCTTTATGCAGTCTCTCGCATGATTACCCGCTGCTACCAGCCCCTGCTTAAGAAACTCGGCTTAACCTACCCCCAGTATCTGGTACTGCTGGTACTTTGGGAGAAGAGCCCTATGACGGTGCAGGAAATCTCATCAAGGCTGCTCCTCAACACGAATACCTTGACCCCATTGATGAAACGGCTGCAGTATCAGGAAATTATCGTCAGGAAACGGAGCAGAACGGATGAGCGCAGGGTGATTATTGAACTGACGGAGAAAGGGAGGCGCCTGAAAACAGAAGCCTTGAGCATTCCGGACAGCCTGCTGAAAGCCATTGACTACCCTGTTGAGGACCTGCTCAGCCTGCGGGAAGGGGCAAAGGACCTGCTGCACAGCCTGCGTCCCCACCATCATCCAGTTACCATGAAAACAGCTGATCCATCAAAAAAATCTGAAGAGAGCTGATGGCCCTGAAGATACTCTTGAAGATGGCTTCGTGCTGCAATTTAGCCGTCAATCTGCCGGAAAATAGTTCCGGAAAATAGTTCCGGACAATTACTCGGGTTACGCTGTAGGATGCTCCACAATCTCCGTCTCAAAATGGACAGCGTGCAGCTGAGCATAAAAGCCCTTCTGCTCCAGCAGCTCCTGATGACTCCCCCGTTCGATAATTTCACCGTCCTTGAGGACGAGAATCATATCCGCATCTCGAATGGTGGATAAGCGATGGGCGATGACCAGTGAGGTCCTTCCCTCCATAAGATGCATCATCCCCGCCTGGATATGCCGTTCTGTACGGGTATCCACATTACTTGTCGCCTCATCAAGAATAAGGATTTTCGGATTCGCCAGAACCGCCCGGGCGATGGCGATAAGCTGCCGCTGGCCGTGGCTGAGATTCTGTCCGTCATCTGAGAGCTTCGTCTGGTAGCCCTCCGGCAAGCTGCGGATAAAATGGTCAGCCCGTGAAGCCCTCGCGGCAGCGTAGACATCATCATCAGAAGCCTCAAGATTTCCATATCGCAAATTCTCCATCACCGTCCCGCTGAAGAGAAATGTATCCTGCAGCACCAATCCCAGATTTTTTCGCAGACTGCCCACCCGATAAGAGGTAATATCGCGGCCGTCCAAAGAAATTTTGCCGCCATGAATGTCGTAGAAACGGGTAAGCAGGTTGACGATGGTCGTCTTACCTGCACCTGTCGGTCCTACAAGGGCTACCGTTTTTCCGGGATCAGCGGTAAACGAGACCTTTTTCAGGACAGGGACGCCTTCGGTATAGGAAAAATCAACCTTACTGAAAGACACATGCCCCTCAGCATCGTCAAAATCCAGCGCATCCGGAGAGGAGCTGATCAACGGCTTACGGTCTATCACATCAAAAACCCGTTCGGCTCCTGCCAGAGCGGACAGAATGGAGTTGTAGAGCTGGGCGAGCTGACTGAGGGGTCTCCCGAACTGCCGGGTATAGTTCAGAAAGGCGGCGATTGTACCAATACTAGCCATCCCGAGGACGCCGAAGACTCCACCGGCGACGGCAGCAACGGCGTAGCGCAGATTATTGAACAGATTCATAAAGGGCCCCATAAGCCCCGCCAGGATACTTGCACGGACGGAGGCTTTTCTCAGTTTCTGGTTCGTCTTCTCCATCTCCGCCGCTGAGGCATCTTCCTGGCAAAAGAATTTCACCACCTTCATACCGGTGATGGTCTCCTCCATCTGGCCATTGATATTTCCCAGAAGTTTCTGCTGCTCCTTAAAGCTTTCCCGTGTCCTTTTACCGATAATTTTTGTAAAAAGAAAAATCACCGGCACCGTCACAATGGTCACGAGAGCCAGGGGGATATTCAGGATGAGCATCATTGCCAGCACCCCGCCGAGGGTCACGATGCTGGAGAGAAACTGGATGATTACCTGGGTCAGGACATTGCTGATATTTTCCACATCGTTGGTGAAACGGCTCATAAGCTCGCCGTGGGGGTGACTGTCAAAGTAGCTCAAATCAAGCTCCTGCAGATGGCCGAAAAGCTCCTTCCGCAGACTCTGCAGGGTTTTCTGGGTAACCGCAATCATGAGATACTGCTGCAGCCAGCCGGCTAATGCAACTACAATATAGAGTCCCAGCATAATCAGGCTCAGGCCGACCAGACCGCTGAGATCCCCCGGCACTATATATTCATCAATGGCTATACTGATCAGCCAGGGTGCCAGCATTTCACGGGCTGAGATAACAAAAACCAG
>JAIPFQ010000048.1:0-13669 GCA_021736605.1 Spirochaetales bacterium | reverse complement strand
AGTTCACGACGGCAACTTCTCATATTCTTGAAACGTTTTTGTAAATGAAATACCTATTTTCTCATTACAAGTTATGTATCAAACGATGATGTCAGAATAGCAAGCCAAAATTTCGCAAAATGTTCAGGATTACGGTCATGAAACCGGTGGTACGTCAATCTCGAAGGTTTCAAATATCAATCGTGCCCCTTTTGTTGGTGTCGAATAGATACGGCTTGTATTTCCCAGAAAATGAGACTTTAGAAAACAAGGTGACTCCTATCAGTACATCTCGGCAGCATTCCAGTGTAGATTAAGCACCCTTTTCTGCATTTGTTCTGATGTTAAGCAGATTGCACATTTTTCCTTAAGGATTCAGTTGAACTCGGACTATTTTCTCTATAGAATAGAGATATCATGCCGCAGTCAATTTTCTCAGAGGTCCCCGAAAACTTTTTCTTTCCCCTTGCCTCCAAGCACCGCAAACACTACGCTGAGCTTCTGCTGCGTTACTATCGGCTCTTTGAAACCTACAGTACGGGGGTTGAGCGTGAGCTGGTGCTCTCGACCTTCGAGGAGTACCTTACCGAAGAGTCAGGCATGCAGTTTAACGGAGCTGCCCTGGAGCTGAACGTGCCGGAGCATATCAGAAAAAAGCAGAACCGCGGAACTGCAGGAAAAGCTCAAAATAATGCGGAAAAGAATTCAGAAAATGGTATACATGGCGATAATGGAGCTGGCCTCGAAGCTGATGCTGAAGCTGATCTTGGTCCTGAAACTGATCCCGCTGTATCTGCTGATGCTGAAGCACCGGAAGACGATTTACTGAAATTCGAATCCGCTAATCCCCGCAGTCTGGCATCTCTCTTTCTCCGTCGTCTTATTTCCTACGGCTGGATGAGCGAAGAGATCCTTGCCGACTACACCCAGGTAATTAATATCAGCATGTGGGCCAGACCTTACTATGCAGCAATGCTGGAAACCGTAAAGGGGCTGCAGGTGGAGTACGAAAGCCATGTAATCGGCATCTATACCTCCATCTGTTCCGAAGCCGCCGCAGACCAGGGGCACCACGCAGTACTCAATGCCATGGACCACACCCGCAGGCTCATAGAATCCCTCAAAGTCCTTTCCCAGAACATCAAGACCCACATAGAGCGGATTTTCCATGAAGATGCCGAAGTCAGCGAGCTGCTCCATATCCATTACGACCTCTATATGCAGGAAATCGTGGACAAGGCCTACAATCGTCTGAAAACCTCGGATAATCTCTCTAAATACCGGCCCCCCATCATCAAAGCCGTAAATGAGTTTCTGCAGAATGAGACCTGGCTGGAAAAAACCGCCGGTAAGCTTGCCGTAATCCGGAACAGACCGCGCCGGGAGGTCCGGGTGAGCCTGGTAGCCATGCTCAAGGAGATCAGGGACGAACTCAAGCACATCGACCCCATTCTGGAGGAGATTGACGACAAAAATCGGCAGTACTCACGCATCTCCACGGAGAAAATAAAAGCAAGGCTCTATGCCGACTCTTCCCTGCAGGGGAAGGTGAAGACGATTATGAAGGGGATACAGGAGCACAGCAGCGCCTATACCGAGCTCCGCCCGAAGCTCTTCAATGCCTCCTTCCTGATCAAGACATCCCTGTATACCCGTAAGTTCCGGCGGGATGCCGAAACCGTTATTGCCAAACCGGAATTGACCGCCCTGAACACCGAGGAGCTGGAGGCGGAGATGCGGCTGAGGATACAGAACCAGCTGAATCCTGAAAAAATCAGGCAGTTTCTCGACCGGGTATGTCGAGCCGACGGATCTCCCACCCCAGCTTCAGAAATCATCAGCTCCATGGATGATTTTATCCGCGTGGTCTATGCGGCGGCCTATGCCGAGGGGCGGGAGGGGCGCTTCCCCTACCGCATCCGCTGGGAGGACGGATTGGACCGCATCGGCCGCTTTGAATTTCGTCGGCACCTCTTTCTATCCGTTTCAGAAAAGCGGATGAAGTGAAAGGATCATGGTAAAAAGGCCGCAAAGATGAATGTAAGTTTATCTTTAGGCATAATTTAAGAAAATTAAGACAAATAAAGGCAAATAAAGGCAAATTAAGACAAATAAAGGACAACAAAGGATATATATGGAATATCAGTTGGAGAAAATATCCGTCATGACTGAACATGACCGGGAACTCTTCGCCAGGGCGCTGAACACGCTCTTTACATCTACCTTCATCATCAAACGGATAGATCGCGATCGGGAGCTCTACCGCTTTGTAACGGCGAATTTCGAACTCTTTGAGACCTATCTTTCCCTGGCTTCCTGGCAGATCCGCAAGGATGAGCATCTCGGCGTCATCTCCTGTGCAGGCCCGGGATCGGGGCGGAACCAGCTGAATCTTGATGAAACCCTCTCCCTCCTGGTTATGCGCCTGCTCTATGAAGAGAAGCAGCAGGAAATAAACCTCAGCGGCGAGAATATTATCCGTCAGTACGAATTTCACGAAAAATTCAAGGTGCTCACCGAACGGATGCTGAATAAAACCCGTATGCGGGACATCCTTCACCGCTTTAAGCTGCTGAAGCTTATCGATGTACGGGGTGATGAAACAGATCCCGAAACGGTCATACTGCTCTATCCCTCCATCTCCTTTGTCCTGGACAGTGAAACCATTGATGAAATGCACGACCGGATCAAGGAACTCACAGGTCAGGAGGGGGATGAAGAGAAAAATTGGGATTCTGCTGATGCCGAAGCGCTGCGGAACGGTGATGCCGCTGAAGGAGATCCTGACGCTGACGCTGATGGATATATTTCCGCTGAAGCGGAGGAGGAGACGGATGCTTAAACTGAATCGTGTACGCCTGGTGAACTGGCACTATTTCCACGACTCCGTCATCGACCTGGATATGACCACCCTGATTGCAGGGGATAACGGCAGCGGGAAGTCAACCATCATCGACGCCATACAGTATGCCCTCATCGCGGACATCAGAAAGATCAAGTTCAATGCCGCCGCCACGGAAGCTCGGACGGAAAGGACTCTGGAGAGCTACTGCCGATGCAAAATCGGCGCCACCGACCTGGAGTATTACCGCGGCGACACCATCACCCATATTATTCTTGAGTTCAGCACCGCGGAAATGAGCTTCCTAGCCGGAGTGCAGGTCGAGGTATATCTGAATGCGGACATGAAGGAGAAGTTCTGGCTGCTGAAACAGGGAAAGCTGGAGGATATTCAGGTCTATAACGGGCAGACCATGATGCTGCCCCGGAGCTTTCGGGAGAAGATCAAACGCCAGGGAGGGACCCTCTGCGCCACTAAAAAGGACTATAACAACCGCCTCACCCAGCTCCTGGGGGTGCATCGGCGGAATGTAAGCTTCAATCCCTATTTTGAGGCCTTGATTCGCTCTGTCTCCTTCACCCCGCTGCAGTCCGTTGATCGTTTTGTCTGCGACTATATCCTTGAGGAGCGCCAGGTGGATATCAGCGCCATGAAGGAGAACTTGCTGAACTACAAGGAAGCTGAGCGAGAAGCGGTGGAGATGGAGGAGAAAATATCCGCCCTGGAAGGGGTGGAGGAGCTGCAGGGACAGGCGGACCAGCTGCTGAAGCAAATCATAAAACAGGAGTACCTGGAACGTCAGCTGCCGGTGGATATTCTTACGGTGAAACAGCGCCTGAATCGGGATAGTCATGAGCGCGATCTGCAAAAGCAGAAGCGGCTGCTGGAGCATATCGAAGAGCTGAAGGAACGGCACCGACGCCTGCAGCAGCGGCATGATGAAATGCAGCTCGCCTTGAGTCGGAATGACAACCACCGCATCTACCTGCAGCTTTCCCGGGAGAAGGAGCAGCTAGAGCAGGCAGCAGCCCAGCAGGATGGGCGCATAGAGCGGCACACCACCCTGCACAAACAGACTGAAGCCCTCCTGCAGCGGAGTATCGGGGAGGATCTTCAGGAGGAGATCCAGCAGCTCGGGGAGGAGCAGAACGGTGAACTCGAGGCCAAGCTTAAGGGGCAGCGCGAGCTTGAGGAGCTTGAACGGGAGCTTGCGGACCTGAAGCAGGAGGAGCAGGAGGTTTCCCGGGGGATACTGCGCTATCCGGAGAGTACCAATCAGCTGCAGCGGGCTTTGAAGAAGCAGCATATCGATGCCTGGGTCCTGGCGGATCTGCTGGAGGTCATCCGGCCGGAGTGGCAGAATGCCGTGGAGGGCTGGCTCAACACCCAGCGTTTCAATATCCTGGTGGAGGAGCATAACTTCCAGAAAGCACTCAGCGTTTATGACAGCCTGCCGAAGGAGGTCTCCGGAGTGGGGCTGCCGAATGTAGGGCGAATGAAGCAGGTCGAAATTCTTCCCGGCTCACTGGCGGAACTGGTGGAGGCCTCATCTCCCCTGGCAAGGCGCTGTATCGCATATCTGCTGGGCAACGTGATGATGGCGAATCTAGATACCCTTAAGAACCACTCCCGGGCGGTAACCAGGGAGTGCATGAAGTATTCCGGTAAAACAGCTTCCAGAATCCATGAATCCGTCTACTCTCGATGGTACATCGGTAAATCGGCGAAAGCCCAGCGGCTTGCCGCCATCCGGAAGCGTATCCCTGAACTTGAGACCCTAATCAGCAGCTTGAAGGGTCAGATCACCAAGCATGAGCAGCGACTGGAGATTATCAAGCGGGGCATGAATGCCGTTTATGAGCTGAAGAACCTCAAAGACGCCTTTGAAAAGAGAGAGCGCATTGCCGCGGAGCTTCAGGAGGTCCTGGAGCAGCTGAAAACGATTGATACTTCAGAGTTTGAAGACATGAAGAACTCCCTGCAGACCCTCAAGGAGCAGATGGATGAGCTTCAGCTGGAACAGGATGGGCAGATCCGTCAGTCCGGGCGCCTGGAGAGCGTCATTCAGCAGCTGGAGATTGAGTATGAGACCCTTAAGGGGGAGCTGGAAACGGCCGAGACCGGCCTGAAGCAGTTTCTCGATCAGCATGCGGAGCTGACAAGCGAGTTCAAGGAGTTCCACGAACGCCATACTTCAAAATCCTCCTCCCTGGATGAACTGGAGTACAAGCTCTCCAGTATGAGTTCATCGAAAAAAGGAACCCAGACGAAACTGAATGAAGCCAATAAGCTGCTGCGTGCTCGGAAGGAGCAGTATAACCGTCGCTATAATACCTATATGACCATGGATGGTGATAATTCCAGAGAATTCCTGGATACGCTGGAGCGCTTCAAGCGTACTGAACTCCCCCTCTACCGAGAGAAAATCCAGCGTGCCCGGCAGGAGGCGGAACAGCAGTTCCGGGAGCACTTTGTTTCACGCTTAAACGAGTACCTCACCGACGCGCGGGAGAGCTTCTCCGAGCTGAATGCCATTCTGAAAACCATGACCTTCGGCCAGGACCAGTACAGTTTCACCCTCCAGGCCAAACCGGAGAAGCGGCAGCTGCTGAAAATAATTGCTGATGCCGCCGCGGTTCACGAGACTGAGGGAACCCTGTTCGAGCAGTTCACCAATGAGGAGCAGCGGCGCAGTATTGAGCAGCTCTTCGACAGTATCCTGGAGAACGACCTGGACTCCCAGGAGGTTCGGGAAATCTGCGATTACCGGATGTACTTTACCTACGATATCAAGATCAAGCATACCGCCACCATCGATGCAAAATCAGGGCGCCCTCTTGAATCCTCCCTGAGTCGCAGCCTCCGGGAGAAATCCGGCGGAGAAACCCAGACTCCCTATTATGTTGCCATCGCTGCTTCATTCTACCGCTTTTTCAAGGATGATGAGCATGCGGTGCGCTTAGTCCTCTTCGATGAAGCCTTCAACAAGATGGATGACGACCGTATCGGCAATATGCTGAACTTCTTCCGCAATATGGGCATTCAGGTGCTTACCGCCGTGCCTACGGAGAAGATAGAGACCATTGCGCCGTATACGGATCGAATAAATCTCATTCTGAGAAAGGATTATCTCGCCTTTATCAGAGATTATCGCGTGCTGCCTGAGGATGGCGGCAGAGCTGAGGAAGATGACGGGCATGAGGATGAGGATGAGGATGAGGATGAGGATACAGGTGAGAAGGGCCTCGAGAAGCACAGCGAGAAACGTAATGATAAACGCGGCAAGAAAAGCAGCAGTACTGATTCATAAAAGAGAACTGGAAGAGAGATCTGTGGGGAGTAACGTATGGAAGATTACGCTGCATTAATTTGTGCCCGCTTTATTGAGAAATACCCCAAGTCAGCAGCCTACCGCGGCGGGAGGGATCTGCGAATTTCCGGCTGGTACCGTCTTTTCCCGGAGATTCGTGATGACTATGAGGAGAAAACAGCTTTCCTGGATGCGGTGGATGAACTCTGTGATCAGGGTATTCTTCGTGCCAAATGGAAACGTTATCGTCAGGGAGATAAACTGGAAGCTCTCTATTTGGCAGATCCTGATGGATTGTATCGATTTGCCGGTGAAGCCAGCCCTCATGTTACGGGGGAGGAGCTGCGCAGGAAGGTGGAAGGCTTTACGCCGAATTCTGAATTGGCTGCGGAACTGAAGCGGAAGCTGCTTGAGCGGCTGCCTCCCGATGAACCGGTCGACCTCCATATTCGCAGCGCTCAGTCATCAGCCCAAATGAATGATTTTCCTGAATTGGCGGAGGATATGCTCTGTCTGGCGGATTTCCCTGCTTCACAGGCCGCAGGTTTGACAATTCGGCAGTTGAGTATAGCTCTCTTCAATGATTCGAAGCGGGTGGAAAGGATCCTCCCGACGGCGGACCGGCTTGCGGCGGAGCTGCTGGGGGAGCCGCTCTCTCGACGTCTGCAGCTGGAGCGGGCCTATCCTGAAACAAGCTTCTGCCTTCCCGGAATTCTGCGTTTTGCCGACAATCGAAGCTGGGATATTTCCGGAAAGAGTCTTACCCTGCCGCTGATCAGCATGAAAGAGGCGATTTCCTGGTCCTCTTCGGCCCCCTCGTCTCCCAAATCTGCATCGAATTCAGAAGTCTCAAACCACACTGATTACAGTCCTGTCCCTCCAGCAATACTGCTGCTGGAGAACAAGGAGAGCTACTATTCAGCGGTACGATCGTCAGCATGGACTTATCAAACAGAAGAGCATGGATCTGAACAAGAGCCTGGATCTGAACAAGGACCTGTGCATTTTTCAGGCTTCGTGTATCTGGGGGGATTTCCGAACCAGGCTGATTCCCTTCTTATCAGGCTTTTGGCCGAATCCGACGCTGATCTGTACTGCTTCTGCGACCTGGATCCTGCGGGTATGCTGATTACTCAGCATGTCTGCTCCCTGGCGGCTGAAGTTTCCCGAAAGCCCGTCAATCTTTGGCGCATGGATGCAGAGACCTACAGAAAATATCTGCCCTACGGGTATCCTCTAGCTGATTCTGAACTGCGCAGGCTTGATTCCGTTACCGACAGCCGTTTTCACCCCCTGATAGCGGAAATGAAGAAGAACCGCCTCGGTGTGGAGCAGGAGATTATCCCGGTTTGAGCTGTATTGTTTAATCTTCTTTTCAGGTTTATACTGCAGGAATGCAGGAAGTCATACATTTTCGCGTCTACGAAGAAGAGGAACAGCAGCTGATCGATGAAATCATGGGACAGCTTGAACAAATTGATGATGATGAGTACCGGGTCTGCAGAGAACTCGAGGCTGATATCTCCCGTCTGTCTAATGTATTTTCCCATTTCCCATCGATCCTGGATCAGCGGAGGGTGGGGAATCGTCAGTATACCCTGGAATCTCTGATTGAAATTCTCTACAAGGACGGCTGTGATCATACGGTCCTGCTTCCCACAAAGGTAGTAGTCGGCAGAAGCTTCAATATCGCAAAATTCAATTTTTTCGGCTACCTTATCCAGCTCTGTACAGATTTTCCTGACCTGAACTCCTTTCTTGATGGTCTGCAGCAGTATTGGGAGTTCATTATCTTTTCCCTGCTTACAGAAGACATTTATCAGGTAATCATTGAACGTGAAGGCCGCTATGACCCGGGTATCCGCAGACAGGCGGCGGTGGATCTGATCTATTTGTGGGAGTTTCGTTTTGATCGAAATGTAACGGAGTATGCCTCCAATATTGTCGATCTCTGGATGATGCGGAACAGGGCGGCTCCGGTTTTCGGGACCATGCTGGGAACAATCGAACTGATGAAAATCTCAAGCAGTCTATCGGATCGCTGGCATCGCTTCCTTATGGCATGGGGGGATGATGAAGAGGTGATACAGGCGCTGGAGGAATTTCTCTTCGGTCTTTCTTATGAAGATATTCTTCTGGTGCGCCGACGCATGGAAAAGCAGAAACTGGCGGTTATTGATAGAGAGAAAATTAACGGACTGCTGGGGAAGAAGACCCTTCTGGCCGATGGTAAGGTGCTTGATCCGCGGGAGGCTTATCGGTTTTACCAGGAACGGGCAAAATGGGTGGCACGCCGAAACTATACAGGAGAACCCGGCCCGCAAAGGACCCTTGAAGAGATTCTCCTGGTATATTTAATCGATGAGAAACAGAGCAGAGCACAGACTTGAAAAGCGATCTGCAGACAGTCTCTTTGTCTTAAGGGATTGAAGGTTTATGCTTTGCGTCTTCCAGCCTTCATTCATTCATTCAGTCATTATCCAGCCTTTATGCAGTGATCCTACTTATCGCTCTGTAGTGCAAATCCCCGCATAAAGCTCTCCTGGAGAATAAAGAATACCAAAAGCGGAGGTATCATAGTCATGATGACTCCTGCCATAATGACTCCCCAGTTGTTTGATGATTCGGCGTTCATCAGCATCTTGATGCCGATCTGAACAACCCGCATATTGTCGGTGTTTGTAGCCATGAGGGGCCATAAATACTGATTCCAGATATAGATGAATTCGATGACCACCAGTGCGCCGATGGTGCTTTTCGTCAGGGGCAGCAGGATTTTGAAGAAGTACTGCATCGGCGGGCAGCCGTCCATTTTGGATGCCTCCACGAGTTCATTCGGTATTGTCTTGAACCGCTGGATGAAAAGAAATGTACCAGTGGCGCTGGCTAAAAACGGAACAATAAGGCCCATGTAAGTGTTTATCCAGCCGAAACTGCGTACCACATCGAACAACGCAACAATCCTTACCGGTACCGGGAGGAGCAGCGTTACGATAATAAGGAAAAATAGGATCTGCTTGCCCTTGAACTCAAAATGGGTAAAGGCAAAGGCCGCCAGCAGACTCATGATGATTTTTCCGATAGTGACCATAATAGCGATAAACGCCGAGTTAAACATCATCCTGCCCAAATCTATTCTCTTCCAGGCGGTGGTATAATTGTATACCCAGTTGTTGGAGAAGGTAAGTTTAGGAGGAAAAGAGAGGACTTCGGTTTCAGTCTGTGAACTGATGATGAAGGCAAGAATAACGGGCATACAGACTACAAGCACGGCAAATATAAGCAGGGCATGAAGGCCGACAGTTTTTTTCAGTGAACGTTTCATCTCAAAATTCTCCTATTGGTAATAGACTTTTTTCTCAGTTGTCTTGAACTGCACAATGGTCAGCAGTACCACCAGCATAAACAGCATCAGGCTTTCTGCCGCCGCATAACCGATCCTTGAATTCACAAAGAAATCACGGTAGAGCTGGTAAATCAGAATATTCGTACTTTCTGCCGGTCCTCCTTCCGTCAGAACGTCAATCAGCCCGAAGGATGCAAAATAGGCATATATCGTATTCATGACCAGGAGAAAAAAGGTCATGGGGGAGAGAAATGCAAAGGTTATGGAGAAAAACCGCTTCACTGGTCCGGCGCCGTCAATTTCTGCAGCTTCCAGGGAATCTCTTGGGATATTACGTAAAGCAGTCAGATAAAAGACAATATTATAGCCGAGATTCTTCCAAGTAGCTGCTAGTATCACCACAAACAGTGCTGTATTGCCGTTAGTCATCCAAGTCCTGATGCCGGTAAAATAACCTACAAGTCCGTTTGCAGGATTGAATAAAAAATTAAAAAGAGCTCCTGCGATTGCCGGAGATAAGGCATAAGGCCAAATGAGCAGGGATCGGTATATCTGTGCTCCCTTTACCTTCTGGTTTAAGAGAAGAGCAAGAAGCAGGGATATGGTCAGACCGACACCGACTACCCCCAAGGCAAAAATAGCAGAAATGAGGAAACTCTGAATATAGCCGGGGTTTGTAAAAATTTTCTGAAGATTATACAGCCCGGCAAATTTTCCTGCCCCGGAATAGGGATTCACTTTATAAAATGTTAGTCTGAACGATTCAAAAGCAGGATAGAATAAAAAGATTATTAAGATGACAAATGTCGGTATAAGCAGTACATACGGAAGGTATTTATTTGTAAAAGCTGCTTGTTTCATACTGTACTCCACAAAGAACCGGTCTCACAGCTGGTGTGAGACCGGAATTGAATTTACATGAAATTAGAGACCTATTACTTCGTTCCATTCAGCGATAAGCTCATTAACTTGAGCTGCCGCCTCATCAAGTGCCTTGGATACTGGTTTTCCAGCATAGCATTCCTGAATTTTCGACTGAATGATTGCTCGGGTTTCGGGGAAAACACCGAGCAGTGAGCCGGCGGTGTTCAGGGTTTCAGGGCTGTCAAGAAGCTGGTCGAAGGCTGTTCTGTAGTTAGGATTCTCTTCAAACCATCCCTCTTCTTCAAGTTCAGCCATTGCTGTCTTGCGTACGGGGAAATAGCCGGTACCTTTATGCCAAGCTTTCTGCGGTTCGTCGCTGGAGATATAGGTAACCAGTTTCAGAGCTGCAAGTTCTTCCTCTGCTGTATGGCCATTGGTCATCCAGAGTGAACCGCCGCCGATAGCCACGCCGCCGTCAGCACCTTCAGGTCTCGGCAGATAACCGGTTCCCATTTCCCATCCTTTCTCAGACAGTGATTTTGTAAGCAGATTTACATCGGAGGATGATGACATGATCATAGCTGCTTCGCCGGAGCCGAAGGCTGCACGGTGATTGGACCAGCCGGGGCCGACGTCCATAAACAGTCCGTCATTATACATGCCGATCCACCAGTCCAGGATCTTATTTCCCGCTTCACCGTTGAAAACTACCTTTGTGGGCAGCTCTTCACCACGGCCGTTTGAGTTGTTTACAAAGGGAGCATCCTGCAGGCAGTGCATCTGCTCAAAATACCAGGAGTGCAGGTTCCAGGTAATCGGTGTATCAATTCCTGATTTCTTCAGGGCTGCAGCTGCGTCTCTGATATCTGAGAACGTTCTTGGTGGATTCTCGGGATCAAGTCCTGCTTCCTCAAATAGTGTTTTGTTGTAGTATACCAGGGGAGTTGATGAGTTGAAGGGCATGGAATAGTGCTTTCCCTGATATTTATAGTAGCTCTGCACGGGGACGAAGAAATCATCCCAGGGGATCGGCATGTCGAATTTAGCTGCCAGATCGTCAATAGCCACGGTCATGCCGCTGTTGATCATACCCAGAGTTCCAATTTCATATGAGTGAAATACGCTGGGGGCATTTCCGGCTTTGGATGCTGAGATAACTTTATTCAAGGTATCGTTATACGATCCCGCATACTGTACTTCCACAGTGATGTTCGGATTTTCCGCCATAAAGTCATCCACAATTCCCTGAATCAGGTCAATACGGTCACCCGACATGGCATGCCAGAATTCAATTGTGACTTCAGCGCTTTCATCGACAACAGCTGATTCCTGCTCTCCCGCTGCATAGAGAAACGAGACACTCAGCAGCAGTGCCATAAGAACTAGCATAATTTTTTTCATAAAACCACTCCTTTTATATCTATCCGGAATAATGGCCGACAATGCTATAGTATTTTGCCGGCGTTAATAGACCGGATTTTTCCCATTACTGTTCAGACGGAACAGGCGGTGTCTGAAGAGGAACTATTCTGCTGTCCCTTTCTGCTTCCCTGTTCTGCAATCTGCTGTACTTTCTGTCTGCAGTCAGCTTTTCGGTATCCTTTCAGGAAAATTGCTGACAATACCGTCAACCTTCAGGCTGATCATTTCTGAAATATCCTCCTCATAATTTACCGTATACACAAATACTCTCTTTCCTGCTTCATGTATCTCCTTCACAAGTTCCGGGGTGAGAAACTCCAGACTTGATACCAGAAGATCTATATTCAGGCTGTCCATATACTCGGTGGTATTCATCAGTATCGATTTAATGAGCAGTCCTACGGGTACAGCGGGAAGCCTTTCATGAAAGCTCAGAAGTTCCGGATGGTTAAAAGAGCTGACACAGAAATCCGAAGCTTTCCAGTTTGTTTCGTTCAGTGTTTTTTTCAAGATTTCCGCTGCGGCAATACCGGTACCCCTGCTCTTCAACTCAAGATTCAGTTTAACCTTACCTTCCGCAAGCTTGAGCAGTTCTTCCAGCTGTACAATAGATTGTCCTTTGCCGAAATCAAATTTTTTCAGCTCCGTAATGGACAATTCTGAAATATACCCGGACCCATTGGTAAAAGAATCTATCCTCGCATCATGAAACAGGACTATTTCTCCGGATTTACAGATATGCAGGTCGGTTTCAATATAGTCACATTCCAAATCTATAGCTTTTCTGAAAGAGAGCTCTGTATTCTGCGGCTCCCAGCCGGCGGCACCACGATGACCGATTCTTATCATATAGGCCTCATTCATATAAAGTTCATAAACCAGAAAAATAATGAATTACTAAAAAAACAAATCTCAACAGAAAAAGTGTTTCTTAGATTAAGTATACACCCTCAATGGAATAAAACAAGTGAGAAATGTAATAATTTTTGATGAAATTTTAATGAGGCTTGTGTTAGAAGACTATGAGGAGAATCTATCCAGGTTTCGTTTTAATACGTCTGATGATCGACTTTGATCATCAGATACTGCTGCAGGTATCACGAATTATTAAGTGCTGGGCTACCTTAAGAACGCTGATCTCCTTTCGCGGATTATTAAGCTTATCCAGCAGCAGCTCTGCTGCAAGCCTTCCCATGAGTTCAAAATTGATGCTCATGGTGGTGATTTTCGGGATATAAGGTTCGTGGTAATCCAGTACATCCCCCGGCGTAAGCAGGGACATATCTTCCGGAACCCGTATGCCGCACTCTTTAAGAATTGTCAGGATTTTTACACCCAGATAGTCATCCAGAGCAAAAATGGCAGTGGGCTTCGGTTCCTGTTCAAGAAGACTGCAGACTTTGCTTCGGATATCCATCATATTATTAAAATCACAAGTTATTCTGTGATCATCAGGATAGGAGAGATTAAACTCGCTTACTGCTTTATGAAAACCGATGTAACGGTCAGTTACCAGTGCCGGGATAAAGGGGATTTTATAATCCACATAGGCTATTTGTCTGTGTCCCAGGGAGATCAAATATTTGGTGCCTTCGTAGGACCCGTTGAAATCATCAACACTGATGGAGTTGAACTCATTCTGGTAATTATTATTCATCACAATGACCACTGGAATGTTCGCCTCCTCGAGCTCTTTGAAGAGGCTTCGGTTGCCGTAATGAATGGAAATCACCGCTTCTATATCCCAGGCCTGTATATTGAAGAGAACTTCTTCGTAGGCGGCGTCGGAGCGTACCGGAATAAGGGTTATAATGCAGTCATTCTGCAGGAGGATGTGTTCAAGTTCACTGAAGATAACTTGAACCATTTTCCAGGTCCAGACCCACTCAAAATCAGTGAAGGTTAA
>JAIPFQ010000047.1:0-13727 GCA_021736605.1 Spirochaetales bacterium | reverse complement strand
ATCTTTATATTATTGACCAGCATGCTGCACATGAGCGAATCATCTATGAGGAGCTCAAGAAACGTCCTGAGCGGCAGAAACTTCTTATACCTCTCAGTTTCACCGTCGATCCTGATGTTGATGAATTTCTGCAGCAGCATAAGAATATTTATGAGCAAATAAGCATATCACTTTCAAGAATTAATGAAGGGACTTGGGAGATGACCGAACTCCCATCACTTTGTCAGGGCTTAGAACATGAATTGATTGATTTCATATATAACTCTTCAGGGAATGTACAGGAAATAGAGAAACAACTGTATGCATCAATTTCCTGCAAAGCTGCTGTAAAGGATGGAGACAGTCTTGATGAATTAAGTGCCGAACAACTGATTCAAAAGGTATTCCTGCTTCCCGAACCGCGCTGCCCCCATGGCCGACCAATCTGGCATATTGTAAGCAGGGAAGAACTTTTTCGGAAAGTCCAACGAATAGTTTAATACAACTCTAATATCCGCCGAACATCAATTTCCTGAGTAAATACATACCCATAATCTCCATTTTCAGAACTTAAAAACAGCCTATCCCCCATTTTAACTTTTGATAAAATCATAGAAACTGTATTAAGGGAATTAAAATCAATATCAAAATTTCTGGTTTCAATCTCTGCTGATTCCATTATCTCTCCTTCATTATCAGTCAATGTAAGGGCTGCAGGAACAGATGATACTATGGCGGAAGTGTGAAGGGTTTCAGCTCTTCTTACTTCACTATTTTCTGCTTGCCTTGTTCCCTTATCACTGCTGGTGAATCGAATATCCGGAAAAACTTCTGTCACCTCATCAATACTGCTGATGCCGTTGAACCGATATTCTGCAGCTGCACTCTCACTGCTTATATCATGGATGACCACAGTATATTTTCCACTTGGAAGTATCAATTCCCCTGGAGGAGCTGCCATCTTAGGAATATGTATTGTAAACTGTTCAGCAGACTTCTCTGCATCTTCAAAAACAAGCGCTTTAAAGGAGAAATCCCAGAAAAGGGACTCTGGACCATACACATCTATAGTGAGAATATCGTCTTTACCTTGAGCATCATTGACAAGCAAAGAGAAATTCAGGGAACTGCTGATGTTTCCCTCAAGGTCCCGGATGAATTCAGTATTCTGCTCTAATGAAATGATTTCAGGGCTATCTACACTGCATCCGGTTAGAAAGCATGCGCCTGTAAGCAGTAAAACCTTAAACAGGAAAAATTTACCAACGAATAATGAATAAAGTTTCTGCCCGCTGCCCATGTATAATCCCAATATCCTATTTTTACTATCTGCTGACCGACACTACCCCGGCTATAATTTCAAGTCTTTTTCGCCTCTTTCTCCAAAGCTTTCCTCTGATTAATCACAGGATTAGCGTATGACTCAATTACAGTACGTTTCAGCTGCTCAGATATCCCACTGAACCGGGAAATGAACTTTTCCATTTTCTTTTCAGAATACTTGTGAGAGAAATCACTGTTCCCCATCATATAATCATAGGCCATATAATTGGTATCCCAGAGCTGGTAACCAAGATGAATCTGCCTGTCGACCTCTTTAGAAGCTTCATATGTATCTGAGAAGCCCTCTGAAATTGGAGTACCAATATGAATATGCACTCTCCCTTTAAATTTTTTTATTCCCCGGAGAATACTGATTAAATCTTCATACTTCTTTTTTTTATAGTAACCGTTAATCTTGATATACATTATTTCCCGGCTTTTCATAATATCACAGGGATCATATTGGTATGATATAGCAATGGGTACAACTGGACATTGTTTCATGAGATCAGTAAAAGATATACCCGTCTCTTTCTGCGAAAGATGGAGCATTTTCAGCGTAGCAGGGTTGGTTATATCATTACCATCCTTTGTTCTGCCGCTTTTCTGTGCCACCCAAATTGAACGACCGCCTCGAATAGTTTCAAAAAAATATGATGAGAGCCGCTTTGATTCGATAAACTTTTCCCGCAGCGGCAGACTTCTTTTTACAATAACCCCCCGATCCAAACGAATAATATCAGTAATTGTCTGATTTATCAGAAGATTATCTCCAAAAGAGATCTCTGTATAGGGATATCCATTATTCCCAAGAATATAATTAAGAAAGGCTGGATCCAATGCAATATCCCTGTGGTTACTCAAAAAAAGATAAGCCGTATTTTTATCAATATTCTCTAAACCGCTCCAAGTGAGTTCTTCGGTAGTTTTCTCTATGACAGAGTGCGTAATAAGCCCATAGATAACTCGCCTCTGTACTTCATTTATGGTGGTGACACCTTCAAGCATCTGCTCAATCTGATGCTTGATATGTGTTCTTTTCATAGGAGCAAGCACATAAGGAACAGTGGGATATATCATCTCCCCAAGGGCATCAAGAAACTGCTTGCTCTCTATAAGCCTATTTACAACTACTGATACATCTTCATCTTTATAAGGCGCAATATCTGAAAAATCATACTTCTTAGCTTCTTTCATATTAACTGATTCCGCAGATTGCTTTTATATATTGTGACCTTTCCCAAATCTCCGGAGTTTCAGACTGTTCCTGACTCAGCATACCGCGAAAGTCATTAATTGAAGAAAAGCCTTTTTCGTCCATCCACGTATTCAGTCTGCTTTTCATATCATTAACAACTCCATATCCGTTTTTCATAATAGTGGAGCATACCTGTACAGCATTGGCGCCAGCAAGAAGCTGTTTAATGAGCATGTTACCATCGTGGATTCCAGTACTTGCACATACGTCAGCATCAAGTTCCCCTGACATTAAAGCTACCCACTGCAATGTTAAAGCAGCCTCTTCAGGAACACTGATAATTTTCCCGGGTTTAAGCTCCATGGACTCAATGTCAATATCTGTTTTATAAAACCGATTGAATACTACCAACCCGTTTGAGCCTTGTTTATCCAGCCTGCGCATAAAATTGGCCATTCCGCTGAAATGCGGTCCAATTTTCAAGGCAACAGGGATAGTAATTTCATGTTTAACTTTCTGGAGAATATCAGTATAAACCTGTTCAACAGCATAACTGTCGGAATTGACATCAGAAGGAATAACAAAAATGTTCAGCTCAAGGGCATCTGCTCCGACTGATTCAAACCTTCCGGCATATTCTATCCACGTTCCAGCCTTTTTACAGTTCACACTGGCTATCACAGGAATATTAAGACTCTGCTTTGCCTTTTCAACTGTCTCCAAATAGGTATCAATATAATAATCTCTGCTTCTGTTAGCAAAGAAATCATAAGCATCAGTATAGGAAAAATACTCCATGCTGTTGATCATTTCATTTGATTCGCTGTCAATTTGTTCTTCAAAGAGTGATTTTATAACAACTGCACCGGCGCCGGAATCTTCGCACTTTTTTAAACCATCTAAAGTGGATGTAAGACGGGAACTGGCAATTATAACAGGATTATCCAACTCCATTCCTAAATAGCTTGTTTTCAGGTCTGCCATATCTCCTCCTCGTATGTACCTTTGTATGTACTACCAGTATTGTATATGTCTTTTCCATTAAAAACAACCTGCTATTGCTATTCACCCCCAGCCCAAGAGACTTTTGGGTGCCTTGCTGCAGCGACTTCATCAGCTCTGCCAATTTCAGTGTGTACGGGGGCATTCTGGATATATTCCGGGTTTGCATATGCCTGTTTATATATATCCTTCATAACCTTGATAAAATCATCCAATGTTTCTTTTGTCTCTGTCTCTGTTGGTTCAAACATCATCGCTTCAGGTACAATCAGAGGAAAATAAATTGTCGGAGGATGAATATTATTATCAATCAGGCTTTTCGCGATATCTATTGCTGAAACATCAGTATCATCCTTTATCTTTTTCGCTGATATGACGAATTCATGCTTACACATGTCACCATAAGGAATTTCATAGAGTGAATTCAGCTGAGACCGCAGATAATTTGCATTAAGTACTGCCATTTCCGATGCATGAGTAAGACCGTCTTTTCCCATGACCATCAGATACGTTAAAGCTCTTACAATTACGCCGAAATTACCGTAAAAGCCTGAGACTTTTCCAATACTTTTCGGTCTGTTCCATATCCATGAAAACTTTTCGTCCTGCAGCCCAATATCAGGTACAGGAAGAAAAGGCAGCAAAGCTTCCTGTACTAATACAGGCCCTGAACCAGGTCCTCCGCCGCCATGGGGAGTTGAAAAGGTCTTATGCAAATTAAGATGGAGAACATCAAAACCCATATCCCCAGGACGTGATTTACCCATAACCGCATTCATGTTTGCTCCATCGTAATAGAGAAGCCCCCCTGCCTGATGGACACCCCGGGAAATTTCCATAATCTCTTTTTCATATAATCCGAGGGTATTGGGGTTTGTCAGCATAATACCTGCCAATTCATCATTCAAATACGGCTCAATAGCCTCAAAGCTCACCAAACCTCGATTGTCTGCAGGAATTTCAATTATTTCAAATCCTGCTAAATGCGCTGAAGCAGGATTAGTTCCATGTGCTGAAGTGGGTATCAGGACTTTTGTCCGTTTATGCTCTCCTCTATCTCTGAAGTATGCCTTAAAAATCTGCATACCAGTAAACTCACCATGAGCTCCAGCTAAAGGCTGCAGAGTCCCCCATTTCATTCCAGTTAATTCTGAAAGGTACTTCAAAAGAAGATACATTACTTCCAATGAACCCTGAATAGTCTCTTCCGGCTGTAATGGGTGGTTCTGTGAGAATGCGGGGTTCGAGGCAGTAGTTTCATTTATCTTCGGGTTGTATTTCATGGTACAGGAACCCAGGGGATAAAAACCGAAATCTACGCCAAAATTCCTGCGGGCTAAATTTGCATAATGCCGCACTAATTCATGTTCGGAGATCTCAGGAAGGGGTAATTCCCTTTTGCGCTGTAAATTTTCAGGTATACAGTCATCTAAAGCTTTATCTGGTACATCGTTTTCAGGGAATCTATAACCAATCCTTCCCTCTCTTGATATTTCAAAAAGCAATTTATTCATTCAGCTGATCCCCCTTTAATATCTCTCCAGCTGCTTCGACGTATCTGTCTATTTCTTCTTTCGTTCTTTTTTCGGTTACTGCCACGGCAACTTTTCCATACAGACTGCTGTCTAAAGCTCCTAAGTGAACCCCGGCAAAAAATCCTTTCCCCAGCATTCTCTGGATGAAATCATCAGCACGGTTTCCTAAATCTAAAGTAAATTCATAGGCAAAAGGCCCCGGTACATCTTTTACTTCTTTTAATGCAAGTAAAGCTTCCTTAAGGTAATGAGCTTTTGTCATACTCTGTCTATTCACCTCTTCCAAGCCCATTGGTCCGACCAGGGCAATATATGCGGAAGTTGTCAGAGCGGCCAAAGCTTGGTTAGTACAAATATTGGAAGTAGCTCTTCCTCGTTTGATATGCTGTTCTCGAGCCTGCAGTGTCAATACAAAAGCGCGCTGTCCCCTATCATCTTGAGTTTCTCCAACAATTCTTCCCGGCATTTTGCGAAGTAAATTCTTTACTGCCGCAATGTATCCAACAGAGGGACCGCCTAAATTCGCAGGAAGACCAAATGGCTGTGTATCGCCGACGGCAATATCCGCTCCCCATTCGGAAGGTGTTTTTGTCATTCCGAAATTCATAGGATTTGATGATAGAATGAAAAAAGATTTATTCTGATGGATGAGCTCAGAGATTCCATTCAAATCTTCAAGGATACCGAAAATATTCGGAGTTTGAATAAAAACCGCCGCAGTTGTATCATCAAGCAAGGATGAAAGCTGGGAAAAATCAGTCTTTCCGCCTTTTAATGGAAGAGACCGAAACTGAATGTCCTGCTCATTAAAATATGTTCTTAGCAGGCTCAGCGTAAAAGGATGAACAGCTTCAGAAACAATTACCGTTTTACGTTTTTTCTTTGCTTGAAAAGCCATGGACACAGCCTCTGCAGCTGCTGTATGACCATCGTATAGTGAAGCATTAGAAACATCCAAACCTGTCAGCTGACATATCATTGTCTGAAATTCAAAAATCGCTTGCAGCATCCCTTGAGATATTTCAGGCTGATAGGGGGTATACGAAGTTACAAATGCCGGGGAGGAGGCAGCTGCAGTGACTGCTGCCGGAATAATATGATCATACATTCCGCATCCAAGAAAACTCAGTTTTCTATCATTCTTTTCTGATAGATTCTGCAGGAATTTTTCTATTTCGTACTCACTTTTTCCGTCAGGAAGACCCAGAACTTCTGTAAACTTTACATCTTGTGGAATATCAGCAAATAAATCTTCAATTCTGGAAACACCAATTGATGCAAGCATCTCATCAATGTCTTCAGACGTATGAGGTACATAGGAATATTTACGATTTTGAGCCATGATCAGTCATCCTCTTGTGTTTTCAGATATTCCGTATACTGCTCATCATTCATTAAATCATCAGTATCAACTTCATCATCACATTTCATAACAAACAGAAATGTACCGTAGGGGTCTTCGTTTACTCGTTCCGGGGAATCTTCCAAATCATCATTCACTTTGGTAATAGTACCTGAAAAAGGTGCATATACAGGCGCGGCAGTTTTTACAGATTCAATACTCACCGCTTCGTCTTCAGCATCAAAACTGTCATCAATTTCGGGCAAATCAACATACACAATCTCCCCCAGAGAGTCTTGTGCATAATCAGTGATACCTACGTTTACTTCATTTCCATCTACAGCTACCCATTCATGGTTTTTAGTGTAGAACAATCCTTTTTTTACTGTTTTTCCCATACTATTAATTCCTCCCGGTTTTTTTATAAAATGGTGTCTTCACTAAGACAGCTCGTTTCATTTTTCCGTGTATAGACACGTTTACTTCATGTCCTAATTTAAGTCCAGTTCCCCGTTTTACTAATACAAGAGCAATAAATGAATCTAAGCTTGGAGATTTCATTCCGCTTGTAACAAACCCTATACGATTATCACCGTGATATACTTCATAATTTTCTCGTGGAACACCCTTATCCAGCATTTTTATCCCGCGGAGGGTTCTAGGTATACCCTGCTCGCGCTGGAAGACCATGGCATCCTTTCCAATGAAATCGTTTTTTTCTAAATCCACAAAATGGTGAAGATTTGCTTCCAGCGGAGTAATATCCTGATTAATTTCATGCCCATAGAGGGGGAGCTTAGCTTCCAGGCGAAGAGAATCGCGTGCTCCTAAACCACATGGCATGAGACCATCTTCTTTTCCAGCTTGAAGGAGAGTTTCCCAGACGACTGCTGCACCGCTGCTCTTTACATAGAGTTCAAAGCCATCTTCGCCGGTATATCCAGTTCTTGAGATCACAGCATCTATACCCTGAATTCTTAAATCATCCCTGAACTTGAAAAAACCGATATCCCTGCATTCAGGAATCAGTGAAGATAAAATTTTCTCTGCTTTTGGCCCCTGTATAGCTATCTGTGCCCATTCTTCTGAGACATTTTCTATCATAGGAGGTTTTTCCATGGACTGAATAACAGGATTGTCATTTTTTATCCATGTAAAATCCTTTTCTCTGTTTGATGCATTTACAATAAGCATAAAATTTTTTTTATTAAACTTATACACAATCAGGTCATCAACAACTCCGCCATCAGGATAGCACATCAGAGTATACATAACTTGCTTATCTTCAATTTTATCAAGGTTGTTACTTACAAGTTTCTGAATAAAATCCTGGCTATTTTCCCCTGATACACGGATTTCTCCCATATGAGAAACATCAAACAACCCGGCAGCCCGGCGTACAGACTGATGCTCACTGGTTATGCCATGTGAAAAATTTACAGGAAGATCCCAGCCGTGAAACTCAGTAATTCTGACTCCGGGATAATCTTTATATACCGAATATAGGGGTGTTTGTAAGCCCATCATAAACTCCTATGCATTTAATCTTAAATTAGATACAAACAATCTTAACTCTTATACAAAATTAATTTATAGCAAAATTAATTTATAGCAAAATTAACTTATAGCTTATAGAATGTAGGGAACCTGCAGATTATGCGACTCATATACGACAAATGTCTCTACATTCTGTATTTCGGCTACTTTAACTAGTTCTTTAGTAAAAAAATCAATCAGGGAATATTCTTCATCTTCATTCAAGAGGACATTTACCAGAAGATCATACCGGCCAGTTACAACAGCAGCGGAAATTACTCCTTTAAGCCGAGAAATTTCTCTTGCTTTCCCACCAAGGTCCATGGTCTTCAGCTTTATCCCCATTACACATACCTGCAGACCCGGAATAGTTTCCGGATCTACAAGACCAGTTATCTGCAGAACACCTTCTTCAATAAGCTTATTCACCCTGGAACGAACGGTGTTTTCAGTTATCGACAACTCATCAGCAATTGCACTGTACGGCTTTCTACCATCCAGAAGCTGTTTTATGATTGCTTTGTTTGTCTCATCAATTTTCATAATTTCACCCGTTTTTTCTGGCAAATTCTTTCATAAAATCAGCCAATGCTTGTACATCTTCCTCTGGTAAAGAGTTGTATACAGATGCACGGCATCCGCCTACACTTCTATGCCCTTTAAGCCCCATCATTCCCTCTTGTGAACATTCCTCTAAAAATTTCTTTTCTAATTCTTCGTTCCTCAACCTGAAGACAATGTTCATTTTTGAGCGGTAGTCAGCATCAACAGGGGATCTATAAAAGCCGTCGCTGGAATCAATGGTATTATAAATTAAACCTGATTTGCGAATTGCACGTTTCTCCATAGCTTCTGCGCCGCCCATTTTTTTTATCCACTCAAGCACAAGTTTAACTGCCCATATAGAAAAAACTGGTGGAGTATTATACAGCCCATCTTTTTTTGCATGGGTGTTATAGTTTAAATACGCAGGAATGTTTGAGGGAGAACGCTTAAGCATATCTCTTTTCAGTATCACTAAAGTAGCTCCGGCGGGACCTAAGTTTTTCTGAACTCCGGCGTATATCATGGAAAACTTCTCAGCCGGTACAGGCCTGCTCAGTATATCGCTGGACATATCTGCAATTAGCGGGACATCCCCAGTTTCCGGCCAATCCTGCCATTCTATTCCGCCAATTGTTTCGTTTGAGCAGAGGTAAAAATAGGATGCGTCCTGAGAAATATTCAGTTTCTCAGGATCAGGCAGGGTAGTATAATTTGAATCTTTGCCGTCAAAAACAACATCAACATTGCCAAGTTTCTGAGCATCATCACAAGCTTTGTTCGACCATGCACCACTTTTTATATACTGCGCTTTCTGTTCTGCTCCAAGAAAATTCATAGGAATCATGGCAAATTGCAGTGTAGCTCCTCCACCAAGAAAAAAAATATCATAATCATCGGGAATTCCCATGAGTTCGCGAATTAAATCTAATGCATCATGATACATATTATCAAACACGGGTCCGCGGTGGCTTGCTTCAATCATGGAATAGCCGTTTTCATCAAAATCCAACAAATTGTCATGTAATTCATTAAGGACTTCAACAGGGAGAACTGAGGGTCCTGCAAAAAAGTTCTTCTTTCGGTTCATAATCTTCCTCCATCAACTGCTTCCTGTACTATGGTAAATGCTTCATCACCTATTCTCAGTAAATTCTCCTTGCTGCCGGCTCCAATATGGGGAGTCATAAGTACATTTGGAGCAGTAAGAATCGGATAATCCTGAGAAGGGGGATCACTCGGCCAGACATCAACAGCATAATACTGCACATCACCAGCTTTCAGTGCTTCAGTCATATCTTCAGCATTAACACAAGGACCTCTTCCTGTGTTAATTACAACAGGTTTTTTTGTGCATTCTCTGATAATATCCTTATTGAAGACACCCTCAGTTTCCGGAGTTAAAGGAAGGTGAAGCGATATATAATCTGCATCTTTTACGGCTTCTTCCAGGGATGTTTTCATCTCCGCAGCAGAACTCTCTGAAACATATTTGTCATAAGAGACAACCTGCATACCAAAAGCAGAAGCTCGAACAGCTACTTTCTGCGCAATATTACCAATTCCTACCAAACAGAGTGTTTTCCCATACAGTTCAGTTCTTTTTATCTCTTTTTTTATCCATTTACCCTCTTTCATACTATTATGAGCTTTTACAATTTGATTAGGAACAGCTAGCATGAGAGAAAATGCGAGTTCTGCAACGGCAATAGATGATGCTTTAGGGGTATTTCTCACCTCTATACCCTTACTTTCCGCATAATCCTTGTCAATATTATCAATGCCTACTCCGCCTCGAATAATGAGTTTTAAATTCTCAGCTTCATCGATGTACTCTTTTGTACACTTGGTCTTACTTCTTACCAAAACGACATCTGCTTCTGCTAAACGCCCTTTATCATCAGTTACTTCACCAAATTTTCCCAGCTTAGCCGGGAGGGAAGCATCAAAAGCATCGGAAATTAAAATCAGCATCAAATCCTCCTGAGATAACAATAGATATTCATTATTTTATACAGTTATTTAGTAAAAGTCAAATATTTGCAGTTCATTTTTATATAAATTTAATTATTTATATATATTTTTATGTAAACAGTAGAATGTAATAAATTTGAAATCGGCGGAGAACTGCAGCGCATTTTTATGGCTTTTATACAATTCAGCAGCCTATCTAGTTTCTAAAGAGTATAATGTAGTAGAAGCAGTTATAAACAGTGTTTTACGATTTTTCCCGCCCCAAGTAAAGTTTGCTGTCTGCTCAGGAACAAGAATTCTACCAATGAGTTTCCCAGCTTGAGTAAATACAAGAATTCCGCCTGGTCCGGTACAATATATGCGGCCGAAAGAATCTATTTTCATACCATCAGCCTTTCCTGGTAAATCTTGAGTGAATTCAGCGAATATTCTACCTGATGAGGCACTCCTAGTTTTTTTATAGTTAAAAACTCGTATATGCTGTTTTCTGGTATCATTTACATACAGCAATTTTTCATCTGGGGAAAGACATAATCCGTTAGGCATTTCAAAATCACTTATTAGTAATTCCAATTCAGTATTACCCGGTTTCAGAGCAAAAACCCCTTGAAAATCAAGTTCCTGCTCCCTCGGGACCCCGAATCCGGGACTTCTACCTGAGGCTGGATCCGTAAAAATAATTGTCCCATCTCTGCTTACAATAACATCGTTTGGACTGTTCAGCTGTTTTCCTTTATAAGAGTCTGCTAAAACACTATATTTACCATTAGGTTCTGTTAAAGAAATACGGCTGGCTGCATGCTCACATGTTATAAGATTCCCTTCGTTGTCAAAAGCATTTCCATTGGCCATATAGCTGTTATCTCGAAATACTGCCAAGCCTGTGTTTTCTGACCAGGTATAAATGGCATTCCCTTTTATGTCATTAAAAAAAAGTCGATTATTCAGTGCATCCCAAACCGGACCTTCAATAAATCTAAAGCCCCGAGAAACTATATCCAGCTTTTTTTCCTTATAAATACACGATTCAAATTCCTTATCAAATATATCGTATTGCTTTGACATAGAATACTCCATGGAAATTTACTCCAAGAAAATTTATAATATTTATTCACATAATAAAACTTTTTTCGATCATTTACGAATTCCGATTTTTAACTGTACCACGTTCAAGTATTTCTCCATTAAACAAATAGGACATAGGTTCAGAGGAAAAATTTTCAATTTTCTTAAGCATAAGCTGTACGGTTTTCTCTACCATCCGTTTCAAGGGTTGTTTATACGTTGTAAGGGGATAAATTTTTTCATTCTGAAGTGGAATTCCGTCAAAACCGACAAGAGAAAAATCATCCGGAATGCTTAAATTTGTTTCAGCATTAATGTAATCCATAAATCCAATTCCCATATAATCGGATGCGCAAAAAACTGCATCAAAACTTTCTCCTGAAGATATAAGTCGTTCCGCAGCTTCATACCCCGATTTGTAAGAAAAATCTCCTTCATACACCGGAAGCTTTTGAAAACCAAGTTCTGCAGCCTTCCCTAAAAAGCCGTTTTCCCTGTCCCTATTTGTGGAAGTAGTTCTGTCACCACAAATATAGACCATATTTCTGTGTCCAGTCTGTATCAAATATTCAGCAATTTTCTCTCCACCAGCAACATTGTCGCAGCAGACAGAATTAACACTCTCCCCGTCACTTAAGCGGTTAAAAAGAAACACCGGCGTATCATAATTCTGAAATTTCTTGACCAGAGGAGATGTAAGTGTTGCTGAAGTAATTATTATACCATCAACTTCATATTCGAGAGCACGAAGAAGGTCATTTTCTATTTCTCCTTCCTGCTGAATATTAAAAAGCATGATTGTGTATCCCTTCTTTTGAAAGAGCTCAGAAAAATATCTCAATGATTCAATATAGAATTGATTTGAAAAATTTCTAATTACAATACCAATTATATTGGTGAATTGTTGATTTAAGGAACGTGCAATCAAACTTGGGCGATATCCCAGACGCTCGGCAGCTTCAAGTACAATATCAATTTTTTTTTGGGAAACTGGTATTCCGCTGTTATTATTGAAGACACGTGATACAGTAGATTGCGAAACTCCAGCTTCCCTAGCTACATCTTTAGATGAAATTCTTTTCATTGATTACTCCAGAATTTTTATAATACTTTACTATGGATAGTTTCCTGTTAGCTTTTTATGATAGATTATGTTATCTTTATTAAGTTACTAAAATTCATCATCTTAACTATTTAACTGCCAATCCATATTATCATTTAACTGGAGAAATGTGAAACCCCGATATTTTGTTTATACATACTTCATTTATCATTAGTCAAAATTCAAATCTTTTTTATTCATTTCTTTTTACAAATTCAAAATATCCCTTATTTGGGCTACCCCGCTATGAAATGAGTGCAGTACCGGTACCGGTTTATTTTTACAAACTTCAACCAGGCTCAACATACTTCCCTGCGCTAAACAAACGACATCATTTTCTTCACAGGCCTTATCAATTGTTTCCATTAAAATTTTATCATGTTTTTCTTTATTACCCTCATTCAGTAAAGCATCATAAGCTCCGTCGGCAAAGCATTCATTGACTATTACATCTTCTGCTTTAATCTCTACAGCAGTATTTCTTACTAAGCGAGCTGATGGTCCCAATGTGGTATAAGCAGTTCCAACTACTCCAATATTCTTTCCTAAAGCTATTGCCTCTTCAGCCATAGGTTTATCAACTTTTACATATGGAATCGAAATAATATTCTGTGCTAAATCGGCAACTTCCCCTACTGAAGAACACTGATTTAAAATCATACTGCAGCCGGAAGCCTCTAATTCCTGAGCATAGTTACAAATCCTCCTTTTTACAGCATTTGTTGGTCCTCCATTAGCCAGCACTTCTTTAAGGAGACTGTCATCAATGATATTTATCATTTCTACTTCCGGAACTAATTCTGCAAAAAGCTTTTTCAAATCCTCTACTGAATATAAAAAGGTGTGTATTACCCCTACTTTCTTTTTATCCATAATTTTTTCTCCATATTCTTATTGTCTTCTTAAAAATCTATCACGGCCTTTAAAATTGTGCAGGATATCTTCAACGAAGACATCCTGCACTGGAGGCTATGGTTTATAAATTGCTATTTCATCCCCAAATATTTGTTTGTCTCTGCAGTACCGGCTTCCCGAGTATCCTGCATCTTCATGGCTGCCCGAATCGCATCGATATTCTCAGGTATCACTACGGCTTCCTGCGGAATATTGATGGCGAACATCAGATCA
>JAIPFQ010000046.1:0-14230 GCA_021736605.1 Spirochaetales bacterium | reverse complement strand
TGCAGATATTTCCGGGGCAGTCGATTTTATTGAAGAGAAAAACCGCAGGGCAAACGAAAAAAAATATCGAATTTTTGATATTATCATGGCTGCCATAGTTCGCACTTTTGCCCAATTTCCAGCATTAAATCGTTTTATTTCAGGCCATGAATTTTGGCAGAGAAAGGAACTCTCCTTTAATTTTGTCATAAAAACCAACTACACCGAGGATGCCCCGGAAAGAAATGTCCTGGTTACATTTGAACCCGATATGGCATTTGAGGAGATTGCTGCAGTCATGCGTCATTCAATTAATTCCGCCCGACATGACGAAGAGACCCCCGAGGAAGCTATAATAAAAAAACTTTTCAAACTACCTAAGCCGTTACGCATCGGGGTAATAAAATTGTTTCAAGTCCTTGATTCCATCGGTAGATACCCGAAAATTCTGAGGGATGTTGATGGAATGCATGCCTCTGCTGGTATTGCAAACCTCGGAAGTCTGGGAATATCCGAACCTGCTCTGCACCATTTATATAACCACGGGACATCATCTATGTTTATCACCTTCGGCAGTATGGCGAGGAAACGGCAGTTGGCAGATGACGGAAACAGCTCATACAGCAATGTGATTGATTTTTCCGTTACTATGGATGAAAGGATTGCCGAGGGCTACTATTTCATGAAAGCTCTGAATACTTTCAAATCTATTCTTGAGGATCCTTCGGTCCTTGAGAAAAGGCTCATTAAAGAAACAGATACCTAAGCAGTCTCTGCAGTCTAAGCACCCTTTGCAGTCTCTGCAATCTTTGCACTCTCTCAGACCTTAGCACATCAAAGTTCTTGTGCAATATTTTATTTTTTCAGTTTATCCATTAACTGCTCACGCTTTCTTCCGCTCAGTGGACAGGCTTCACCGTCAATCATTACCTGAATGGCTTGAAGCTCTTCACGGGAAAAACTTTTTCCATGCAGAATATGATTCTCAAAAGCCTCGCTGGCAATTGGACATACAATTTTTACAAGTGTAAAAATCTGTTCGGCATATGCACGGATTTCAAACTGAGCATGCTCATCCATCCGCAGTTTGAGAAAATGAAATAGATTATGTAAATCCATCTGCCAATACCACTGGGTATATAGACTAAGAGGAAGATCAATTCGGGCCAATTCTCGTGCAATTCCCAGATCTAAAAGCTCCTCATAGGTCTGGTAAATTCGCTGCTGGTCTTTCTGCAGAATATTGCGGACCTTTCCCTGAGTTTCCGGGTCAACAGGTTCAGGCTTCCTCCCCTGCTTATTATCATCACTCTGCAGAGCGATCTGCTCTCCCGCAGGGATATAACACTCATCACTCATGATACTGTATCTTCCGGAGATTTCATTGAGACGGGCTGTTCGATGCCGAATCCACTGCCGGGCTACAAAGATGGGCATTTTAATGTGAAAGGTAAAATTCACCTGTTCAAAGGGCGAAGTATGCTGATTCCTCAGTAAATAATTGATGAGTCCTTTATCTTTCCTGTACGTTTTTGTTCCGCCGGCATAAGAAACCCTTGCCGCCTGAACAATCCTGTCATCCGAACCCAAATAATCCACGAGTCTTACAAACCCGTGGTCTAAAACTGGATACTCCTTATCCAGAATTGCTTCTGCTTCCGGTACTGTGCAATGCCCCACCTGCTGCTCCTTTTATCATACATTGACCCTGCTTTCATTTGTCGGTCCGGTTGCCATTTGTCGGCCTATTTATAACGCATTGGACCAGCTGCCATCGGACCAGCTGCCATTTATCAACTCATCTATCAGCTCATTTATAACACTTTGTAACTGCTGTAATGAATTATTTCTCAAATTCCTCTTTATCGAGTATACTGCATTTTTTCTGCTAATTGTCCATATCTGAAAATCTTTTCTCTTTATCCTGTTCAAGAATCAGTGATTCAAGATTCTGTATACGCGCATCCTGTTTTTTAAGCTTTGACTCCATTTCATCTATTCTCAAGTCAGTTTTATCTGAAACAGTTTTATCTTTTTTTTGTGTCAATGTGTCAACTATTTTTACTGTACTGCTGATCAAGACTATAAGCACAATCGCTAACCATAAATCCATATTACCTCTCCCTATGCTCGCTGAAATATTCTTCTTCAGGCACGCCCTGCCAGCAGCAAATTTAAGTTTTCAACACCTTTGGGCAAGCTCTTGACCCAGGAGGCTTCGCCTCCTTTGACGCCCCAAGGGGCGGGGTATTTCTCCTTGCGTTTCCTGCTCTCGCTCGGGAATGAAACCTGCTCATTGCTTCCACTCCTCTTGCTCCGTTTGGGAATAAAGAACTTACATTACTGTATCAAAAAAAAGGGGTGAAAACAACACAATTTTTCAAGTATTACTTTGTATTACCTTGATTTTTTTATATATTGGGTATATGAAAAAAGAGAAAAGGAGCAGCAGATGAAGAACAGACAGTTAAAACCTGAAGATAAAGGCATTTCGGCAAAGAAAATGCGCATATCAACTCTTCTTGGAAGTATCAGTATAATTATTTTACTCGTACTGGGCCTTTCAGCCGGCTGCAGCGGAGCTGCAGAAAAAACATCAGAAGAATCGACCAGCACAGCAGCACAGCGAGAAACACCCGTGAATCCGGAAAAGCCCGCACTTACCGTAGCGGTTAGCATACTGCCGCAGAAATACCTGCTGGATCAAATTGTTTCTGATGATGTTGAAGTTGTTGTCATGGTCCCACCAGGCAAGAGTCCTGCTACGTATGAACCGAGCCCAAAGCAAATCCAGTCCCTGAGCAATGCATCTCTCTTCTTTGCCATCGGAGTTCCCTTTGAAGAGGCCTTCATATCCATCTTGGAACGTTCCCTTCCTGAAATGGCCATTGTCCATACTGACCAGAATATTGAAAAACGCCGATTCACTACTGCCCACGACCATGCTGAGGATGATCATGCTGATGACGACCATGCTGATGAATCCGGGGCGGTAGACCCCCACGTCTGGATGTCGCCAATATTGGCTCAGCACATAGCTGAAGTAATGACCGAAGAAATTATATCACTTCTTCCTCAACATAAAGAAGCGCTCAGGAATTCACTGGAAGAACTGAAACAGGAACTCACTGAAATTGATGCTGAACTAGCAGAATTGCTGGAACCGTACAAAGGTGAACACATGCTTGTCTATCATCCTGCCTTCGGCTACTTTGCAGATCGCTACGGACTGAAGCAGGAGGCTATTGAGACAGGAGGAAACGAACCCTCCCCTAAACAGCTGGAACAGATTATCTCATTTGCCCAAGATGAAGGGATTGAAATTCTCTTTGTGCAGCCGGAATTCAATCAGAAAAGTGCACGCACCGCTGCGGAAGCCGTCGGAGGAGTGGTTGTTCCCGTTTCCTCACTTCAGTATGAGTACATTGAAAATCTGCATTATATTGCCGAAGAGATTAGAAAAGGGGTAAAAGACTAAATATGAAAAAACAGGAGTTGGTTACATTCAAGGTGGATGAAGACTTAGCTGAAACCCTGCGGAGCATTCCGAACCGTTCTGAATTTATCAGGAAGGCTGTACTCAATGCCATTGATAACACCTGCCCGCTCTGCCACGGGGCAGGAACCCTATCAGCTTCACAGAAAAAGCATTGGGATCAGTTTATCCTGCATCACTCAGTGGAAATCTGCAGTCAATGTCATGAATCCTACCTTGTCTGTGATAATGATCCTTCTTCAAATCATGAAGATCATGCAAATCATGAAGATCATCAGCATACAGACGACCAGCACACTGCCGGCCATACTGCAGTAAGATCTGAGGAAGCCGAAATACAAACAATTTCTCTCCAGACGTCCCCATCAGGCGACCCAAAAGGAGAATAATATGGGTATATCACTGCAGAATATCACTTACTACTATAATAACACCCTGGCTGTCGACTCAATCTCAGCAGAAATTAAAAAAGGAGAATTTGTCTCTCTCATTGGTCCAAACGGTGGAGGGAAAACGACACTGCTGAAACTCATTATAGGGCTCCTTCGTCCATCTAAAGGACAAATCCTCATCGACGGGCACCTTCCTGAAGAAGCCCGTTCAAATATCGGCTATGTCCCGCAGCATGCAAATTTCGACCTCCGTTTTCCTATAACGGTTAAAGATGTAATCCTTTCCGGTCTGCTTCAGCCTAGAAGGCTTCGCTGGAAAAATACGGCCAGCGAATCTCTGCGTCAGGTACTGGAGATGGTTGATCTCCCCCACGTGCAGGAAAGGCACTTCTCTGAACTCTCAGGAGGGCAGCGTCAAAGGGTTCTTATCGCCCGTGCCCTTATATCCGACCCGGATTATCTTATGCTGGATGAACCCACCTCAAATGTAGATGCCGTTATCAGCGAACAGCTGCACAGTCTGCTCAAACAGCTGCATAAGGATAAGACCATCATCCTCGTTACTCACGATTTCAACATGGTAAGCAGTCTTTCAAGACGGGTTCTCTGCATACGTCAGCATCTGCACGAACATCCCGTTGAGAGCATCCACAACAAACCGCAAAGTAATTTTTATGCCGACCGCCTGAAAGTTGTCCGGCATGATATCAACCTGCTTGATTCCCATGAATGTGATTGTGAAGAGCACTACCGAGCGCTGCAGCAGGCACATGATGTACATGATACACATGATACACATGATACACATGATACACATGAAAAAGCAGCTGAAAAACAAACGGAACCACAAGAGAAGGAGTACAGCCATGAGTGATTTCTTCCAGATACTGATGAATCCTTCCCTGAACTTTTTTCGCTATGCCCTTATAGCTGGACTGCTCGCCAGTCCGGCTTTCGGTATCATCGGAAGCTTTGTTGTAGTTAACCGAATCACCTATATAGCCGGTGCAGTAAGTCATGCATCCCTGGCAGGTATCGGTATAGCCCTCTATGTCGGCGGTTCTCCCCTCTTAGGAGCAGTCATCAGCGCCATGCTTGCCGGTCTGATCATCAGCCTTGTATCTCAGAAGGGAGTTGAGCGCTCTGATACGGTAATCGGAACAATTTGGGCTGTCGGGATGGGAATCGGTCTGCTGTTCATCAATAAGAGCGGCGGTTACACCGATCCTATGAGCTATCTTTTCGGCAATATTCTCCTGATATCCCGCAGTGATCTCTTTATGCTTGCGGTTCTCGATATAATTGTAATCGCCCTTGGCCTTATATTCTACAGACAGTTTCAAGCTATCTCTTTTGATGAAGAATTTGCCAGAGCCAGAGGGATCCCCACCACCCTGTATCAGGTAATGATGACCTTGCTGATCTCCTTAACCGTTGTGCTGATGGTAACCGTAGTCGGTATCGTCATGGTTATTGCACTCCTTACTATACCTGCAGCTACCGCAAGTCTCTATACGAAAGACCTGAAAAGTATGATGGTCTGGTCTGCTTTGCTCTGCGGCTTATTTAATATTCTCGGCTTATGGACAAGTTATTCATGGGATTTTCCCACCGGTGCAACAACCATTGTTATAGCAGGACTCTTATATTTTCTGATGCTTCCGATTACGGCTTACGCTAAAAAAAAGAAGCAGCACAATGGAAGAAAAGCCCCGAGAGCCTGAACAGTATTGCCGTCAACTGCTGCTGAGAAAGCCCATTGCAGAGAGAAGCAGTCCCAGACCTACGGCACAGGCAGTCTCGGTACGCAGTATCCGTCTGCCCAAGCCCGCGGCGGTCCAGGCATGGGAAGCAAAAAGTTCTCTCTCCCGCTCTGTCCATCCCCGTTCAGAACCTATCGCCAGAAAAACAGATCGAGGCTCTTTATCAGCATTTTCTCCTTGAGCATGAAGGCTCAGCGCCTCCGCAATCCCGATATCAGCTCCCTCACTATCCAGGACAATTTTTTCCGCTTTCGATGCCGCCTTTTCTGCTTCGGCCAGAGCTGAATCCATATCAGGAAAAAAACGGATTGACGGCAGAGCTGTCACACCCGCCTGCTGAGCCCCGTCAATCATAAAGCGCCGATATCTTTCATCCTTCCACAGTTTTGCCTGTCGGTATGACTTCTCCCCCGTGTCCGTGCCGGCGAGCCAGATCGATTCCGCCCCCAGACTGACCGCCTCGCGAAGTATACGTCTCATGCAGATCGGCCGCACATACCCGACCAGCAGGCTCACAGGGAATAGTTTCTGCGGAGGAATATCCGGATTCCAGACAAACGATATAGTCCCCCCATGTATTGTCTGAATAACGGCTTTTCCTGCTGCTCCATTAATAAGTCCCATGACAAAACTGTCCCCGACCTCCAATTTCAGTATCTTCAGGATATGATAGCCTCGAGGATCCTGTTTAGTCAGGAGGTAGGTATCTGCACTTCCCTTTTCAGGAAGCTCTTCAAAAAGAATAATGTTCATATACCCTGTTATATCATATCTTGAGAATTTAGACAAAACATGCTAGATAATGATATGGATAAAATACGTGTCTTTTTTGCAGAAGATTTTGACCCCTGGCTCAACCTTGCCACGGAGGATTGGCTTTTTAAGGAATTAGCCCCGGATCAGCATATTCTCTACCTCTGGCGCAATGCTCCTACGGTGGTAATTGGAAAATACCAGAACCCTTGGAATGAGTGTGATCTTAAAGCCATGGAAAATGATAATGTAAAGCTTTCTCGACGTCAAAGCGGCGGCGGAGCGGTATATCACGATTTAGGGAATACAAACTTTACCTTCATGTCCAGCCGGAACAATTACAGCAAGGAAAGAAACAATAAAATTATTATTGATGCCATAGCATCCTTTGGTATAGAGGCTGAAGCTTCAGGAAGAAATGATATAGTGGTGGAGGGTAAGAAAATCTCAGGAAGCGCCTTTAAGCTTACCGGGGAAAAAGCCTTTCATCATGGAACACTTTTAATAGATGCGGATTTAACCAAACTGCCTAACTATCTAACACCGGACAAACGGAAACTCATGGCAAAGGGTATTAAATCAGTCAAATCCCGGGTTATCAACCTCTCAGAGGTAAACAGCGAAATTACCCATGACAGCTTAAGTCAGGCAATCATCAGGGAGTTCTTCAAGACCTATGGAACAGAATGTCCCATAGAGTTTCTTGCCCATGAATCTATAAGAACAATCCCGCATCTCGCAGAATATTTTCAGCTCATGAGCGACTGGGACTGGCGTTTCGGCAAGACTCCCAATTTCAATCACGAGATGAAAAAGCGTTTTGAATGGGGAAACTTAGAAGTTCATATTCAAGCTTCAAAGGGCATCATAACACAAATGAAAATCTTTTCCGACTGCCTTGTACCGGAAATCATCGAAGCCCTGCAGAATAAATACATCGGCTGTCCGTATCGAAGCACCGATATTACAGCCAAGGGTGATGAACTGTGCAGAAAGCTTCCGAGCCACAAAAAAGAACTTTGTGAAGCAGCCGGCTGGCTGGCTGGTGAAGTGGATATATAATATTCACCATTACGTATTCTGTTTTTTTAAGGTAGAAATCAGGGCCGGCACAATTTCATACAGATCTCCGCAGTATGCATGATCCGCTGCGGAAAATATCGGCGCATCTTCATCAGAATTAATGGCAATAATTGTTTCCGCCCCCCGAATCCCGGCCATGAACTGGACCGAACCGGAAACCCCTATGGTAAGCAGGAGCTTAGGCCGAACCGAATGTCCGGAAAGTCCAATCTGTCTGTGAAAGGAGATCCACCCCTGTTCCACCAGCCTGCGAGTTGAGGCAAGTTCTCCCCCTATAAGTTCCGCCAGCTCAATAATCATATCCAGATCTTCCTTACTTCGGACTCCTCTGCCTGCAGCGACCAGCACATCCTGCTTCCCAATCGATTCTGAGGCTGTAAATCGTGCAGTATCTATGATTTCCAGCAGAGAACTCGGCTGGGTACTAAGCTTGCGCTTAATAAAAGAGACAGGCTTCCTGCGTCCAGCTTCCGAAACTGATGGTTTCAAAGGAGGAAATTGATTGTACCGCAGCGTTGCCATCTGCGGTCGAGTATCAGGGGTAATAATCTGCGCCATCAGATTACCGCCGAAGGCCGGTCGAATCTGAACCAGTTCACCGCCATCACGAACATAGAGCTCGGTACAGTCTGCAGTCAAACCGGTTTTCAAAGCAGCAGAAAGCCTGGGAGCAAGAGATCTTCCCTCTTTTGTCCCTCCTATGAGTACTATTCCGGGACTGCTCTGCTGAATACAGTCAAGCATAAGCGTTTTATACAGGTCGCTTTTGAAATACTCTTCCGATTCATACAGATACACTTCTGAAAGCGGGAGCTGATTCATCTGCTCTTCCGCCTGATCAGCACCTTCCCCAATGATGATGCCGAGTATCTCACCTCCGTTGTTCCTGATCAGCTCCTTCGCTGCTGTCATAAGCTGGAGTCCCACTGGGTGCAGACGCCGATGATGATACTCAAAATACACGAGGATACTTAATTTTGATGCATCACCGCTCATTCATCTACCCTCTGCTTTGCCTTCCTTCCCGCTGCATAGGGTTTCAGGAGCAGCGCCAGTTCTTCAATCGCGCCTGCAGTATCCCGTATCGGCTCCGTATCGCTGCGATTCTCCTTCGCCGGGAAAATCTTCTCCACCCGAGTTGCTGATCCCTTCAGTCCGTAATGAATCTCCTTTTGATCCTTCAGATCCTGCAGCCTGAAAGTTTTTACCGGTTTACGCTTTGCAGCAATTTTCATTTTAAGGTTTGTCATCCTCGGCGTGTATATCTCCCGTTCCACCGCTATCAGAAGGGGATACGAAGCTTTTACGGTATACAGTTCCCCCTCCATTTCCTGACAAAGCTGTATCGTCTTTTGAGATAGTTTTTTTATACCGCTTACCCAGTTCACATGAGGTATCCCCAGCCATTCAGCCAAAGCCCCGCTTACCTGCGATGTGTCGCCATCAGTGGTTCCTTTTCCGCAGATAATGAGGTCATAGTCATCCACAGCGGATATTCCCTGACTTAAGGTATAGGAGGTGGCCAGCACATCAGCTCCGGCAAACTCTTTGCCTGTCAGGAGAAATCCCTCGTCAGCTCCCATGGCATAGGCCTGACGAATCACCTCCTCAGCATGCTTCGGCCCCATGGAGAAGACATCAACTTTGCCCCCATAGTTCTCCCGGATGCGCAAGGCTGTCTCAAGGGCAGAGAGATCATTGGGATTGAGCACCATCTCCAAACCCTTTCGGATCAGCAGACCGGTGTTCGGATCCATCAGCCCGTCAGAATATGCCGGGACCTGCTTTATGCAGACTGCCGTTTTAATCATCTATACTGTTTCCCTTGTTTAAAAGTCCTGCGGGGTCATATTTCTGCTTTCGCTGACGCATTTCTTCAAGAACAGGTCTATCCGCAGTATTTACAAAGAGGGGCTTACGAATTTTCCCCATACCGTGTTCATATATCACTGCTCCGGAAACTTTGCGGCAGCGCTCTGCCCAGGACGTAATCAGCTCATTTCCAAGATCATATTGCTCCTGTGTTTCCGGTAAAAAATTTATATGCAGATGATTTTCTCTGATGTGTCCAAAAATCGTCCACTGCAGGCCGCTTTCCTGCATTTCCTGCTGATCCTGCAGATCTTTTTCATATAAATTAAGAAGTTCCTTAAAACCCATTTGCGGAAAACTCATGTCAGAACCCTGTTTCAGCAGTCCCGGAACCCGCTTGCGCCGTTTCTCCATGAGTAAGTTAATTGATTCAGGAACTGCATGACGGAAAGAGCGCATTTTATCAATTTCCGTTTCTCCGGACACTGCCCAGGCCTTATCGGGGTCACTCCCGCAGGAAACTGATATTTCCAGCAACTCTTCAGCTATCTCCGAGACTGCCTCCTCATCGGATCCATGAATCTCGGTATAGATCATCGCAGCTGCTTCGGAATCAATATCCGGGATACTGCGGATTTTTGTCATATAGGGTTTTCGCTCTTCTACTAAGTCAATTGAGACCCGATCAATGTATTCACAGACTGCGATTGAGGCATGTATCTCCGCATCCACGCTCTTAGGTGATGAGTTTTTTCCCGTTCCGAACTTCTCCTTGAGCATGTCGGCAAATTGATACGAATCTGCCTTCTGTTCAAAAAAGAAGGCAATTCCCCACATAGAATCCGGCTTCTTTCGCAAACGAAGCCGCACCTTGGTGATGATTCCGTATCTCCCTTCGCTCCCAAAATATACTGCTCCAAAATCAGTATCATCTCTTTGAACTGTACGAAAATTCCCTTCACTGTCCATGATGCGAACTGCCTCTATATGCTCCTCGGTTCTGCCGTAAAGACCGGTGGAAATCCCCTGAGCCCCTGATGCAATTATACCTCCCAGGCTAGCCGAAGGTTCCGTGGGATCGGGGGGCCAGAACAGCGCATGCCCGCCTTTCAATTTCTGAATTCCTTCAGTTAACTCCAAACGCGTTATACCAGGGTCTGCCTCCAGAAGAGCTGCTCCGGAATCGGTAAACTCCAACTTGTGCAGTTTGTTCAGTCGGGACATATTGATGATGTGACCGCCGTCGGGGACAGCACCTCCCACGATGCCGGTTCTGCCTCCCTGAATGGTTACAGGGGTACCCCCCTGCTTCATAGTAAGGAATATGGATCGCAGCTCATCTTCGCTTTCGGGAAAGGATATGCTCCCAGCAGTACCTGTCATTCCTGATTCATCGCTTAAATAGTCGCGATACTGATCTTCCATTGCTATGATTTTATCACTTTCCATAAACTCTTACCTCTTCGGACTCGTTCATCCGCCATCCTCCTGAATACCCTCCTGAGCACCATCCTCTTGAGCATTATCCTGGGAAACTTCCTGAAAATCTTCCTGAATGACCTCCTCGAGCGCCTCAATAAAAGGAACGGCATCCTCAATGACAGTCACGTCCGCAAGTTTTACAATCGGAGCCTTGGGATCAGTATTCACGGCAGCAATGAACTCACTTTTATCCACTCCAGCCATGAATGCCGCTGCTCCGGAAACCCCCAGGGCAATACAGAGATTTGCCCGAACTACGGCACCGGAAATACCGATCATCCGATTCAGGGGCGTCCAGCCGTTCATTGCTGCAAGCCGGCTAGCTCCGAAATCAGCTTTCAAATATGCTGATGCCTTCTCTATCCGCTTACAGGCCTGTTCACTGCCTGCTCCGCGTCCTGCAGCAAGAATAAATGCCGCCTGCTCCAGCTCCTGAGTTTTCTCCTCCTCCGTAAATTCTTCCGAAAGGATCCAGGATTGTCCGGCATCAGCTTCGGCAGCAGCGCCTGCAACGGCCTCGTCTTCTGCTTCCGCTTCAGCATCAGCATGAACAGTCGCTTCAAAACCCGCTTTATGGACCTCTTTTCTGCCACGCCCATCGACAGGAAGCGGTTCTACTGCGCCCTTTGCAAGGCTGATACACCAGGGCTTCTTTTTCATTTCCAGGACCGCATGCATATGACTTGAATATACAGGTTTTCTGCAGAAAAGTGCAGATTTCTCCACTTTAATTTGGTTCACACCGGTCAGGACGCTCCCAGTCTTCCTATGGGCGAACCTTACGGAAAGTTCATTTCCAGCAAAATCTCCATAAAACAGATAGAGATCCGCTGTCTCGCGGGCTTCAGTTTTCTCCAACAGCTCGAGCACTGTTTCAGGCTGATATCTCCGAATTTGCAGAAGCTGGATCTCCGGGGTGGGTGATTTTGAGACCAATTCGTCCGTATCGATACTTCCGTCATGGAGAATTATCGTTTTTCCGTGATCTGCGCTGCTGAGGAAAGCTGCACAGCAGGAATTCAGCTCTTCGGCTTGAGCTTTATACGTTTCAGAACATCCATTAATCAGGATTCGGTATTCCATATATTCCTCAGACGTTTCTTTAAATAGCTATGATAGAGACTGCTGGCTTTCTCCTTCGGAGTTCCTTCGTCAATAACTTCTCCGGCGCGGTGCTTATCTATCTGCTCCAGACTCCGAAGTTGGTACCCCTCTGCACCGAAGCCCTCCTCTCCGCCTGCTTCTTCTGCTGACGTATCTGAGAGCTCATATGAGAACGATTCAATCTCCCGCTTCCCAAACTTCATCTTATCCTTAAGAGTGGGAACTCTGAGATACGAATTTTCAGCATTTCCAACGGCAAGCACGCAGGGAGGGACAATTCTCTGACGAATAATCCCGTCATCCCGTTTAGATGTGACAATAACTGTATCATTATCACCCGGCTGAATATCAGAGACTTGAGTAATACAGGGGCAGCCAAGCAGTTCAGCGGTCAGAGCTGGTGTCTGCCCGTTGTCGCCAAGACCGCTCTGTCTTCCCATGAGAATCAGATCCTGGGGATGCTCCTTTACGTAGGAGCTGATAATCCCGGCAGCAGCATAGGGCCTGAAACGCATATCCCCCTGCTCCTCAGCTTTTACAACATGGTCAAACTTCAGAGCAAGGAGGGTTTTAAGAAAGGTGCTGACTCCCTTGTCTCCTAGGGTAAACGATGTGAGACGGCAGGATGACTGTTTTTCATTTTGGTCATCATCCCCCTGAACGGGAATTCTATTCCCGCCGTCCGCAGCATCGGCAAAACGCAAAGTCATCTCCAGGGCACTCTCATCGAAGCAATTCCATTCCCTTTTGGCGAAACGGGTGTCCACCTTCAGGGATTCCGGCTTCCAGTCCTCCTCGCTAAGCATTTCGAGGTCCGGAACCACTTTTGCACTGACAAGAATTTTCATCTTTTTTCCCTTGTTAACTGACTATTTCTCTTCCTTCGGGAAAATAGTGCCTTTGTTCATGATCCCCTTAGGATCAAATGCATCCTTCAGGGTCTTCAGCATGTAATAGGAAGAACCGTATTCATCATGAATCCATGGAGTCCTGTATTTTCCAACCCCATGATGGTGACACATGGATCCGCCGGCTTTTATGGTCTCTTCTACAACAATTTTTTTAATCGGAAGGTGATACTTAGTCAACTCCTCCTCAGGACCGCAGTCAACTACATTGTAGAAATAGACAAAGTAAATATTTGTTCCATTTAAATAGCTGTGGGATGAATGCCCGCCGAGAAGGGTAAGATCAGGAATTTCCTTTCGGATTCTATCCATGCAGACTTCATAGATGCCGTATATTTTGTCCCAGTTGGCGGAAATTTCTGTGGTGTTGCAGATGTTTTTAGTCTCCTTGATCTCCCGTTCTTCCTCAAGCAGATCATTAGGATCCCAGTTCAAATTTTCAAACCAACGCTGTATGTATTTCGGTTCTACGGGAGTACACACTTCATATCCGGCTGCAATTTCCCGAATTGCTGCTGCCGTCGCATCAGCAATCCCCTGAGGGCCCTCTGCAACAAAAATAAGTACGGATTTGCCTTCAGAAAAATGGGAAAAATGGTATTCACCGTCTTCAGGATCATATAAACGAGCTACGGAGGGTTTGTATCCTGAAGCCATGACTTTCCGCAGAATATCAAATCCTGTTTTCATACTTTCCAAAGTGTAGCCCATGAATGAGACACTTTCGGGATAATAGGGAAACATTTTTACCGTAACTTCGGTAATAAATCCCAGGGTTCCTTCATTTCCTATGGCTATATGGCGAATATCCGGCCCCGCTGCACGTCTCGGAACATTCTTGATTCGTGAAATCTGCCCATTCGGGAAAACCATCTCCAAACCAACTATCATATCCTCGATTCCGCCGTAGAGGGTGGAGAATTGTCCGATGCTCCGGGTAGCTGTAAGCCCGCCCAATTGTGCCAAGGGCTTTGACTGGGGAGAATGGCCGGTGGTAAATCCTTCCTCCCGCACTCGATCCTCCAGTTCCTGCAGGGGGACACCGCACTGAACCGTTGCCTGCAGATTATAGGCATCAACCTTAATGATTTTATCCATCTTAGAACCATCGAGAACAATGGAATTTTCCACCGCCGTCTCCAGTCCTCCCTCTGTAGCTGACTGCCCGGTCCGGGGAACAACATTGATCAGGTTCTCATTTGCAAACTGCAGGATTTTGGAAACCTCTTCGCTGCTCTCGGCATATACCACAGCTGCGGGATACGGCATGGCGAAAACGCCGTGAAACCCTTCAAATCGTCTGAATCTGTCTATAGAACTTTCGCGCAGAACATCCTCTTCCGTAACTACCTGCTCTTTCCGTACTATTGATTTCAATCCTTCTACTATCTCTTCTCTTTTCATAAAAATATCTCCTAATAATTAATTTGTTTTATTACATGCTTAATCAGCTCCAAG
>JAIPFQ010000045.1:0-14762 GCA_021736605.1 Spirochaetales bacterium | reverse complement strand
GAAAAAGGAGACCGTGAACCATCTGTTTGAACCGTTTTTCACCACCAAGGAGCAGGGCAGCGGTACCGGCTTGGGATTGGCTTCAGTATACGGTGCGGTAAAACAGAATAATGGTTTTATCAATGTGTATAGTGAACCTGGCCAGGGAACGACCTTCAAGATTTATCTGCCGCGCCAACAGTCCAGTACAACGTTTCAGGCTGATAAAGCTGTAGTAAAGCCGACTGCTAACGAGAATGAAACCATCCTGCTGGTGGAAGACGAGCTGGGCATTCTGCACATGGCTGCGATGATGCTTAAGAACTTGGGGTATGAAGTAATTGCAGCTGAAACTCCGGTTGAGGCCATCAGACTAGCCAATGAGAATTGCGGTCCCATCAAGCTGCTCATGACTGATGTGGTCATGCCTAAGATGAATGGTCGAGAATTGGCGGACCGTCTGAAAATCCATAATCCAACCCTCAAGGTTCTGTTCATGTCCGGCTATACAGCCAATGTCATAGCACACCAGGGAGTGTTAGATGAAGGTGTTTCGTTTATCCAGAAACCTTTTTCATCTCATGATTTAGCAGTGAAAGTATATGAGGTACTTGAAAGCAAAAATTCTGGGTAAAACGCTTTAGGAGTGCAAATTAATGCAAAGACAGAAAAAATTTGGACTGCCTCGATGGGTTGTGCCGCCATGCAGCGATCTGTTTGCAATGCGTGTTAGGGTCATCATAGAGTAAGAAGGTAATAAAAAGTTTTAAAAAAATTACCTTAAAATGCAAAGGCAGGGTATACTGCTTCTAGTGAAAGAACAAATTTTTACTGGAAAACCACCTAAAAAAATATTTGACGCAACCATTCCAGCACTTCGGGCTATGCTCGCCTTGGGGCTGGTACTGTTCATCGGCGAGCTTGTCTTTCGCCGATGGCTGGGGCCGGAATTGGGGATCAGTATTCAGAACATGGCAGATTTTACCATCTGGCCGGAAATGCTGTTTTTCGGACTTCTATTTCCCTTGTGTATGGTTTTAACGGCCCTGGGGCTCTACGGTTTTCTGGATCGGCGGGAATGGAAGGATTTTGGCTTCTCTTTGGATGGTCGGGCTCGTGTTATCGTATCGAGCACTGAAACATCATCATAAAATTGCTGAATAGACGTTTGTGAATATGTGTTGATGAATAGACGTTGGTGAATGCGTGTTGCTGAAAAGACTTTGGTGAAAGTCCAGCTTGATCTTTCAAGTTGGTATGATAGAATAGGTGAAAAGGATAACAGAAAGTTTCAGCCTGCATAAATCCCTTTAAATTGACATAGACAGTATCGATTTACCAATATAGGAGAGGTAAAACGCTTTTTGCATAATAAAACAAATCATGTAACAGAGCATTTATTAGGGCATTTTATTGTACGTTTTATTGTGCTTCAAGCTGTATGACCTCTACTGGCAGCAGTTGGCAGTAAGATCTGCATTCTTAAGCCGTTTTGGATGTATAAAGGTAAAAGGGGGAGCTGCTATGAAAAAGATTGTGTTCTGCTTATTTCTTATGTTCTCAATAACTTTAGCAATATATGCTGCCGGTAATCAGGAAGGGGAGAGGGGAGCTGAAAAACAGCTGAACACTTTTTCCGTACTGTATAACGATACCAAAGCAAAGCCCTTCCACGAGGATTGGCGGATTCTCGAAGCTTATGAAGAGCGCCGAAATGTGAAGCTGGATGTACGTCTTGGGGATAATAATGATTACAAGCGCTACATTGATAAGGCGATGTCCCAGGAGACTCCGCCGGATATAATCCTGAAAGTTTGGCCGAACCAGATTGAAGATTTTGTAAACAGCGAATTGCTGCTTCCCTTCAGCGACTATGAGGAGTTAATGCCCCATTTCCAGGAATATATGCATTCCCGGAACTTAGAAGCTGAACTGAATGCGCTGCGGGATAAAAACGGTGCTTACTATATTCTTCCAGGATTTCAGAGAAAGATTCAAGTTCAGCAGTGGATTTATCGAAAAGATCTCTTTCAAAAGCATGGGCTTGCAGAGCCGGAAACGTATGAAGATCTCTTTCATGCTCTCAAAACGCTCAAGGAAATATATCCTGATGCAAGTCCGCTGTCAGCCTGCTGGGGCGGAGCACACCTGTTTGCTATGATGGGGGTGGGATACGGAATAGAAGCTGGCTGGAACGGCAGCAGACATTTTGATGAAGAACTTCAGCAGTGGCGTTACAGTCCTGCAGCTCCAGCATACAGAAACATGCTTAGTTTTCTACACCGTTCCTATGCGGCTGGTGTTTTGGACCCGGAAATATTCAGCCAGTCAGAGGCTGATTTTTATCTGAAATTAACAAGTGGAGAAACTTTTGCAGCGGTTACGTGGATATCTTCAGGCTTCTCTAATTGGAATCAGAAACTGAGAGATCAGGGCTTTGAAGATGCAGACTGGGAGCCTTTACCAGTACCGGAAAGTCCAGTGGGTATTCGGGCTCTCCCTCCGGTAAATCCTTTTCGAAAAGGGCTGATCGTTCCATCTGAAAAAATTCAGGAAGCCTATTTTACCGATCTTATACGATTTCTTGACTGGGCAGTCTATTCAGAAGAAGGTAGGAATCTCAGCTATTGGGGAATTGAGGGGGAGACCTATGAAATGAAAAACGGAAGGCGTCAGTTTCTGCCGGACATTCGAACAAATAAGAATCCTGATGGTACGAAGGATATGAAGGCAGATTATGGCTTTGACATGCTTTTTAATCTCACTGAACATGAGGATTTTGAAGACCAGAAGAGGCCTGAGGAAATCGCTGCTTTTCTCAGAGAATCTCTGAAGCGGGGTGATACTGCAGCTATGGATCCGCCCTTCCGATTGGATGAATCTGTTACTGATGCGGTTCAACTCATCAAGGAGAATCTTAGCCCCTATGCCAATAATGCTCAGGTAAAGTTTATTACCGGTGAAATGTCTGTAGAAAATGACTGGGATGCTTATCTGCAGGAGTTGGAAAATCGCGGTTATAAGACTCTGGAGCTGCTCTGGAATAAAGGCTTAGGAGATTAATGAAAGCAAAGCGGGTAATGAAAGCAAAGCGGGTAATGAAAAGATTTTCTTCAAGAAACACAGTATGGGACTCCTTTGCACGGATAATTCTTTCGAGAACTTCAATAATCCTGCTAATAAGTGTAATGCTTCTTCTCAGTTTTATGAACTGGCAGACTGAACTGAGAAACAAACAAGACCAGCTCTATAGAAGAACAGATTCAGCGGCTATTTCTCTGGTCAGGAAGGCTGAAACCAGGTTTCAGAGGATAAATAATGCTATTAGACAGCTTTCCCGCTTAGGGGAGGTCAATCTCAGTGAGGAAGGTAATATCTGGTCGAAGGATGCTCAATTTATTATTGATACCTATACAGGGATTCGAAGCATATCCTGGGTTGACCCGCAAATGAAGCGCCTTAAGCTTATTACGAATCAGTTTGAGGTAAATACTGCCGACCAGAAGGATACTGTCGACCAAATGGATGCTGCCGACCAAATGGATGCTGCCGACCAGAAGAAAGCTGCCGGCCAGAAGGAAGCTGCCGGCCAAATTGAAGCTGCGGAAGATGAAAGGCTGATTGAGCTCTGGTTCCCGGTTTTTGAGGGTTCTGAATTAATTGGATTTAATTTGGGCATTATCGATATTGTGATGATGATGGATGCGCTCTTTGAAGAATACAGAGGAGACTTCGGGTACCAACTTTCGCAGAATGACGGGTTCTTTTACGCGCAAGGAGAAGAACTTTCCAGTAATGAGGATTTTCAAGTAAAAAAATCAATTATTCTTCCTGACTCAGCTGTACTCTTTCTGAATTTTGCTCCTGAAAAGGCTGTTGTTACTGCTGTGAAAATCAGTGCGGCACAAAAGTTTGTTTATTTACTGATTGTTACTGCTATTATGGGGCTTGCTTTGGTTTTTGCTAAAAAGTATCACATACTTTCCAGTATGAATGCTGCACGATTTCGAGATATGCTGGAAACAGTTGAACTTGCTGCAGTAATGATTGATATGGAAGGGCGGATTACATTCTGTAATGACTTCCTGCTTCATTTGCTTAGCAATTCCCAAGAGGAAGTGATCGGAAAAAACTGGTCCAAAATCTTAAATCCAGTCAATAGCAATAATTTGCAGCTTCTGCAGAACGCACGGGATGAAAAACTTCCCGATGAGAAAAAACTTGTCATAAAGACAAAACAGGGAGAATTACGGTATGTAATGATGAACTGGACGCTTCTGCGAAATTCAAAAAATCAGGTAGACGGTTTAGCTGGAATCGGCGAAGATGTGACGATTCGTAAGGAAGTTGAAGAAGCCCTTTACTTGCAGAGTTCTGCTCTCAATGCAATGACTGATGCTGTGATGATCATTGATCAAAACGGTGATATTGAGTGGGTAAATCCCGCTGCTTCAAAGATGAAAGGCTGTGCGGCAGAAGATATGATCGGGAGGAATATACAGCAAATCAGTTCCGGGCAGCTTAGTGAAGAGTGGCGTGAAGAACTCCGGGATATTCTCAAATCGGGAAACGTTTGGCGGGAAGAGTTCCAGAATTCACGTAAAGATGGATCAGTGTATACAGAGATTCAAACAATAACTCCGGTTAAGAAAATTGCTGGGGAAATTGATCATTTCGTTTCCATTGAAATAGACATAAGTGATCAGAGAAAGCTGCAGGATGAGAATAAAAAGTTGGCTGAGGAGTTTTATCAAAGTCAGCGTATTGATGCAATCGGGAAACTTTCCGGCGGGATTGCCCATGATTTCAACAATCTTCTTGTCCCTATTCTTGGTTATGCAGAAATGGGAATGGACCAGTTCAGTCCTGATACTGAAGCGTATAAAAAGTTTGAATTAATTACTGAGGCTGCACTGCGGGGTTCAGATCTCACAAAGCAGATTCTAACTTTCAGCAGGCAGCAGATATCTGAAGTGCTCCCGCTGAATTTGAATACAGTAATTACTGATGTAGAGAGTATGCTGAGAAGACTCATTGGAGAGAATGTTGAGCTTGAAATGGAACTGGCTGATGATTTGCATACGATCAATGGAGACCGGGGACAAATTGAACAGATTCTGCTGAACTTAGCGGTGAATGCAAATGATGCCATGTCAGAGACGGGTGTATTGAAATTCAGAACAGAAAATGTTGAAACAATGGATTTGAGGAGTTATTACAGGGAGCTCTGTAATTCTCACCTGAAAATACCTGCAGAAGGTCGCTGGGTGGTGATGACGGTCACAGATACTGGTTCAGGAATGGACCAGCAAACTGTTGAAAAAATATTTGATCCTTTTTTCACCACGAAGCCGAAGGGAAAGGGTACCGGTCTGGGACTCTCAACCGTCGCTCGAATAGTTGAGCAGCACGGCGGCAGTATTTCAACAAGCAGTGAAATTAAAAAAGGGACTTCCTTTCATGTATTCTTTCCGGCAGCGGAAAAAGCGATGAAAGAAAAAAAGATACAGAATGAAGCTGTTACCGTTTCAGTCCATGGGCAGGAAACAATTCTGCTTGTTGAAGATGATGAACATGTTCGCAGTATGATGGCGGATGCTCTGCGGTCCTACGGATATACGGTTCTTGATGCTGCGCATCCTATTGCAGGCCTGAAACTGATTGCACAATATACAGATGCAATTGATCTGGTTTTATCTGATGTTGTCATGCCGTATATGAATGGAATTTCGATGCTTAAGCGAATTCGAAAAACCCTTCCCTCTGTTAAGGTCCTTTTCATGTCAGGATATACAAATGTTGAGATATCCAAAGAGATTATGAATCGATCAGATGCCTCCTTCATGAGTAAACCCTTTAAAATGATACATTTGCTGAGAGAAATCCGTCTGGTTCTGACAAAAGAGGTATAGGAGCAAACTGCTGCTGCGGGAAAAGATGTGCTTGCCCATGCCCAAAGCCTGCCCATGCCCAAAGTGCTATACAATGAAAGGATGTGCTTCCAATTCTCAGAAAATTACTGTAGAAAATAGCGGGGAAATATAGCTGGGAAATATAGCGGGGAAATCTTTTAGTGTATTGTATGAGGCTCGAATTACCCTGCAGAAGGTCTATAAAAAAGCAGAAGAGGTGCTCTTATGAATGATCTTAGGAAAGATCAGATGAAAGATCTTAGTAATGATCTTAGGAAAGAAACGTGTAAAATTGTCATTATTGGGGCTGGAAGCAGGGAGTTCAGCATGGGGCTGATTAATGATTTGCTTCTGGAAACGGATCTTCATCAGCAAAAACAGGTAGAACTTGTCCTTGTTGATATTGATAAAGAAGCCCTGGATAGTATGACTCGATATGCAGAAAGAGCTGTGGAGTTGATGGGAAATCCCTTTTCCGTAACTGCAGCGGTGGATAGGGAAAAAGCCTTAGCTGCTGCAGACTATGTTCTGCTCGCTGTAGAGCTGAAACGGATGGAACTGTGGGAGCAGGATTTTCGGATACCCGTATCTTTTGGAATGAAACAGGTTTATGGAGAGAATGGCGGACCAGGGGCTTTGTTTCATACCATGCGAAATTTACAAAACGTCTTTCCCATTATTCGTGATTGTGAGAGGCTCTGTCCCGATGCTTTGCTGATAAATTTCACTAATCCTGAAGCAAGAATGCTGACAGCCATTTTACAGTATTCCTCACTTAAAGCTATAGGACTTTGTCATGGCTTTTATGATTTCTATAATCTTGTTTCACGGGTATTAAATCGTGATTGGCGGGAACTGCACATTGAAACCGCCGGAATGAATCACTTGTTCACATTTAAGAAAATTGCCGATAAAAAAACAGGAGAAGATCTCATTCCAAGCTTTACTGATCGTATAAACAAAAAGCCTGAGCTGCTGCCGCCGTTATGCCGTTATCTTTGGGATACCTTTGGTGTTATTGGTATGGATTCAGATCATCACGTCGGTGAGTATTTTTCTTTTGCGCATGAGTTTGTCGGGCTGCAGTGGGAATTCGGCATAGAAAAGCGGGAGGTTCTTCCGGATAAACGCCATGTAGATGCGTATACGCATTTTCAGGCATGGAGACATCGCGTGGGAATCAGGGAGTATCTGGATAAAGACTTGGGCAAACCCTTTGATGATTTGCTTGATGCCTCAAAACCGCTGAAGAAAGAGGCCATTCAGCCTTCCGGTGAATTGGCTGTCCCCGTTATTGCTGATATTGAGTTGGATAGAGGAACCTGGCGCCCTGCAGTCAATCTCCTCAATGGTGAAAGCTTTATTGATAATTTAGCGGTCGATGCCTGTATTGAAGTTCCCGCTCTTGTTGATGCCTCCGGGGTCCATCCTGTGCATGTCGGCAGTTTAGATGAGCCTTTTGCAGCCCATATACGTCTGCAGAACACAATTCAGAAACTCTGCGCTGAGGGTTTTATGGAAAAGTCTCGGAAAAAATTACTGCAGGCATTGCTCCTCGACCCTGTTACCGAATCAGCTTTACAGGCAGAAAAATGTTTTGATTATATGTGGCAGCTTCAGCGTCCATACCTTTTTGAACTTGAATAAACATTCCAGCTCTCTTTGCAGCTGAGGGAAGATACTTAATTCTTAATTCAATCAAAAAAATTGTGTGCTAATAAAATGCTAACCGACATTGAGTTAAGCGGCTTATACTCAGATTTTTTCCCGTATCAGACGTGTTCCAGTATCAGATCAACCCTTTCCGCCGTTTTTGTGCTGATCAGGCCGCGATCGGTAATTTTCAGCTCAGGACTGACCGGGAGGGTGAGGGTGCACATGGTCATGATAGGATTAGCATGTTCAATTCCAAGATCTCGGAGACTTTTCTGAAGGCAGACGACCTGCGAGGAGAGCTTGTCCATAGGCTCTTCAGAGAGAATTCCTCCAACTGATAGGGGCAGCTCTGCAGAAATACTTCCGGCTGAGACCGTGCAGATTCCTCCTTGCAGTGAAAGAATGCGATTATAAGCAGTAGTCATATCCTCTTTGCTGCTGCCGACAATCAGTATGTTGTGGTGGTCATGAGCATAAGTCGAGCACATAGCACCGTCATGCAGGATATCTCCGGAAATAAATCCATGGGCTGCATGAGTTTCTTTTCCGTATCTGCTTACAACAAGAACCAGGTTGAGGTCTTCTTCCTCTTCCCAGCAGATACGCCCGTCCCGTACCGGAAGCTTTCTGTGTGCCTCGGCGGTATAGGTATTTTCTCTGTTCTTCTTCATAACTCTGCAGACAGCATAATTAGGCGCTGAACAGGGAATGTCAAAACTCTGTTCGAGGGAGAAGGACGCGTCAATCGTTACACTTTTTGCGAACGATTCTGGGAATGAATAGGATTTGCTTGCATGTATGCTTTCTTCTGCCGGTATCCCGCGTCTGAAAACTTGTTTGATGGTGAAGTCACTTCCATCACCGGAGAGCATAATGAAATCAGCAGTCTTTCCTGGAGCGATGACACCGCGGTCCCTGAAACCAATTCTTTCAGCGGGAGACCTTGTGGATGCCGTAATGGCTTTTTCCAGAGATAGTCCTTGAGAAAGCGCCTTTCGTACCACGTGATCCAAATGACCCTGTGTCGTCAGAATATCCGGCGGTACATCATCGGTAACGAAACTGTACAATCCATCAACATCATGTGATTCGAGAAAATGAATAACGGATTCCGTAACCGATTTTTCCTGAATTTCAACAAACATTCCACGTTCAAAGCGCTGACGCATTCCTTCAGTATCCTGAAGACAATGATCGGAATCTATACCGAAATAGAGCAGTTCGGCAAGATCAAGGTCTCTAACAGATGGACAGTGACCTTCGATTGCCGCCAATGGGTGCTGTTTCTTCATGTGACGGATAAGCTCAATGGTTCTGTCTGACGATTCTCCTTTTGCCAGAGCATCAAAATGGGTGATCAGATGCCTGTAATTCATCACTTCCCCCAGACAGATCATATCGGGATAGTCAGCGATCAGTGTTTTGAGCTCTTTTGGTCCAATCTTACCGCCAGTTGTCTCGAGAGATGAATTTGTTGAGGGAACTGAACTCGGAATTCCATAGAAGATATCAATAGGAGCATCTTTTGATGCTTCCACCATGGCAGAGATTCCGGATACCCCGAAGACGTTGGCAATTTCATGCGGTTCGGCTACCACCGTCGTAACTCCGCGGTTCAAAACTGCTTTAGCAAATTCAATTGGGGTACAGAGCGAACTTTCAATATGGAGATGAATATCGATCATACCCGGCATAACTATCGTATTCCTGCAGTCGATAAAAATTTTGGAGCTGATGCCTGCATGTTCGGCATCTCCGACATAGAGAATTCGGCCGTTAAGGACGGCTATGTCGGCAGTTTCCCAGATTTTCAGGAAGGGGTTGAATATACGGGCCTGAGAAAAGATGCTATCTGCTTTCATATGCGAATCCTCTGTTTCATAAGCGAATCCTCTGGGGGCAAGGGCCGGATGATTCCCTTACTACAAGAGAACTGCGGAGATCGAGTTTCTGGGCAGCTGAATTTCCGCTTAGAGCATCCAGCAGAAGGTTTGCTGTACTGATGCCGGCCTGATTCATATGCAGATCAATGGTTGTTAGGGCAGGAGTTGTAAGTCGTGAATACCGTGAATTGTTTCTGCCGATTACCGATATGTCTTCAGGCACTGAATACCCGAGATCCTGAGCGGATTTAACTGCTGCAGCTCCCATGATATCGGACATACAGCAGATTCCAGTTGCCCGGGGGTATTTTTCAAGTCCTGCTTTTACTGCATTGTAAGCGGTCTGATCATGATATTCACCGTACAGGAGTCGTCCGCTTTCGCTGGAAAGTCCAGCCTGAGCAAGACGCTTTCGAGCATCATCCCGAAGATATCTTGTGTGAACGCCGCCTTTTCGGCCGAGAACTACGAGAATATCACGATGTCCCAACTCAATGAGATGCTGAAGTCCTGTTGCCGCTTTCAGTCCGTCTATCAGAACCTGATTTACATCTTTTTTTTCAACCGGCGGAACATTAAGGGTAACAAAGGGTTTTCCGGTTTTTATGACTTCATCAATATTTTTCTGAATCTGAGTCATTGTGCAGAAGCCGGTGCTGAAGAGAATATAGCCGTCGCAGCCGGCACTTTTCTCCAGCTGTTCTTTTACAATTTCAATGGAGGACTTCCCGGATGAAGGGAAAAAAAGCATTCCGTATCCCTGTTCCGAAAGTTTGGACTGCACGCCGGCAAGCAGGGAGTTTGTATAGTCATTCTGGAATAATGGAAGCATTGTAGGGATGATAATGCCGATAAGTTTTGATTGCTGACTGGATAAGCTGCTGGCAAAGACATTCTTGTGATAATTCAGCTCTTCTACAGCCGTATCTATGCGTTTTTTTGTATCACTGCTCACTCGATTGGTGTCGCGGTCGTTCAGATAAATTGATACAGATGCAGGTGATATTCCGACAAATTTGGCGATTTCCTTGATACTGCTCATGTATGCATGTACTCCAGTAAGACTGTACTCATAAATATAGTTAAACGGTCAACTAAAATATTGCATATCAGTATGCAGATGTCAAGATGTTCCGATTCATGTTTGCAGTATACATATGATGTATGTCGGTTTTTTGTTCTTGACAGGTATGGGGATGCATGATTAAATGATGTTAAACGGTTAACGTAAAATTAATCAAAGAATGACAGTAAAAACAGTAAGGAAATTGTAGGCAAAGAAAAAAACTGTAAAAAAGGGGAGAAAAAGATGTTGAAAAAAATGTTATTGATGGCTGCGGTACTGCTTTTAGCAGCAGTTCCTGTGTTTTCAAAGGGAGTTCAGGAAGATGGTCATGCAGATGAGTTGATGCCCTATAAAGGTGAGTCGCTGACTGTTTCTATGTGGGGATATAATATGGATCTTCTTGAAAAGAATGTTATCAAACCGTTTGAAGAGAAGCATGGTGTGGATATTATTGTTGAGACCGGTAATAACTCGGACCGGTTTACAAAAATGATGGCAAGAAAGGATAATCCGCTTGTTGATGTTGCTCTTTTTGCAGGTGCTTGGGCATATAAAGCCATGGAAGAGGAGATTATTAAACCTTATGATCCTGAGAAGCTGGAAAACCTCTCTGCCGTCATGGAAGCTGCGCGAGATCCTCTTGGAGGCCAGTATGCCATCGGTTATACTATTCAGCACCTTGGATTGGTCTATCGTACGGACAAGCTGGATCCCATTACTTCCTGGAAAGATCTTTCTAAAAAAGATGTAAGAGAAGTTCTGAGTATTCCCGGGATAACGACAACATATGGGCCTTCAATTATCTACATGCTCTCGAAAGCCTGGGGCGGAGATTTTAAAGATTTTGAAGCCGGCTGGGAGAAACTTGAAGAAATGGCTCCTTATCTGGTCACTGTGTACAGCAGATCGTCTGAACTGAATACGCTGATCAGCCAGGAAGAGGTATATGCTGCACCCTATGCCAGCTTTTCATGGGGATCTATAAAGGCTTCAGGTCTTCCTCTCGAAACTGTAATCCCTGAAGAGGGCCTTGTCGGTTCTTTCAGTATGGTCAGCGTCGGTGCGGGTACAGAAAAAGATGATCTTGCTCATATGTATGTAGATCACCTGCTGTCTTATGATGTTCAGTTGGCAGAGGCAATGGATCTTGTCGATTCTCCTGCTCGTACTGACATTTCCCTGCCCGAAGAAATTGCAGAAAACCTTACATATGGTGATGAACTGATTAGTCAGCTTCATTTCTTCAGTCAGAAAGAGATGGCTGAGACTCAGGAAGAATGGATAGACCGCTGGAATAGAATATTTTCTGAATAGCTGGTTTATTTCTGGACGGCAGGCAGCTTGATGAACTGCGCCTGTCGTCCCTATTCTGTCGTCCCTATTCTGTATACAGCAGTGTTCTGCTGTAATTCAAAAAAGCACTACACAGTAGAGAGGGTTACATGAATGTATTTCATTCCAAGCGGAGACTGTTTTTCCTGCTTGGTCCGGGAACTGCTTTTTTACTGCTCTTTTTCCTGTCTCCTTTAGCCTATGTACTGGTGGAAAGTTTTCGAGCGGATGAGGGCTTTATTACGCTGGCACGCTATCAGGAGGTCCTTGTCGATCAGCAGTTTCGAAAAGTCTTTCTGCGGACATTGCGCATGGCGCTGATTGTTACGCCCCTTGCTGTACTGCTGGGCTATCCATCAGCCTATCTTATGACGAAGCTGCCTGCAAGAAAGAAATCGATTCTTACATCCCTGGTTATCCTGCCGCTTATGACGAGTCCTGTTGCTCGTACATATGCCTGGATTGTAATTCTAGGTAAGTACGGCATAATAAACGAAACTATGGTCAGACTCGGGTTTATGCAGGAGCCGACGAGACTCTTGTATACAGAGGGGGCGATTATCGTCGGTCTTCTGCAGCTGTTTATGCCGCTGATGGTGCTGACGCTTGTCAGTGCAATGGAAAATTCCCCCGAAGAGGTTGAAGAAGCAGCCTTGAGCCTCGGTTCGAACCGAATCGGCAGTTTTTTCCGGGTTGTTGTTCCTCTATCTTTTGAAGGTCTGATGATGGGAGTTACCCTGGTCTTTACCGGCTGCTTTACAGCCTATGTAACTCCGGCGATTCTGGGTGGCGCGAAAGTCCTTACGCTTTCTACGCTTATGAGGCAGAAGGCTCTGGTTCTGATGAACTGGGAGGCAGCGACGGTCATCGCTGTAATTATGATTCTAACGACACTCGTCCTCTATAATGGAGTTCGTATGTTCAGACCGAGGACTCTTGTATGAAGCGTTCAAAATTTCTTCTTTTCATAACTATCATTATGTTCATCTTTCTTCTCGGCCCCTTTGTAGTTATCATTGTGTCCTCCTTCGGCAGTGAGGCTGTCATGAGATTCCCGCCTAAGGGATTTTCAACTCAATGGTATGAAAAGGTGCTCAATATTGAGATGTTCAGAAAAACATTCTGGGTGAGTCTGAAAACTGGACTGCTTGCAACTTTTACTGCCCTGCTGCTTGGTGTTCCGGCCGCCTATGCAAATGTTCGCTGGCGATATCCAGGCAAGAATGCCATGGAGATCATGTTTTCATCTCCTGCAATAGTCCCCGGGCTGGTAGTCGGGTTTGCCCTTCTTCGCTTCTTTATCTATGTGACGCAGGTGCCTGTGATGGTCGGCCTCTATCTTGGGCACACGGCAATTTTGTTCCCCTATACCGTACGAGTCGTTTCCGCAAGTTTGAGGAATTTCGATGAAGGGATTGAGGAGGCGGCTGTAAGTCTCGGATCTTCCCCGCTGCATGCCTTTTTTGCGGTGGTCTTTCCCAATATTCGTTCTGGAATTGCTGCCGCTTTTATTTTGGCGTTTATCACGTCATTTAATAATGTGCCTATCTCACTCTTTCTCACCGGGCCGGGGGTAGCGACACTGCCAATTCAAATGCTGATTTATATGGAATATTATTTTGATCCGACAATTTCTGCTCTTTCGAGTATTATTATTGTTATTACGGTGATTATCGTACAGGCTGCAGAAAAGATGCTTGGAATTTCTAAATACGTTTAATAAGGAAAATGGGAATATGGCATTCATAGAACTGACAAATATCGATGCGGGGTATGTCAAGGGACACCCGGTTCTCAAGGATTTTCATTTGACGGTGGAGAAAGGCGAGCTTGTTTCGCTGCTGGGACCTTCAGGATGCGGCAAGACAACTACTCTTCGGACAATTGCCGGATTTATCATGGCTGAACAGGGGAAAGTGCTTATTGGCGGAAAAGACAATACCCCTCTCCCCCCAAATAAAAGGAACATTGGTCTTGTTTTTCAGAATTATGCCTTGTTTCCTCATTTAACGGTATTTGACAATATTGCTTACGGCCTTCGACGCAGAAAGGCGGATAAGCAAGTCATTCCGAAAAAGGTTACGGATGTGCTCAAACTCGTATCGCTTACCGGATATGAAAAACGACTTCCAAGCCAGTTGTCAGGGGGGCAGCGGCAGCGAGTGGCGCTGGCCCGTTCGATTGTCATTGAACCGGATCTGCTCCTTCTTGATGAGCCGCTTTCAAACCTCGATGCTAAACTGCGTGATGAGATGCGGGCTGAATTGAGCAGACTGCAGCATCAGCTGGGTATAACAATGATTTATGTTACCCATGATCAGATTGAGGCTTTGAGTCTCTCATCTCGAATAGTAGTGATGAATGAAGGTAATATTGAGCAGACTGGTACTCCTGAAGATATCTATGAGCGTCCAGCAACGCCCTTTGTGGCCCGTTTTGTGGGGTTTGATAACCATTTGAGTGGAAAACTGGCGGAACTGCAGAAAGGAAAGACCGTAATGGATATAAACGGGAGCAGGTTTACCAGTACCCGTGCGGTTTCCGAATCAGTTAAGTCTTCCGCTGCAGGAGAACAAGTGGATGTGTTCTTCAGACCTGAGGATGTCATTCTCAGCCGGGAAAAAACAGAGAATTGCCTCGAGGTTGAGATAGATTATATTAATTATCAGGGCAACACGAGTGCATATGCATTACTTGCCGGGGATACGCGTATACGTGCAGTTATTCCTGGAAAACCGATGGAGACTTCAGGATCAATGTATCTTGTGATTCCTCCTGAGAAGATTATTGTTGAGAAAGGATAGGTATATGAGTAAAAAAGCGGAAGTGTTGAAACATATCAGGTGTCGCGAAGGAGATATTGCTCCATATGTTATCATTCCCGGTGACCCGGGGCGTGTAAAGAGAATCGTGGATCAGATGGATCAGGCTGAT
>JAIPFQ010000044.1:0-15155 GCA_021736605.1 Spirochaetales bacterium | reverse complement strand
TTTTACTTTTTTTGCTGTAAACCTCTTGATTTTTTATCGATAAAATTTTATAGATTACATAGAGAGAAAAACAAAACACACAGGAGGGTGCTCATATGAATAAAGTAGCTTGGTACGTAACTTATTACAGTTCGGTTGCAGCTGGTATCGCTTTAGCATTGATAGTAGCCCAATACGTATAAATGCGACGTCCCGAATACAGCAGCCGCAGGTATCGTTTTATGCGGTACATCAAAATCTAGACAGGTGACCGGAGAACGAAGCAAATTCGCTGCTGGTCACCATTTTTTTGCAGCGGAAGACGAACTGAGAGCAGCTGAACTTAGTCCGGGGTTCGGCCCAGAGGACCCCGCAGCTTAAGAAAGACGATCAGCAGCAGCGCCATATTCATGAGGGAAATCACCGCAAAAAGGGACCAGGCAGCACCGGCGCCTCCGGCATCTCCAGCCAGAGAATAGAGGCGAAGACTGATGGGAAAAAGCGTATCCGAACGGAGGAAGAGAAGCGGCACGAGGAAGCCGTTCCAACCGCGGAGGAATTGAATCATACCGACAGTTGTCAGCACCGGAACCGAGAGCGGGAGCATCACCAGGCGCAGCCACTGTATCCCCGATGCCCCCTCCAGTAATGCGTTGTCCCGAAATGAAGAGGGCAGCGAATGCAGGTGCGTAAGCATCAGCAGAAGGGCGAGTGGAATTCCTGCGGCGCTATAGACCAGGATGACGGAAATGTGCGTATCCAGGAGGCCCAGGGGGGAGAAGATATAAAAGAGCGGGATCAGGGTGTGGAGTCCGCCGGCGATGGATATGGTCTGAAGCGTTATGACCCATCGGTCCTGCTCCGGTTTTTTGTGCTCCATGAGACGCAGGGAGCCGGGGAAGACGGTCAGAAGGGTCAGCAGTGCTGTCCCAGCGGCGATCACGAAGCTGTTGAGGAAGTTTTTCCATACAGAGAGATTTGTGAAGGCGGCGGTGTAGGCATCAGCACCCATGAAGGGCGGCAGAAAGCTGGTTACGGTGCAGATGTCGGCGCTTGAGAAGGAGAGCCACAGCACTAGATAGATGAGCAGAAGGGCGCTCAGGCCTAAAAAGGCGGCGGCGATCCAGCGAATTCCATGATTTGCGCCGGCGAAGATGTGCGGGGCGATGCGGCGGATGGTTCTGCGTCCAGGGATTATCCATCTGCTCCGGCTCCGTGCAGCTCTTCGGATTTCCTGAACTGCGAGGATCAGGGAGCACAAGGCGGCGGGATGCAGCCCGTCCAGTGGTCCGAAGCTTACTGCCTGCCGTACAGCCCAGAAAAGCTCTGCCGCCAGCAGGAACCGGTAGATAAAACGGCTTGTGAGGCAGCCCGCAGAATTCACATCCAAACTTATCCTTTTTAAAGCTGAACCAGATTTCATAGGAGCTGAACCAGATTTCATAGGAGCTGAACCAGATTTCATAGGAGCTGAACCAGATTTCATAGGAGCTGAACCAGCTCCAGCTGAAGTGCCGTGCTCCCGGTAGAGAGCCAGCAGGGAAAAGGCCGCCCACCAGGGAGACCGCGCCAGAGGGAGCAGGTGGAGTAAGCCCGTAAAGAGTCGAAAGGCGCCAGCCCGGGACAGTGATAAGCTCAGCCCGGCAAGCTTCCGGCGTAAACGCTCAAACCGCTCAAGCAGCTTTAGCCTTTCATTTCGCTCAAGCCGCTCAAGCCGATCAAGCCGCTCAAGCCCATCAAACCCCTCAAACCGCTCAAGCAGCTTTAGCCTTTCATTTCGCTCAAGCCGCTCAAGCCGATCAAGCCCCTCAAGCTGCTCAAGCCGCTTAGGCCCCTTAAGTCGCTCAAGCCCTTCAAGCCCCTCAAGCCGCCCAAACCGCTTAGGCCCCTTAAGCCGCTCAAGCCCTTCAAACCGCACACTTGTATCTGTCAGCCGAGTCCGTACACCCGAACTGCTGCCGGCGGGCCCGGGCATTCTTGCAATTCGCCAGAGGATCAGCAGAAGCAGGACTGCTGCGCTCATGATGATACCGAAGGCCGCGGTTTCCGAGTAGCCGCTCATGTCCTGAAACACCCGGTAGAGAAAAACGGGAAGTGTCGTCGTAGCGCCGATTATGTAGTTGTCCGTAATCCCCTGCACTAGCGGCGGACCTCCCTTGGTTAGCAGAAAGATGGAGGTGAACTCCTTAAAACTGTCAATTCCATTTATCAAGGCAAGGACGACCAGCGCCGGACTTATAATGGGCATATAGATGCTCCGGATGATATCCGAGCGGCTGCAGCCGTCTATTCTGGCGGCATCAATAATATGGATGTCGATATTTCTGATGTAGCCGTAGAGCACAAAGGTCGTGAGGGGCAGGTTCATCCAGATACTTACCAGCAGGGCGGAGAGGAAGCCGGCGAGGGGCTCCTCCATCAGGGGAATGGGTACGCGAAACAGCCACTCCACCAGGGAGGTGCCGCCGTTTCCATGGAGAAGCGCCCGCCAGAGGGGTACGGCGATGTAGACCGGCACCGCCCAGGGCAGCAGCAGAAGCGCATAGAGGATAGACCGGAAACGCTGTTTCTGCACCATCCTCGACGCCAGCACAAAACCGACAGCGAGGGTGATTGTTACATTGAGCAGACTCCACAGAATGGTGATCTGCAGGCTGTAGCGGACAGCTGAGTCCCGGAGCGCGTAACGGTAGCTGTTCAGGCCGAGCCACTCCCACGAGCTGAAACCTGATGCAGTCCCCGTCGCACCAGTCCCGGCGGCAGCTCCCCCGGCGGCACCGACATCAACCAGCGAGTTGAAGAGGGCATGGCCGAAGGGGTAGACCATGATAATCCCTGCCAGAACCAGCATGGGATAGAGCAGCAGAGGCTTGGTGAGGGTATTTCTCGCCGCAAGCCCCCGCTTTTTCGTACGCGGACGCATCAGCATTAGTCGGTTTCGTCAAACTGCAGCTGAATGGTCTCCACCTGCCTCACCGCTTTGATGCCCTCGGGAACCGGATCGGCATCTTGATCCCAGACGATTTTCAGCGGCCAGGCATCTCCCTGAAGCTCTTCGCCGTCCTGATACATCGCCAGGATGACCTGATTGTTCATGTGCAGCTCCCGGGAATCCATGGTGATGCTGAAGCCGTCGGCGGCGATGACCGTAACGCTGTAGCCTCGTTCCGCAGCCCCCTGGTCATAAGCCAGAATAGACTTATCCGTCTGTTTGTGCGGCTCGTAGTCAGGGTCATCACCGATAGCCAGCACTGCGTAGAGGGGGATCCCGGTGTAGTACTCTGTTTCGCCGCTTTTCCGGTTGTAATAATTCACCGTGGTTTTGTGGGCGGAGCAGTTTATTCCGGCCTCCAGCGTTGACCGGTTCACTTCCGCGCTGCGTTTTCCCTCTATGTTCAGGGTGAAATCCTTCAGGGGCTTCCGAGAAAAACTGATGGATGATACCATCCTCGCGGAGTTATGGCCGTCGATATTGGGTATCGGCATTTCTTCAGCTTGGGAATCCGGCTGTATTTTGATGATCCGGAAGGGCCCCGGATCAAGGGTCATGAAGTTTCCATCCTGCTCAAAGGCGATAATCCAGAGGCCTTCATCGCTATCAGCAATATCCTCCATGGCATAACTCATTTCATAGCCGTCGGAAGAGGTGACCTTCAGTGTTCCGCCTTGTTCGGGTTCTCCGAAGGTACTCAGCAGCTCATAGAGGGCCGCTCCGCCGTATCGGTGCTCGTTGTAGGTGCCGGCGGAGGTGGTGTAGCCGCCGATTCCCTCAACATACGATGGCGTCTGCTTCAGTTCCGATTGGGTCAGCGCAACAGCAGCTCCGCCGGTCTCCACGGTCAGGCGGGGTTCAGCCGCTTCGGCTTCGGCTTCTCCGAGGAGGATTTCCAGCGCAGCGACGCTTTTCACCCGCAGGTCGGCGGGGAGTTCTCTGCCCGTCAGGGTCGGCGGCACGGCGGCCCCGTCCCTTTCCAGTGCCAGCAGGAGGTCATCGTAGGGATAATCACTACTCAGCAAAGCTGCAGCATAGCCATCTGAAGCCGTCACTGTCACTTCGTAGCCCTCCTTCCAGCGCTCTTCGTCAAAACTGTAGGGATGCTGCTCCGCGGGGCCGTCGACCCTGGCCAGCAGCCGATACAAGGGGACCCCCCGGTAAGTTCGTTCCGTCCCTTTATCCATCAGCACAAGCTCTTCTCCATGTACGATCTCACCGTCATCAGTATAGAGGGACGCCCCTGATACGCTATCCGCGACCTCTCCCGTCAAAGCAATTTCCCAATCCGGAGATACGGTCCCCGCATGGCGCTCTGCTTCTTCATCCGCTGCCTTTACCGGAGCTTCAGCTGCTTCAGCTGCTTCCTGAGTCTTTCCATCTTCCTGTGCTTCACCCTCGGGGGCTATGGCGCTGCCCGACGCTCCCCCGCCGGTAGTACAGGAGACAGCAGCCAGCAGATATACTGCAGCCGCAAAAACAATTGCCATTACTTTAATTTTCTGCAATCTCCTGCAATTCTTGGATCTCTTAAACCTCAAAGATCTCTTAGTTCTCATAATTTTACTGATCTGTTTCACTCGTTCACTCCTTTTTCCTTTATATCTTCTAATCTGCTGTCCATGAGGCCCTGAGCCCGCTCAAGCCCCTCCTGAAGCGGTATTTTTCCGGTAATGATCAGGCGGAGCATGCTCCACATCACATCTTTGTATACGCTGTATGCCGGAGAGGGAGGAACCGTCACCCCCGTTTCAAGATTCTCCAGCAGCGCCGCGGACTCGGGAAATCCCGCAGCGGAAGCATCAGCAAAATCAGCATCCCCCTCTTCACCTAGCTCTTTATCCGTATCTTTACCTGCATCTTTACCTAAATCTTTATCCGTATCTTTATCCGTATCTTTCTCTGTTTCTTTATACGTATCTTTCTCTGTATTTTGCTCCCCCACCCCTGCAGCCGCAGAAATTTCCTTGTCCCCGGAGAAAAGCGACAAAGCCCCGCGTTCCACCGGCAGTTTTGAGATCTGTGCAGGGAGATAGCGCTGCACCTCGAAGGACGAGAGATAGTCCATGAGCCGGCGCGCACCCACTGGATTTCGCGACCGTCGAGGAACCGCAAAGCCTTTGAAATCGAGCAAAGGGGCAGTCGCCGCTCCGGTATCTCCATTGATCGGATACGGTGCAGCGGCGAAAGGCACTCCCAGCCGCTTGAGATACGGCAGCGCATAAGAGCCGGTCAGAATCGCCCCCACCTGACCCTGTATGAACTTCGCCGTCATGCCGTCCCGCTCCAGCGGATCCAGCAGCCCCCGCTCCCGCAGATCAAGGAGATACCGTAAAGCTTTCTCAGTCGGCCCGTCCATCACGGATACGTAAGCATCACCATGAATATCCTCTTGAATCAGCGCCTCCTTGCCGAAACCGTACTGAAACGCCACCAGCCAATACGCCGAAAAAATATTCCAGGACGCCGGCACAATCGAACGCCCTTCACGCTCCGCCCGCTCCTTCACCTGCTCCAGAATTTCCTCAAACCGCTGCAGCGTCAGCCGCCCCGCATCAAAAAGCTCAGGATCGATGATTTCGGGGTTGTACACAAGCAGCTGCGTATCTACATAGAAGGGAAGCGCCCACAACTTCTCGTGCAAAGTAAACGCTTCAAGGCCCTTATTCAAAAAGGCTGATACCCCCGCCTCCGGGTCTGCCATGTCTGCCTGGTCTGTCTGGTCTGTCTGGTCTGCAGGGTTTGAATAATTTACCGGTTCTGTGTGGTTTGCCGGTTCTGCCGGGTTTGAATGAGCACGCGAAGTTCGCATCGGCTGAATAGCCCGTTCCCCAATGAGCTGAGGCAAATAGTCCGACTGAACCATCACCAGATCCGGCATGGGCTGCCCGGAACGCTCGTAAGCCGTCATTTTTGCATCAATTTTGGGAATTTCCTCTATGCTGATGTCTCCGCCATGGCTTTCGGCGTATGTTCTGATTGCGTTTTTGATATGCTCCGTCCCCTCCCAGCTGACCCACACCTCCAGCGGACGGCTCTGGAGGGGTGTCCCCTCGATCTGCAGCTCCGTAATGCCCTTCACGCTCTGTTCAAGCACATTTTGTCCAATGCAGGGTGCGGCCAAGTCGATACCTCCCCTCCTGCTGAACAAGCGCATATCGTAAAGCTGCTCCTCCAGGCGAGGACATTCCAAGCGTATCACTTCACCGCTTTCGGTTTTCAGGCTGATACTTCCGATTTCGAAGTAAACTGGTGTATATGCGCCCAGGGGCACCCCCTCCGGGGGGATACGTTCCGCATCAAGAAAAAATCCCTTCTGGTCGGCTTCGGCATCAGCAAACTCATCCGCATCCGCATCAGCATCAGAAATATCCTTTGTATAATTCCCAAAGCGGATGCTGACCCCATTCGATCGAAGCAGCCCCGACTCAGCTTCCAGCTTATTTTCTAATTCAGGGGCCTTCACCGGACTTTCCGAATTTCCTCTGCCGAATGCCAGCATAGGAGTAGAGATGAGAACCAGTACTAACACAAAGCTTTGCATCAACCTGGAGGAAAATTGTGATGACACGAGAGTTGAAACGAATTTTGACACGAATTTTGAAAAGGGTGCTGAAACTGGTGATGACACGAGTGAGACTGATCCTGAAAAGCTGGGAAACCGTACTGAGGCGCGTAGTTTTCGGGCAACGCGGTGCATAGGACTTCCTTTCCAAACACGGGAGGCTAAACAGTTTCCCGCCTAACCCATCGGTCCGCCAACCATAAACCTCACTTTCTGCTAGTGCTTTCAGCTGGTCTTTAGGTATCCGGACTCGGAAGTTATAATATTCAAACGTACTTGTACATCTACTTGTAAACGTACTTGTAAACGTACTTGTAAAAAGTTCCATCTGCAGATATATAATTCAGCAGCAGAGATACAAGTATTAATATCCTACTCGACATTCTCCTGAGCTGTCAACAATTACTGGCCAGTTTCCAGATACCGTTTCCAGATACCGTTTACAGCTCCTCAGAAAGTCTTCATTCAGAAAGACTTAAGATGGTTTGAAGGGGTTTGATGACAGCTTTTTTTGTGGAAGCTTAACTGGACAGCATCCGGGTGATTAGGGAGAGGCTAAAGGGATGAGGATAAACTTCACCTTACGTTCAGGTTGGCGGGAATTTCTATCTTGACGGAAGTTTCCAGCTTGACGGAATTTACCAGCTTGACGGAATTTACCAGCTTGACGGAATTTACCAGCTTGACGGAATTTACTGGCGCTTTCCGCCAATTTCTAGATTGAAAAGATTTTCTCCATGTCTGATACAATATCTCCATCTAGTTCATTCTTCTCAACCATACCGAGGATTATCTTCCAAGCTTTCTCAAACGAAAATGCTGATCGGTACGGCCGATTCTCCGTCAGCGCCTGTAAAATATCTAAAATTGCTAATGCCCTGCTTTCAGAATCTAACTCTTTTCCCTTAAGTCTTTTCGGGTATCCAGTCCCGTTTATTTTTTCATGATGATTACTTGCCCATTGAACAATATCTCCGTCAAGGCCCATTTCATAAAGCGTCTTTTCAGTAAAGTAGGGATGCTCTACGATATAGTCAAATTCCTCCGGGTTCAGAGCAAAAGGCTTATCAAGAATTTTCTTTGGAACGACAAGCTTGCCGATATCATGAAAAAGAGCTGCTGAAAAGAATTTTTCCATTTTCACTTTGGAAAAATTATGAAAACGCGCATACTGAAGCGCTTTATCACCTAAACCTGTTGAGTGAAACCGTGTAAACAAAGATTTTTTATCCACCAGAAAGGCAATAATTTTTGCGGTTTCCAAAAAATCTCTTCTTTTCACTGTTGTTGTTATCTTTGGAAGATGCTTATCTAATCCATATTCAATGTTCTCGTGTTTCAAGTCCAACCAGAATGATCTACTCTCTGCCAGCTCGGTGAATGTATCAGCAATCTGCGGATTAAAAAAAGTACCTGAATGATTTCTGATGTCCATCACTACCCTGCTGACCGTATACTCCAAAAGGGAAGCCAAGTAATGTCTTTCAATATAATCTGCCATGGCTATCAACTGGGACATAAGTGGTATATCATCCCCTTTCAAACCAAAGAATCCAGTTCCATCATACATCTCATGATGATATTTTATTACATCAGCTTCTTGGGAATTCATCTGAAAATTATTAAAGACCTTCTGCCCTGCAATACAGTGATCCTTTTTCTTTTCCATAACGGACCGATTTACTTGTGTATCTTTTTCATACAGGGAAGCATCTACAGCACCCACATCATGTAAAAGCGCATGTGTCCCTAAAACATAGAGCTGATCATCTGTTAAGCCAAGCTGTTCACCTAAGCGCAAAGAGATATAAGCAGTCCTTCTGCCGTGATTAGTAATGTTATCCAGTATTTCAATTTCCAGATAATCCAACAGTGAAGTAATAGATAATAGCATGTCATATAATGTAATCTTGCTGAACAATGTATAACTCCCTAGAAGCGTTTAAAAATTTCTTCTGCATTCTACTAATGTGTTGTTTTCTTTATTTCCTGCATGTGATCGCTTTATTTTTTCCCAGTGATAGCGGCGATGTCCCTTGTTTTGTAGTCCCTTGTTTTGTAATTCTACTCTTTTTTTTTGGCTATTTAAAGGCTATACGGTGGCAAAAAAATTTGTGATGGGTTCTTTAGCAGCCCTGAAACGTTGATTGCAGCCTTTTCACATGGGCAAAATTGCTTTATCACTAAACTTTTTTCCAGCCTTTAAAGGATGAATGTAACGTAATAAAAAAGCACTGTGCACCAAATAAGGGATAATCTGCAGTGCATTTTTGAAAAAAATACAGAATTCTTTGTTCATATTGTTGACAATTTTTATGAACATGTTTATACATATAAAACTACTTAATATCGATTAAACAAGGTGGGAAATATGACACAATTAATACCCGGAATTATCGTTGGCTTACGAGAAGGATTGGAAGCTTTCCTTATTATTGGACTTATCTTGGAATATCTTAATAAAATTGACGCCGCTTATCTGAAAAAATCTGTTCATCGTGGTATATTTGCCGGTTTAGGAGTATCAGTATTTTTCGGCGTCATCTTATGGCTACTTACTCTGCAGTTCACAAACGGCGGTGACTCAGTCGGAAAACTCTGGGAAGCCGGAGCTTCCCTTGCTGCAGTTCTCTTAATATCATATTTTATTTACTGGATGATTCAGCATGGCCAGAGGATGAAGGAAGAAGTACGATCCTCTGTACAGAAAAACTTATCAGCAGCAGGAATACTCATACTTACAACAGCGGCAATCGCGAGGGAAGGAGCAGAAATCGCCCTATTTGCCTTTACCGCAGAAAATAAAGGCGTATATACTGCAGGAACCTTTCTAGGACTACTCTTTGCTGCAGTTTTAGCCTATCTCATCTACAAATCCATGGTTAAAGTCGATATCGGTACCATTTTCAAAATTACACTCGTGTACCTTATTCTTCAAGCTGCCTATCTTTCAGGATACGCCATTCATGAGCTCATATCTGCACTTAAAGATATCGGTATGTTGAATTCGGATTCTGTTCTGTTTATAAAGGTGTACAACTTTAAAGATACTGTACTTGATCATAAAACCGGATTTCTCGGTATCTTCCTGAATATATTTATCGGCTGGTACTCTAGACCTGAAATTATTCAGTTTTTCATCCATTTGGCATATCTGGCAGCCGCCTCTCTGGTGTGGTTCAAAAAAACTGATACAACTAAGAAAATAACTAAGTCACAAACGCTGTCAAATTAAAGACTTGCCTGAAAAACAATACGATTCACGCTGTCATGCTTTTCTTTGTTGTGGTTTTTTGCGATTTGCTTTGTTATGACTTTATTTAATTTGATTTGATTAGATTAGAATTGCGGCCCAAGATGCATCTGCATTATTACCCTGAAAAAGTTGATCCGGTCAAGCTTCACTTCTTGATCTTATGAACAACCGCAGGTGACCACAAGCAGCAACTTATGATATAATAGGGATCAAACAAACTATCAAAAAGGGATGAGTATGACAGCGGCAATTTCGGCACTTATTTTCGGACTTGTACTGCTCGTCTGGAGCGCAGACCGCTTTGTTGAAGGCGCCGCCTCCACGGCAAAACATTTCGGCATGCAGCCGCTGCTCATCGGTATGGTCGTTGTCGGATTCGGCACATCCGCACCGGAGATGCTTGTTTCTTCACTGGCCTCTCTCCAAGGAAGCCCAGGTATCGCCCTCGGAAACGCCTACGGATCAAACATAGCCAATATAGCCCTAATACTGGGCATAACAGCTCTTATCAGCCCCATCATGGTGCATTCCGGAATATTGCGTAAAGAGCTTCCTATTCTAACCGTACTGACTGCTTTGTCAGCACTGCTGCTGGCCGATCTCAGACTATCCCTCTCGGATGCAGTTATCCTGCTCATGCTTTTCTTCGGCCTGGTAGGCTGGTCAATCTATCAAGGCCTCAAGCAGAAAACAGACTCTCTAAACAAGGAAATAGAGGTCGAAAACGCAAAAAAATCGATCCCCCTCGGCCGCTCCCTATTCTGGCTGATCGCCGGCCTGCTGCTGCTCATTGTCAGTTCGCGGATACTCGTGTGGGGAGCAAGCGAAATCGCACAGATCTTCGGCGTAAGCGATATGATCATCGGACTGACAATCGTAGCCGTCGGCACATCTTTGCCGGAACTGGCATCTTCCATCATCGCCATTCGCAAGGGCGAACACGAAATCGCCCTGGGTAACGTGCTCGGCTCATGCCTCTTCAACACCCTGGCAGTAGTCGGAATAGCTGCCGCAATCCATCCTTTGCAAGTTGAGCCGGAGACCCTATCCCGAGATATGCTCATCATGGGAATGCTCACGCTTTCCATTTTCTTTATCGGGTTCGGCTTCAGGGGCCGACCTGGCCGCATCAACCGCTTCGAAGGTGCAGCCCTCCTGCTTGTCTACGGAGCTTACACTTCCTGGCTGATCAGTTCTGCGTTCTAAGCTAATCCGCAGGATGTGGAGCATGTGGATTTTTTCTCCGAGACGATTTGCAAACATTTTTTCACCCATTCGTTTGTTGGTTTGTTCGTTGGTTTGTGGATTTTTTCTCCGAGACGATTTGCAAATCATGTCCATGTGGATTTCTTCTCCGAGACGATTTGCAAACATTAAACCCAGAAAAATGGGAATTACATTGCTTTATTGAATAATAAGAATTACCTTCAGGTTAGAGGAAAAAAACTATCCATAATTAACAATTCCCAATCGACAATTCCAGTTGATTCGATCCGCATAACAATCCATCCATACCAATCGAGTTAGCTTAACAATAGCAGCCAAAGCGGAAACGCTAAGTATCACCATGAACCATGCAAAATCGGAGGATTTTATGCAAAAAAAATTAGATTCAAAACTTCTCGTAAATCGTATTGTATCTTTTCTCGCAGGCGGATTACTTATATTTGCCATCATGAGTTTTACAGTAGTAAACAATGTCAAAACAGAAAACCAAGAACTTACCAAAGCACTTGATTCATCCCAATTTGAAGCCGGCAGACTGTTAACAGCAGCCAAAGCGCAATTTGAAGATAAAAGTTACGATAAAGCACAGACTACTCTTAAGACCTTATTCGAAAACCAGCCTGGAACAACTGAAGCAGCTGAAGGGAGAGAACTCCTTGAAATTATCAAGTCTGTAGAAAAAACAGCAAATGAAAACTGGGAAGCTGCCATGCCGAACATTCAGAACCAATGGATGACTCAGCATGCAGATGAACTGCGTGCTGAACTGGACCAGGAGATGGCAGAATTGGAAGAAGATATGGAAGAGTTGCTCTCTGAGGAATGGGATAAAGTAAAAACTAAAATCAGAGATGATTGGGAAGAACAGAATAAAGGCTAAGCAAGCCAGGTAATACCCCTATAACCTTTATCCATTTACCCATTAACCCATTAACCCATTAACCCATTTACCCAATAACCTATTTGGCGGGCGGCACGAATATTTGTGCCGCTCACAATTTTATCTGCCGCCATAATTTTTTACGGCTCTTTTTCGTCCAATTATTGTTTTTTACCATTATTGTTTTTTTACCATTCACAAGTGTTATTTGCTGCCATGTACAAATCTTTTTTACAGCTTATAAGAATATGATAGAAGAAAGCTTCTCCCCTTGGGTACATGTCAATCGGCTGCCATCGATATGTACATCTTAATGTAAGTTTGTGTGTCCCCCGAAAGAATGCTATACTTTAGCTGTATAACACTTTGCTTGAAAATGATGAACTTCCGCTGATATGCTTAGTCCGTCCTGAAGATATCAGCAGACAAGGAGGTCCCCTTTGATTTGGATTATCATAATTGCAGCAGTCATCATCGGTATCTTGCTTTCAGCAAAAAGCAATTCCCCTTCTGAAGAAGAAAACAATGCCAAAACCGATGAGGATGATTATCTAGATCCCGATCACCCAATGTATCCCGAGATGCAGGAAGAATTTTTTGATGAATTCGATGGCGACGACTGGTAATTTGGTTGGTTGGTTGGTTAGTTTGTTGGTTTGTTGGCTGGCTGGCTGGTTGGCTGCTTGGTCGGTTTGTTGGTTGTTCGTTGGTTGGCTGGTTGGTTCGTTGGCTGGCTGTATGCGTCAAATCGGCTGACCTGTAACATGTGGATTTTTTCTCCGAGACGATTTGCAAACTTTGTGGTTTTTTTCTCCGAGACCAAATCCACACGAGACCAAATCCACATCTGCACCTGGCTCTAGACGTAGGGGACTATTCGGTTTATTATCGAAGCTAAAACCCACATATAACTGAGGGATTCTTATGGATATTGATGCCGTACAGCAGAAAATACGTACTTTTGTTGCAGAAAGGGACTGGGAGAAATACCATACCCCGAAAAATGTCGCGATTGCACTCTCCGTTGAAGTATCGGAATTGCTGGAAATTTTTCAGTGGATGACCGATGAACAAGCAGCCAGTATCCAAGACGGAAGTATCACCCTGAAAAAAATAAATGAAGAATTCGCAGACAGCATGATTTACCTTCTGAGGTTCGCCGATCTGCTCAATATCGATATTGATTCTGCGATTAGGGATAAACTCAAAAAAAATGAGGAGAAATACCCTGCAGAAAGCGCCAGGGGTGAATTTGTAAAATACACTGATCGTTAGTGATGGAAAATCACAGTCACAGGCTCAGCAGGATTGTACCATGATTCTTTACAGCAGCACATGCAGGGATTTTAAAGATGCCGTCAATAATTTCTGTCTCACCGAATACGTTACGCAATCATTTGAGCAAACATTTCATCGTAAAGTAAATCGAAAAGAGCGCGCTTCATGGGAACACTCCTTATCCAGCATGGAGCGTATTGTTTCACGTTCTCAGGCGGCTGATGACTGCGGGATCCTCATTGAATATAACCTCCCAAATACCAGTAGGCGAATTGATTTTATCATAACCGGAGAAGATGAGGAGAGTCATAAAAAGCTGCTAATTGTTGAGCTGAAGCAGTGGGATCATGCTGAAGCGACGGCTATGGACGGAGTGGTTAGAACAGCGCTGGGGGGAGGAATTAGAGAGACATCTCACCCGTCTTATCAGGCTTTCGGTTATAAGCAGTTTCTTAATGATTTTAATGAGGCGGTGTATTCCGGCAGCATTGAGACGCAGTCCTGCGCTTTTCTGCATAATTATACTCCCGAGAATCCCGAACCCCTTCTGCTTGATCAATATGCTGACTACTTTGAGGACACTCCCCTATTTTTTCGACAGGATTACGATCAGCTTGCTGCCTTCATTGCTGAACATGTCGGAAAAGGGCGCGGAATGGAGATTCTTTATGCTGTTGAACACAGTCGAATTCGGCCGAGTAGAAAATTGGTTGATGCGGTGGGAGCGCTCTTCAGGGGAAATCGGTATTTTACTCTGATTGACGAGCAAAAGGTTTTATTTGAAACCCTGCTTTGTAAAGCAGATACAATCGGTGATGGCCTTACTAAAGCAGATCTTTATGATCTTGATCGTTGTGAAGCGAATAATTATGGCAGCTGCAGTGATCAAAACGGATACAACGGCGATAGGGAATGCGACCAAAATAGCGATAGAAAATATAGTAAGAACAGCAGAAAACAGGTAGCTATAATTCAGGGTGGACCTGGAACAGGTAAATCGGTTCTGTCTTTCAACTTGCTTTACGGCATGCTCAGTAAGCAGAAAAATGCAGTATTATCTGCACCGAATGCTGCATTTCGGGATGTGATGAAAAAAAAGCTGCAGCAAGCAGGGTTTAAAAAGCAGATAAAGCTTGAGAAAACACAGCTGGAGCAGAAAAAGCCCGCGAAAAAAAGGAAACCATCAAGCCAATCAAATCCATCAAGCCCATCAAGCCAATCAAATCCATCAAGCCCATCAAGCCCATCAAGCCAATCAAGCCAATCAAATCCATCAAGCCAATCAAGGCAATCAAAGCACCTGTCGGACAACATGATTCTAGATACAGTTATCACTAGCTCAGCTGCGTTTCTTGACCTTAAGAATAACATGTACGATGCTGTTATTGTGGATGAAGCACATCGCTTGAAAGATGGATCAGCCTTTATGTACAGAGGCAAAAACCAGATTCGAGATATCATTCATGCATCACGCTATAGCATTTTCTTTGTTGATGATCACCAGGCAATCCGGAACGAGGATATCGGTAACTCGGCAAACATACGGCACATCGCGGAAGAATTTCAAGCTGAAGTATCTGATTTCAAGCTGGATGTTCAGTTTCGCTGCTCCGGCATGAACGGTTATATCAATTGGGTAGACCACACACTGCAGATACAGGATACGGCAAATTATGATACTTGGGATCCTGATGCTTACGTAGCTGAACTCTGCAACTCACCTCATGAAGTTTATCAAAGGGTGCGTCAGAAACAGGCAGAAGGGAGTTCGGCTAGGATGCTTGCAGGCTACGCCTGGAAGTGGACCAGAAAAAATGAGGGAAACCCAAACGGAGAAGTAGAGGATGTCCGCATCGATGAATTTGATTTTGCTATGCCGTGGAACTCACGCAGCGCCCGATCAACCTGGGCTATTGATGATTCCGGCATCAATCAGATCGGCTGCATCCATACGTCTCAAGGGCTGGAATTCGATTAT
>JAIPFQ010000043.1:0-15188 GCA_021736605.1 Spirochaetales bacterium | reverse complement strand
AGCAATCCTTGTTATTGCATTTATATCCATACTGATACTTGTTATTACCAGCTTAATCATCACCCTGAAACAGCGCAAGAAAAACCTCAAACACATTGAAACAGCCATGAAAGAACTTCAGGAATCCAGAAAACTCCTCAGTAATGTGTTGAACACGATTCCAGTCAGGGTATTCTGGAAAGATAAGGATCTAGTCTACCTCGGCTGTAATACAAGTTTTGCTGAAGATGCCGGATTCTCCTCCCCGGAAGACATCATTGGAAAAGATGATTATGCTTTTGTCTGGGCGGATACGTTTGCTGATGATTTCAGAAAAGACGATGGGTATGTCATTGAAAGCGGAAGTGCTAAACTGAACTTCGAAGAAAAAATCATCACCGCCAACGGAGAAACTCATCAGCTTCTCACAAGTAAAGTCCCTCTGCGTAATACTCAAGGGGATGTAATAGGAATGCTTGGAACATATGAAGATATTTCAGAACAGAAAAAGATAGAAAAACAGAAAGAACAGCTGCAGGAACAGCTCATACAGGCCCAGAAGCTGGAATCTATCGGCAGACTGGCCGGAGGAATAGCCCATGATTTTAATAATATGCTTGGCGTAATAATTGGTCATGCCGGTCTGCTCCTCCAGATGACAGAATCCCTGAAAGATGAAAACGTACGCAATTCACTGAAGGAGATTGAATTTGCTGCAAATCGTTCAGCCAATCTTACCAAGCAGCTGATGGCATATGCCAGAAAACAGCCGATTCATCCTGAATTGGTAGATATGAATGAAGAGATAGCAGGTTTGCATAATATGCTTCAGCGCCTTATTGGGGAGCAGATCGTTTTTCACTGGCAGCCGTTCCAGCAGGCCCTGCCGATAAAAATTGACCCTTCCCAGTTTGATCAGATCTTGGTCAACCTTACAGTGAATGCAAGAAAAGCGATCAACGGGAATGGGACCATCAGCATCAGCACCAATATGATGGAGATGGATGATATCGACATTAAAAATATCAGCAGGACTGACTTGGATGAATATCCTTACAGCTCAAAATCCCTTGCTGTACTCAGCATACAGGATAGCGGTGCCGGTATGGATGAACATACGAAAGAGCATCTTTTTGAGCCTTTCTACACAACCAGGGAGGTTGGAGAGGGAACAGGACTCGGCATGTCCATGGTTTACGGAGCAGTAAAACAGAATAACGGGCTTATCCACATCGACAGTGAAGTGGGAAGAGGAACCACCATTACAATTTTCTTTCCTATAGAAACAGCTGACGGGGACCAGGATGATACAGCGAAAACCAGCATCCATACCTATTTAGATACGGGCTTAACTGATATCGGGAATGTACAGAGCGACGAATCCGGCAGCTCCCATGAAGTCAGTCTGCATAGAAAATACCCACCTATGCCGAAGGGCACAGAGACAGTTCTGTTTGCTGAGGACGAATCCTCCTTTCAGCAGTTGGACACATCGCTTCTGGAACAGCTGGGATATACAGTCCTTCCTGCTCAGAATCCGGAACTTGCCCTGGAATTAGCAGCAGAACAGACTGGCCCGATCCATCTCCTCATAACAGATGTCGTTATGCCCTTCATGGACGGAACAGAATTGGCAGGAAAACTTTCCGTACTGCATCCTGATATGCAGGTTCTCTACATCTCCGGTTATACTGAAAACACCATAATTGATCATGGAATTACTGAGGGGGATATCCATTTCCTTCAGAAACCCTTCAGCAACCAAGCGTTGGCTGAAAAAATACGATTTATCCTGGATAATTATAAATAAGTTCTTGAAGGAGTCTCTTATGGGTCTCTTTGATGAGAGTCTCATGAGGGAAAAGGAGGGAACATGGCTGATGATATACTGAATATTGATATTCGAGAAGCGGGAATAGATGACTTACCGGCGGTTTTCCATTTAGGCGAGAAGGTTTTTACCTCCCAGGATTATTCTAACCTCTACAGGACCTGGGATGAATACGAAGTTACCACTTACTTCAATCAGGAATCTGAAAATTTCTTCGTCGCAGTACATAATGAGCATATAGTCGGCTTCGCAATGGGAACCACCATTGAGAAATCCCGTTCGGCTTGGAGCTACGGACATTTGGTGTGGCTGGGCATTGAACCTGAATATGCCCGCAGCGGAGTGGGAAGTATGCTTTTTGATCATTTCAAGCTGCGGATGAAAAAAATCGGAATCCGGATGATGATGGTTGATACCCAGGCTGACAATACCGCCGCTATAGACTTTTTCCGCAAAAAGGGTTTTGAAAATCCCACGGACCATGTCTATTTCACTATGAAGCTGTAGGAGGGTATCCATAATGCATACATCAGACGGGATATCCGAAAGCCGAATTAACAAGGAGCGTCTGCATACATTATTCAAAGAGATGGTGGACATCTACAGCCCTTCCGGCAAAGAGGATGTACTTACCAGCTTTCTCGTGGAGTTTCTTGAAGGGCGGGATATGAATGTTCTCCTCAGGCCAGTGGATGAACAGCGCTTCAATATTGAGATATCCGCTAGGCAGGCGGTTCCTGATACTCTTTTCCTGGGACACATCGACACGGTCCCCGCTTTTGATATTGAAGAATACAGCTTCTCAGAGGAGAATGAGCTTTGCCGAGGTCTGGGAACTGCTGACATGAAAGGCGGATGCGCAGCAATGATTGAAGCCTTTATTTCAGCATCGGAGGGAGGTTTCCTTCCCAAAAATGTTCTGCTCTGCCTGGTTGTGGGAGAGGAGGAGAGCGGTGACGGGACTAAAAACCTCCTTGATGCTTATCAATTCAAGCATGCCCTGGTGGCTGAACCCACGAGCCTCATCCCCTGCACCAGCCATTACGGCTATATAGAACTGCTCCTGAATGTCTATGGCTATCGACGTCATGCAGCCATGTCGGATTACAGCAGCCATACCATCCGATCCATGCTTCGCCTGCTGCTTCAGCTGGATGACCGCATACTTAAGAATGAAGCTGATACAGTTCTGAATATTCGGGACCTGCACAGTTCTGAATCTGGATTTGCAGTTCCCGACCGCTGCTCCACAGCCGTGGACATTCACCTGCCGCCTGACCGGGATGCAGCGAACTACGCTGATGCATTAAACACATTTCTTAAAGAGTACTTGGATAAAAGCGCGGCTAACACGTACGATATTGAAATGCCCTTCATAAGCGGGGGGTATGTAATCCCCCGGAATGATCCGTTCACCGCTGTCCTGCAGAAAGTCTTTTCAGCAGCCTCGCTGGAGTGGGCCCCCGGTTCATTCAAGAGCCACTCTGATGCAAATCTCCTAAGGGACACCGGCTGCACACCGATAATACTCGGGCCGGGATCACTGGCAGCCGCTCACACACGAGATGAGTTTGTAGATTTTACTGAACTTGTTTCAGCCTCCGCCCTCTATACAGAGCTGCTCCGGAATTTACAGCAGAAGTGATTCCATCAGAAGTGATTCCAGGTGCTGCAGAAGAGGTGCTGTATAGAGTATAAGCGCAAAATTGGATCAGAAGAGGAATTACAGGGAACTTATAGAAGCATCAGGCAAAGAGCAGCAGGCTGCCGGCCATGACAAGCATTCCCGCAATCAGCCCCCCTATGGCTAGGTGATGCTCACCGTATTCCTCAGCTGTTGGAAGCAGTTCATCCAGAGAGATATAGACCATAATCCCCGCTACACTGGCAAATATAAGGCCAAAGGCAAGTTCATTGAATAAACTCCGAAGAATGAAAAATCCGAGAATCGCTCCCAGTGGTTCCGAAAAGCCGGAAGCCAGGGATACCCAGAAAGCCTTTTTCTTGTTTTTTGTCGCATAATAGACTGGAATGGACACAGCCACCCCTTCTGGAATATTATGGATAGCAATGGCAACTGCTATGCTGATACCCAAGGCAGGGTCTGCAACAGCACTCATAAACGTTGCCAGTCCTTCAGGAAAGTTATGGATGGCTATTGCCAATGCGGAAAACATTCCCATGCGATAAAGATTCTTCGTCTCACTTTCTGTCCTCACTGCCTGCTTTGCCGCCTGCTTTGCCGCTTCGTCAGTAGAAGTTCCATTCCCATTTTTTTGGGCAGCCTGCTCTTCGCATGGGTTCGGTTTATTGATATTCCCTATCTCATGGGGATTTTCGTAGGATGGAATAAGTTTATCGATGACTGCAATGACTGCAATTCCTGCAAAAAAAGCAGCAACCGTATAAGTGTAGCCCATTTTGTCACCCAGGGAAGCGGATAAAGACTCCCGGGCTTTTACAAATATCTCAATCAGAGACACATAGATCATCACCCCGGCGGAAAAGCCTAAGGTAGCAGATAAGAATTTCGGATTAAAATCTTTTGCAAAGAAAGCCATGATACTGCCGATCCCGGTAGACAAGCCGGCAAAGATGGTAAGTCCCAAAGCAAATAGCAGCGTGCTTGTTTCCATGTAAACTCTCCATTGTTGTACATTTTAGTATGCGATTATATCCCTCAGCTTTAAGCTGGAAAAATGGATATCATGCTTTTACCAATTATACAATATCATAGTAACATGTCCACCCTTAAGAGAATGTGCTTAAGACTTCCTTTGTTTTTCCTGAATGGTTCATGTGAGTTTCTGAACCCGCCATCGGGAATCGACCCAGAGGGCTGTAATCGGGGTATTTCGATACTGCTCCCCAAGTAATTGCCTCAGTTCAGTAAGAGCCCGAAGCACTTGCTGCTTCCGCTCTTCTTCCTCAGCGGGATTCCCAGCACAATCATAATGACCAACTACCACAATACCCTGGGAAGCATGTTTTTCCAAGGATATAAGAACACGTTCCCGGATGGACTCCAATTTTTCTCTATACTCAAGCACCTGAGGGAAAGCCAAGAATCTTTCCGGCCCGGCTTCCGTAACTGTATCCACTGCATCCACTTTAAAATGATTGTGCACATAAGTATGCACGGGAAGCTGAATTCTTCCATCCATGCACATAATAGCAGTATAAAAGTTCATAACAGCTCCTCCAAATTATAACTTTTTACGGCGGTAGAAAACTTTGTGATGGCCTTCTGAGAAAGCTTCTTAAGTATGTAAAATATACATACCGTAATCAGTCACAAAACATTGTGCCAGTGTATGAGCAAAACACAATATTATTAATGTGAATTCAAACACATTAAAATGTATTTTTTTGTTTTTCCCTAGCAATTCCTTATTTAATATTACAATTTTTCTAATTATTAGTAAATAAGTATGCTTTAACTATTTACAACCTCAATAAAACCTTATATGATGTTGAAAATCATTATTAAAAGAATCATAAATTTGGGGGATTTCTGTGAAGAAAATTGGTATATTATTATTTCTTACTTTTTTTGTCATAGGTATTTCTTCCTGCGACAATGCTGCAGAAGAGACTGAAACAGTACCGGAAGAGCCAGTAGAAGCTCCAGTAGAAGAAACAGCACCAGCGGAAGAAGAACCGCAGGACGGTATTCTTGTGGAAAATGCATTCTGGTATACCCATGTGAATGGACACAAGGAGGAAACGGAAAAGGTTGGATATGTACTCTTTGAGTATGAACAATTAGAAAATGTTAAGTATCAGGTCGGATATATTGCCTGTACATGCAGGGGACCGCAGGTAAATTACTGGTCAGTGGCATATGTTGAACTGAGCAAAGAAGATGGATCAGTCAGTTTTATATCCTGGGACGAAGATTCCACCGGTCATTATACTGCAGGTATGTACGGTGACAGCTATGTGACATGGGAAGGTGTAGAAGCCCATGACCTGCTGCATGCATTTGTTAAAGAGAACATTGTGGGGAAACCGCAGGAATATGTGAATGACCTGAAAGCAATGCATGGTGATGTTGATGAGTATACAGGCGCAACTGTAACACCCAACAATGTCGTAAGAATGCTTCAGGGACTATTTACGTATCATAATGAACGATATATGTAAATTTTTATATATTTCTTACACTACTATTTTTTAATTATCAGGAGATCTTTATGAAAAAATTATTACTGCTTGCAGCAGCCATGCTGCTCATTTTCAGTTTTGTCGCTTGCAATAGCGGTCAGGAAGAGGCGGCAGTTCCCGCTCCGGCACCGGCACCAGCTGAAGTCGTGGAACTTACCGGGAGCGAAGACATCAACATGGAAACCGTTGATGAATATCTTGATGAAGATATCCGCTTTGTTGACTTGAGGAATTTCTCAGATATGTTCAACGGCGGATACATAGCAGGTTTTGAAGTCGTTCCTTTCTTCGAGTATCTTGAGGGAAGAGCGCTGGTACGGAACAACGGTTGGGAGTTCTCTTCAGAAGACGTGGTAAGCAAAGCTATACTGCAGAATGTGTTTGGCAATAAAGATGATGCCGTAGTCCTTATGTGCGGATCCGGAACAAGAGCAGGATACGTTAAATCGGCACTGGAAGATATCGGTTACACTAAAGTTTATAATGCCGGCGGCATCAGTGACTACAACGGTGACAACAAAGTTCTCGGCGATGGTGAATATGCCGGAGCAAGTGCATTGCCTGCTGAAGTATCAATGGATAATATAGACTCTCTGCTCCGCCGACCAGGTGCTAAGTATGTTGATTTGAGAAATGCTGCTGATAAATATACAGCAGGATATATTGATAGTTTTGAGCTTGTTTCCTTTTTTGAATATCTTGACGGACGGGCGCTTGTCAGGAATAACGGCTGGGAATTCTCCGCTGAAGATATCGAATCCAAGATCATATTGGAGAATATTTTCGGGGACAACAAGGACAGGGAAATTTTCCTCATGTGCGGTTCAGGCACTAGAGCTGGATATGTGCAAGCTGCACTGGAAGAATTGGGATATACAAAGGTCTTTAATGCCGGCGGTATCTCTAATTACAGTGGTGATAATATGATATTCGGTGATGACAGTTTTGAACTGGAACTTAAATAATGCTTGTAAAGCGTAAAGCTTGAATTATTTTACAAGCCTACACTTGCACTGTCAGATCTTTGACTGAAACGCGCATTTCCTGTTTCTTGTACAGAAAAAGCCTTCCGCTGCTTTCGGGGATTTCCCCGGGGCAGCGGTTTTTTTATATCTCTGCACATAAATAGCAGCACATAAAAAAACAGTACACAAAATTAATAAAAAAACCCGCCCCTCCGGAACAATCACGTTCCCTCAGGACAGGTTATATATATTAACAACACCGACCTCGATGCTGCACTGCGGCTTTTATCCGTGTTTTTCGCTTATCCGCCGCAGTTACCGCGTATATCATGGACTTATACCATACCGCATGCTTCCTGCATGCAATACCGCATGCTACATGATATCTCCAAGTTTCTTGAAAAAGTCCCAACGCCGTTTTGCATCAGCTTCAGCTTTATCAAAGAGCTCCTCTGCATGATCCGGGTTGGTTTTATAAAGGGCAGTATACCGTCGTTCACCCTTAATAAATTCCTTATAATCAGACTTCGGATCCTTAGCATCAAAGGAGAAGCGTTTTCCCTCTTCCGCCGCAGGATTGAAGCGGTACAAGGGCCAGTAACCAGCTTCCACTGCTTTTTTCTCCTCAACCTGTGAGTATCTCATATCAATACCGTGGTTGATACAAGGAGAGTAACAGAAAACAATGGAGGGCCCGTCATAAGCCTCAGCTTCCATTAAAGCCTTCTGCGTCTGGTTTCTATTGGCGCCCATGGACACGGAAGCTACATATACATAGCCGTAGCTCATGCACATGAATCCCATATTTTTCTTTCCAAGGGGTTTACCGGCATTAGCAAACTTGGCAACTGCTCCAATAGGAGTAGCCTTTGAGGCCTGGCCGCCTGTATTAGAGTAAACCTCAGTATCAAGAACCAGAATATTTACATTCTTTCCGGAAGCAACCACATGGTCAACACCGGCATAGCCTATATCATATGCCCAACCGTCACCACCGATAATCCAGACACTCTTGTCTACAAAGTAGTCCTTCAGCTCGTTGATTTTTGCCAGCACTTCTTTCGCTTCACCATCAGCAGCTGCTAAAGCAGGCTCAATAAGCTCCTGAATCTTTTTCTGTGACGCAATAGCTTCTTCACTGGTATCTTTCCAGAGTTCCATACCTTTATTCAGGGCTTCAGTCAGTTCAGGACTTGTTCCCAATTCAAGAATTCGTTCCACCTTCGTCTTGAGCAGCGTCCTGTTACTATCCACAGCCAGTCTCATACCGAAACCATATTCCGCGTTATCTTCGAAAAGGGAATTCCCCCATGAAGGTCCACGTCCGTCGGGGCGTTTGCAGTAAGGAACCGTCGGAAATGTTCCGCCGTAAATTGAGGAACATCCGGTAGCATTGGCGGCAACCATCCGTTCACCGCAAATCTGCGTAACCAGTTTAACATACGGCGTTTCACCACATCCGGCACAGGCCCCGGAGAACTCAAAAAGCGGCTGCTTGAACTGCATACCCTTCAATGAAGTGACAGGAGCCCCTTCTGTGACATTTTCAGGCAGTTTATCAAAGAATTCGCTGTTTTTGCCTTCATTTGCCTTTCGTTCTTCTTCCAAGGTACTGAACACCAATGCTTTCTCTTTGGAAGGGCAGGTCTCTACACAGACTCCGCATCCCTGACAGTCTTCAATGTAGACTTGTACTTTGTACTGCAGGTCACTGGTATTTTTTGATTTCGATTTCAGCGTTGTAAATGTTTCAGGCTTATTCTCAAGGTCACCAGGAGCAATCTGCTTCACACGGATGGCCGCATGAGGACAGGACTGGGAACACTGGTTACACTGAATACAATTGTCCGGGATCCAGCGGGGGACTCTTGGAGCAACTCCGCGTTTCTCCAATTTTGCAGTGCCAGTGGGCAGGGTTCCGTCAAAGGACATCTGTGATACAGTAATATCATCACCTTTAAGATGCATTACTTTCTGGATAACATTTTTTGCAAAATCGTCAGCATCATCGGAAATCAGCTTAGGAGGTACATAGGATTTTGTTATATCCGCCGGAATCTCCACCTTTTCGATGGCATCTGCAGCAGCATCAACCGCCGCCCAGTTCATCTTGACAATATCTTCACCTTTTTTGATGAAAGTCTTTTTAATTGCATCCTTAATAAGCTTGATAGCCTCATCTTCAGGGAGCACACCGGAAATTTTAAAGAAGGCCGCCTGCATCACCGTGTTAATCCTGTTGCCAAGACCCACTTTCTCTGCAATCTTCAGGGCATTCATATTGTAGAAGCGGATTCCTCGGTCAATAATCAGCTGCTGATCCTCTTTTGTGAGGTGCTCGAATACTTCATCCGTAGGAATTTCTGAATTCAGCAGGAATACTCCGCCCTTTTTCAGGGGACCGAGCATGTCATATCTGCCGATATACGCTGGGTTATGGCAGGCAACAAAATCAGCACTCAAAATGGTCCAAGGCATATTCACCGGGCTCTTGCCGAAACGCAGGTGAGAAGTAGTGATCCCGCCTGACTTCTTGGAGTCATAGACAAAATAGGCCTGAGCATTCTGTTCCGTGTTTCCGCCGATAATTTTGATGGAGTTCTTATTAGCTCCGACAGTTCCGTCGGAACCGAGTCCCCAGAACATGCAGGAAACAACATCTTCCGGAGCAACCTGCAAAGCTTCCTTAACAGGAATAGACTTATGGGATACATCATCATTGATGCCGACAGTGAATCCATGAAAGCATTCGCCATCGAGATGGTCATAGACTGCTTTTACGTGGGATGGAGTAAACTCCTTACTGGAAAGCCCATAGCGTCCGCCGATCACAGTGATGTCAGTTTTCCCCTCTGCTTTGAGGGCTGATACTATATCAAGATAGAGCGGCTCACCAATGGAACCAGGCTCTTTCGTTCTGTCGAGAACCGCAATCTTCTTCACAGTTTCAGGAAGAGCGTCAATAAAATGTTTTATAGAGAAGGGGCGGTACAGTCTTACTTTGACAGCTCCAACTTTTTCTCCCCGGGCATTGAGATATTTCACCGCATGTTCAACGGTATCACAGGAAGAACCCATGGAGATGATGACTTTTTCAGCATCCGGAGCTCCGATATAATCAAAGAGATGGTACTGACGGCCGATAACTTCGGCAACCTTATCCATATACTCCTGAACAATTTCAGGAACTGCATCGTAATAGTTGTTCACCGTCTCACGTCCCTGAAAATAGACATCAGGATTCTGAGCGGCAACTTTTATAAAAGGCTTCTCAGGCCGCATAGCTCTGTCCCTGAACTGTTCAATATACTCAGGTTCAATCAAAGCAGCTATATCATCAAAGGAAATTTCTTCCACTTTCTGAATTTCATGGGAAGTTCGGAATCCGTCAAAAAAGCTGAGGAAGGGAACCTGAGCCTTCAGGGTTGCCAAGTGAGCAACTAAACCGATATCCATGGTTTCCTGAATAGACGAAGCCGCTGTCATACCGAAACCTGTATTCCTTGCAGACATAACGTCTGAATGATCACCAAAAATTGAAAGAGACTGTGTAGCCAGTGATCTTGCTGAAACATGAAAAACCGTGGGAAGCATCTCTCCTGCTATTTTATGCATGTTCGGAAGCATGAGCATTAAGCCCTGGGATGCCGTAAAGGTTGTGGTCATGGCACCGCCGCTGAGAGAACCGTGAACAGCTCCGGAAGCGCCGGCTTCAGACTGCATCTCAATAACATCTACTGTTTTTCCGAAAACATTTTTCTTTCCCGTACTTGCCCATGAATCTGTATATTCACCCATGGGAGAGGAGGGAGTAATCGGATAAATTGCAGCAACCTCACTGAATGCATAGGCAACGTGAGCCGCCGCGGTGTTACCGTCTATGGTAACCATCTTTTTATTACTCATAATGAAACACTCCAAATATTGTGATTGTAAAAAGGTTATCAAACAGGTGCAGCAGTGTAGTGCAAAATGCTCAGGATAAAAAACTCCTGCCGCCCCGCCTGCTTTTTTCGAGCTTTTAAAGTATAACATGAAGAGCTTTTATTTTACAACACACAAAGGGCATACAAACAGCAATTCAGCATGCTGTTTGAGCGTTTTCCTACCCACCGAACCAACTTGTGGATTTTTTCTCCGAGACGATTTGCACAACTTTACAAACCAACCACCCAGCAAACCAACCACCCAACAAACCAACCACCCAACAAACCAACCACCCAACAAACCAACCACCCAACAAACCAACCACCCAGCAAACCAACCACCCAACAAACCAACTACCCAACGAACCAAGCACCCAACAAACCAGCAAAAAATTATTTACGAATTCTGAACTTCAAAGTATGATATGAAGTATGATATCCCATGTTTCACTGCTTCTCAGAGTTACCGGCTCCATACTGCTTCTCCTGCTTATACTTACTGCTCCAGCCTTAACCGTTCAATCTGCGGAAGGAGTATACATCAATCCGGCAGCTCCGGTACAGCAGCTGCAGAGGCTTATAGAGGACCTGCAGAACGGTGAATTCTTCAGCTATACAGCAGGTAAAATGGAACGGGATATTCGCAGGACACTCCCCCGCTACTTCAGCATATCACTCTTCTATGTGTCATTATCACTAGTCTTCAGCCTCCTTGCCGGTCTCCTTACAGGAATCATCACCGCAAAGAACAGCAGCCGAGGCACCGCAGAAATCCTCTCATTTTTCAGTGCTCTTCCCGATTTCATAATTGTCCTGATTCTCCAGCTCATCTCTATTACTATGTTCCAGCATTTCGGCGTCAGACTCGGTCGAATAGCCTACTTTTCCATGAACAGCTATTTTATGATTCTGCCCTTTACCACCATGATTATCACCTCAGTAACCTTCATGGTAAGAAGTGTTTCAAATCATACAAGAACTATCCTCAGTCAGGATTATATCCTCTTTGCAAAATCAAAAGGACTTTCAAAAAACATCATCTATCGCAGGCACATCATTCCGGGACTCTGCAGTCAGCTTCATGGAGAAATACACAAATTTATATCCATCGGAATCGGTACCCTTTTCATCGTTGAACGTCTCTTCAATATTCCCGGCATCACTCGCATGCTCTTTTCCTACGGATTCACCTATATCTTTGATATGGATGTGAAGGAGGGATTTTTTCAGCCGAATTTCAACGTCGCACTAGTCAGCATACTCTCCCTCTCAATAATTTACGCACTCTGTTATCTGCTCTTTTCCGCCATTCTGCACATCATCAAGAAGGCAGGGACGCATGCATAATACGAAAACCAATGAAAAAACCGAAGAACAAGAAGAAACTATGCTGATGCCCAAGCCCTCGGAATCACTGCACCAGGCAAATTCACCGCATCAGCCGAAACGGATAAGAAGAATTCTCCGCAGCCTGATTTCAACCGCCCCCTTTGTCCCATTACTGATCTTCCTCTTTATCGGAATATTCGGGCCAGCCCTTGCACCCTACGATTGGGATCACCAGGAAAACTTCCTCTTTAATGCATCAGGAGATATCATAAGCGTCTCCCCCCATGAACCCTCTGCGGAACATGTCCTCGGAACTGACGAGTGGGGCTATGATTATCTAACCAGGCTTCTCTACGGAGCAAGATATACCATTCTCGGTACGCTCTTTGCGGCACTATTTCGAAGCGCCGCCGCTTTTTTCATCGGCTTGCAGCGGGGAATCAATAAAGGGAATTTTCACAGAAACCGAAGCAGTAAGCGCTTCAATAAAAAAGGTCTTCTGGGAAAATACGGAAAGCCCCTTAAATCCGGGAAGTCTCGAAATTCCCAACAGGGATTCTCCATCACCACAGCCATACCTGTATTCATCATTATGTACTTTGTCCTCTTCGGCATCAATTTCAACCCCCAGTGGTCCCCCCTCACCATGGCCGTAATCCAGTTCGGCTTCCTCAGCTTTCTCGGAATTCCTGCAGTAATCCCGGTATTTGAGAAAAAAACCCGAATCCTCATGAATTCACCCTTTATTGAAGCCGCTGAAGCCACAGGTGCATCAACATGGGATCTTATAAAAACCCATCTTTACCCGCACATGAAAGAGCTGACACTCATTGTATGTTTACAGGAGATTATCTCAGTACTCACTGTTCTCGGGCAGCTGGGAATTTTTTATATTTTTGCAGGAGGAACAATTCTCACAAGAAGACCGCCGGTGTATATTTCAAAAACCTATGAATGGGGAGGCCTTATAGGACGATATCGCGGCTATTTTAATGCAGAGCAGTCCTGGCTGCTCTTTGCGCCTCTGGGTTTGTACCTGATCTACTTCCTTTCCGCCTACCTGGCTTCAAGGACAGCAGAACTTCGCCTTTCAAAAACATTCAAGGAGTCACCGAAAATCTGAAATCTCACCCGTACCGAAGTTCAGCAGCGTTAATTCAGTAAGCTTAATTCAGCAGTCTTTAAAAGGGATACTAAAGGGATAAAAAAGGGATAAAAAAGAGTCTGTACAACGTATATGCAGAATGTTTTACCAGGAAGATGCTTCCTGAGGCACTTCAAGCACTTCGATCAGGGTTTCCGGTTCCAGCCGAAACGGAGAGCCCTCCCCTTCGTAGAAACCATGGTCCCGTACAAAATGGATGTGCATGTCAGTATAGACGACTTCCTTCCCCAGTTTCTTGCTGCGCACCGTGGTATTGACCTTTTCATACAGGTGCGGCCCGCCGAAGGGTGAAGGGAGTTTCCCCCGTACCGAATCTACCTTCACTTCAAAATGGTCATCCATATTCATGAACTCGCCGAGTCCCTCTTTGCCCTTGTCACGGAAATACTGCATTCTTCTGGCTATAGCTGCATGGGTGCGTCCAAGACGGCGCACCGTACCATCATCATCAATGAGGATATCAATAAGATTCCGTTTATCCGTTCCAAGGAAACCATCCAGGGTGATGACCCCGGGTTTCATCTGTTCCTGTATATCTGTAAGCTGCGGTGACTGTTTCATCTGCACCCCCCTTCATTTCAGCATAATCAAGCAAATTTATCATAATAGATCTTATCTTCCGGCATACCGAGTTCAGAGAGAACTTTCACGCATGCATCTATCATTCCCGGGCTTCCGCAGAGGTATGCCTCGGAGCTTTCCGCATTTTCCGCTCTTCTCCGGACTACATCAGTAATCAGCCCGATCTCCCCTTTCCAGTCTGCACCCTCTTCCGGATCGCTCAGAGCAGGAATAAACTCAAAATCAGGGAGTTTCCCCTCCAGCTCCTTCATTTCATCCTGGAGAAAAAGGTCCGCAGTAGTCCGGGCTCCAAAAAAGTAGCGGGTTTTTCGGGAAATTCCCTTATCCGCCATGTCCAGCAGAATGGATTTGATAGGAGCCATGCCCGAGCCGCCTGCGATGCATATGATATCAGCCTGGGTATCCCGGAGAAAGAAATCGCCGTAGGGGCCGTTCACCAGAACAGAATCTCCTTCCTTCAAGTAGTTGTGCACATAGGTTGTGCAGATACCATTGGGAACAAGGCGAATCTCGAGTTCAATATGTTTATTGTCACTTGGGGCCGAAGACATTGAGTACGCCCGGTAGACCTCTTCATCAGTTAATTCATATTCCGGCACCTGGAACTGGATGAACTGCCCCGCACTGGCATCAATTTGTGCAGGATCCTTCAAAGCAAGCCGCACTTCCTTGATATCGTGGGTCAGATCGCGGATACTCTCTACTTCTGTTTCGAACTGCTTGACGAGAAAAAGCTCTTCAGGAATCTTGATTGCGACATCTTCCTTAGCTTTAAACTGGCAGGAGAGGCGAATGTTGTTCTCCCGCTCTTCGTCGCTGAGCCAGGGCATCTCCGTAGGCAGCAATTGTCCTCCGCCCTTTGTCACCTGTACCTTGCAGAGACCGCAGGAGCCGCGCCCTCCGCAGGCCGACGGGATAAAAATCTGCTGTTCAGTTAAAGCCTTCAAAAGCGGCTGACCGCCCTTCACTTTCAGGGTTTTGGATCCTTCATTAATATCTATTTCAATTTCACCGTAGTTGGCGATGGTTGCGTCGGCTATAACCATCAGCAGAGCCAGGAAGACCGCAATTCCGGATACAATCCCCACACTGATGAGTAATGTCGTAATCATGGAACCTGCTTCCTTCGGTATCGCCTCGGTGTTCTCTTTCCTATTATTCACTGCATATTCATATATTCTCCAATTTCCAGACCCCTAGCTGATGGTGATCCTCCCGGAAAAACCCATAAAAGCAGGGGCCAT
>JAIPFQ010000042.1:0-15196 GCA_021736605.1 Spirochaetales bacterium | reverse complement strand
AGGAGGCGTTCAGTGATCAGGGTTTAAGGGTTTAATGTTCAGCACTGAGGGGATCGTCCTGATACTTTTCAGTACCTTTTTATGATCAACCATCTGTTCCAGCTCCATGGTGAAGCTTCCCTGGAGCTTGCCATTGTCATCCTCTTCCAAGCGACCTTCTATCAGATGGCCTTTATACTTGCGGATAGCGCCCTCAATTTCTGAAAACAGATCGGAAGTTATTTTTGCTGTTACCGTAAAGCGTCTGGTCTTTTTTGGTGATGCCGTCTCCCATTCCACTTCGATAGTTCTGTCCTCAATGTCCTTAATGTTCTTCAGGTTCGGACAGTCCTTACGATGAACAATGATGCCCCTTCCCCGGGAAACATAACCGATAATTTCATCACCGGTTTTGGGATTGCAGCATTGGGCTATGCTGATCATCAGATTTTTCTCATCCCCGATTCTGAAGGATATTTTCTGCTTATCCAGAACCTCTTTAATGATATTTTCGGGATGATCTGCAGCAGTGTCTGTCTCTTGTTTCGCCTCCTGCGGGAGTTCCTCCTGCGGCTTAATCTGCTGCTCTTCCTGTTTCTTTTTAGCCACAATGCTTTTATCAATCAGGATACTCTCATCATGTTTGTTGAGCCAATACCGTATTTTTTGTCGAGCACGGCTTGTTCTTGCGATACGCAGCCAGTTCAGATGAGGTTTTCCGTTCTGGGAAGTAAGCACCTCTATTACCTGGGTATTTTTCAGCGGTTGGGTGAGGGGGATGATGGACCCGTCGGCTTTAGCGCCGATCATATGATTACCCACTTCGGTATGGATATGGTAGGCGAAATCAATAGCTGTAGACTGAGATGGAAGCTCAATGATATGTCCTTTTGGAGTAAAGACATAAATAGAATCATGAAGCAGTTCTGACTTGATGTCATCAAGAAACGAATCTGATGAAGAGCTCTCATCCTCCCAGTTTTTCAGTTTGTTGATGATGGGCAGGGTATTGGTCGGCAGTTTTGCCCCGCCGAACTCCTGCTTGTAGGTCCAATGAGCTGCTATTCCGTATTCTGCTGTATAATGCATGGCTTTGGTGCGTATCTGAATTTCCAGCAGTTTGCCGCCGTAGCACATCACCGTTGTATGGAGACTCTGATATTGGTTCGCCTTGGGCATAGCGATATAGTCTTTAAAACGGCCTTCAATGGGCGGCCAAATCTTATGGATTACCCCGAGAATTGTGTAGCATTCGGTGGTGGTATTGCAGGTTATCCTGACTCCCAGCATATCATATATTTCTTCAATATCCTTTTTTCGCCGTTTCATCTTTCGATAGATGGAGTAGAAGTGCTTTGCCCGGGAAGTGACGATGATATCGGTAATTCCTTCTTCGGCGGAGGAACGATAGATTGCTTTTTCAACTTTACGAAGGTATTCGGAACGCTCGCTTTTTTTGGCAAGCATGAAATCCTTTATATAATTATAAATATCCGGATTGATGTGTTTTAAAGCGAGATCTTCAAGTTCATCTTTCATCCAGGAAATGCCCAGTCTGTCGGCCAGGGGGGCATAAATATCAAGACATTCATTGGCGATGGCCTTTCGTTTCTCAGGAGAGAGATACTGCAGGGTATTCATATTGTGCAGTTTATCGGCTAGTTTAATAATGATGACTCGGATATCCTTAGACATGGCAAAGAGCATCTTGCGAATGGTTTCCGCCTCCTGAACGCTCTTATTTTCCACTTTTACTATTGATATCTTCGTGACGCCGTCCACCAGGCTGGCTACAACTTTACCGAACTCTTTTTCGATCTCCTCTGCAGTAGTCTGAGTGTCTTCCAGGGTGTCGTGAAGCAGACCAGCAATGATTGTGTCGGCATCCAGGTTCAAATCAACCAGCATTTCTGCAACATGCATGGGGTGTACAAAGTAGGGCTCTCCGCTGGCCCGTTTCTGGTCACTGTGGAGGTCTTTTGCCCAATTAGCGGCATAGAGTATCCGTTCCCGCTCCTCGGGTGCGTAGTTTTCCAGTCTGCGTCCGAATTTATTTATAAGATTCAGCATATAGTTTTACACCCCTCTTCGAAACCTCTTGAGCTGCCGTGAAATTATTTCAGGAATCTCAACCCTTCAAGCATCAGAAAAAAACACCAGAAAAGCACAAGAAAAACATCAGAAAGACAATGAAAAACATCAGAAAAAATCTGAGCGTTTTCTGAATAGCTGCCTAAGACCGTCTCTGGCCGAAAACACCCCGTTCCATTCCGCTTAAATCCCGGATGATACCGATGTCGGAAAACCCCATTTTTCCCATCTGTTCAGCGATATATGCAGTTTGCGCACTTCCGCTTTCAATACAAAGATAACCGTTTTCATGCAGATGAGTAAAGCCTTTATCTATAATAATTTCAATGAAATACAGGCCGTCCCGGCCTCCGTATAAGGCCTTTTCCGGTTCTTTCCGGGCAGTGAGCAGTCTGTCTTTCATCTCATCCTCTGTCAGATATGGAGGATTTGTTATTATCAGCTTAAATTTCCGAGAAATGTGTTCAAAAAGATCACTCTGCACGATAGCTTCAGGATGAATACCAAGCTGAGCAGCATTTTTTCTGCAGATATCCAAAGCCTCCGGGTCGATGTCGCTGCAAGTGACTGATATTTCAGCCGAATTTGTACCTGCTTCTTTCTCCGTTTCTGCTTGAAGGCTCAATCCAATGCATCCTGTACCAGTGCAGAGATCAAGAACAGACACCGGTTCCTGTTTTTCTCCGGAGTTCTGTGCACTTTCCTGCTCAGACTGCAAATCTCGGCATTTCTCCAGCGCCCACTCAACCAGAACCTCAGTATCAGGACGGGGAATCAGTACTGAAGGATTTACCAGAAATTCTCTTCCAAAAAACTCCTTTTTCCCAATCAGATAAGCTGTCGGACGGCCGGATGCTCGTTTTCTTATTAATGAACTGTACTGTTCATATTCTGCAGAGGAGAGCTCCTTGTTCGGATAACTTAAGAGTTCCTCCTTCCCTGTTCCCGCAGCATATCCCAAAAGGAGCAGTACGTCGAGGTAGGGGGTTTCTGAATAGCCTCCGGAAAGAATAGCGGCTTTCCCTTCTTCCAATGCATGCTTAACGGTGTATTTCACCTACTGAATTCTCCTTACTCGAGCTGTCAATGCAGACTTTACGGCGGACTGTAAGAGAGCAGATTATCACAGCACTGCTGTATGAAAACCGGGCATCCAGTAAAAGAACTGCTGCAGGCAGATCAGAGTTTTACAAAATAAAATTTTACAGATCCTTCATGACCTCTTCGTTAGCCGCATACTGCAGAGAACTGACGATTTCCTCAATCTCTCCTTGAAGTATCTGATCAAGTTTATACAGCGTCAAATTAATTCGGTGATCAGTAACGCGACCCTGCGGGAAGTTATACGTTCGTATACGTTCTGATCGGTCCCCGGAACCGACCTGGCTCTTCCTGTTTTCAGCCCGCTCTTTCTGCTTCTTTTCCTCTTCAAGTTCATAGAGCCTGGCCCGAAGGACCCTCAATGCCTTTGCACGGTTCTTGATCTGGGATTTTTCATCCTGACAGGTCACCACCAGTCCAGTAGGCAGGTGAGTCAGCCGCACAGCTGAATCGGTGGTGTTGACGCTCTGTCCGCCCGGTCCTGATGAACGATAGACATCCACTTTCAGCTCTTCCTGCTTAATGTCAATTTCTGTCTCTTCAGCTTCCGGCAGAACCGCCACGGTAACCGCGGAGGTATGAATCCTTCCGCCGGATTCGGTTGAGGGTACTCGCTGTACTCGGTGTACACCGCTTTCATAGCGGAGATTTCCGTAGACATCCTTTCCCGCCATGGATACGATGATCTCTTTGATGCCGCCGATACCAGTTTCGTTAAGTGAGAGAATTTCCTGTTTCCACTTATGTTTCTCTGCAAAATGTGAATACATGCGGTACAAATCCGCAGCGAAAAGGGCAGCTTCTTCTCCGCCGGTTCCTGCGCGTATCTCCATAATAATATTCTTTCCGTCCAGGGGATCTTTTGGAATCAGCAGCTGTTTCAGCTGACTTTCCAGATTTTCCTTCTGACTTTCCAGCGAGTGGAGTTCATCCTGAGCCATCTCTTTCATGTCCTGGTCAGTTTCATCTTCGATAAGCAGTTTTGTATCATCAATCTGAGATGATGTAGAAGTATATTCATTATATACCTCCATGATTTCATTAAGATGGGCATGTTCCTGCATAAGTTCCCGGTATCTCTTCATGTCCTTCATGATTTCCGGGTCAGCAAGGAGCTTCTCTAAGTCTTTATACCGCTGATGCATGTTTTCTAATTTCTGTAACATTGTGTTCTCTACCTTTTACGGATGATTTGGTGAATTCCATCAAATCTTCATACTAAGCTGATATGACCATCTGTTTCAGACGTCTGTTTTTGTTCTTTCAATTTACTATAATCGAAACTATTTTTTCCGGCAAGTCCGACTGTTCGTACGGATTTTATTCCGTAGAGATATTCAACCCGTCCTGCAGAAAGTTTCATGAGTATATTTCGTTTATAGTTCAGCTACAAGTCAAGTACGTGCAGCTGCTGTTTGTGGAGGCTTACCTTTTCCGGAGTAAGGGTGTTGAGTTTTATGAATATGAGGACACCTGCCGAAACAAATATCGTAGGCATCAGCGCCATATGAATATGGATCCCCAGCAGGGCTTGAGGAGATTGCGGATCCTGCTGAAAATTGGTGAGACTGTGGATCAGCCAGAAAGTAACAGCCTGACTGGCATAGGAGAGTCGTCCGAAGAAGGCGCGGAAACCAAGATAGACCCCGTCATCCCGCTTTTTATCCTGTACGACAATTTCATCAATAACATCTGCCAGGGCTGGGGTCATGAAGAGCCAGAATCCGCCGAATCCCAGCCCCCAAAGGGTCATTGCAATGGTATATCCCGAATAGGAATTGATGAAAGTCATGGGGAAGGAGAATATCGCCAAGGTTACTGCCGTCACTATGAGCATCTTCTGATTGCTTTTCAGACGTTTTGAGACTGCAGTCCAAAGCGGAACGGAGCCTAAAGCGCCGATGAGCATTCCGGCGAAGATAATAGTGGTGTCACTGCTCTCGCCGGGAAGCACATAATCTCCTACGTAGTGAACAGACCCGGTCATGCACATGCAGGCTGACTGATAAAAGAAGTAGAGCAGGATAAAAGCAAGAAAATTACGTTGTTTGAATGCATGCTTCATCTGGGAAAAAAAGGATGCGCCGCTGCCCTCCTTTTCCTCCTTCTCTACTTTCTTCATGTAGCGTTTGATCATGATCCTGTCTTCTTTTACACCGGGGATCAGCAGCATGGCAGCGAAAACAGCAATTCCTGCAATTACCCAAGCGCTGGTTAAGTAGGTATCCGGTTTTCCATATTCAAAGAAGAGCGGAGGGATGACGAAGCCGCCGGCTATGCCGAAGACGCCGATAATCGTGCTGATACCTGCTGTTTTTGTCCGTTCGGTTTGGCTTCTGAATTTATCCGGAAAAATAGACTGAAAGTTGACTTCCCAAATTGAGTAGAGTCCGTCATACAGACAGGTGGAGATAACCATCCAGAGAAAAATAGGCAGCGGCTTTCCCTGACTGACGAGGGATTCTGGAACCGCAAAAATGAGGAAAAAGCTCAGAACGCAGCTGACGGTACCGAGAAGAATCCAGGGGAACCGTCGGCCGAGATAGCGTGATAAGGGAGTAGGGCGGCTGGTGATATGTCCGATGAAGGGATCGTTTACGGCATTCCAGATTGAATATATGATTGTTGCCAGAGCTGCATACCCAGCGGGCAGTCCGATTTCAGTTTCGTAAAACTTAAAAACGATTGCAGCGAAAGCTCCTGTAAGAAATTCAGCCAGAAATCTTCCTGTCCCATATGAGCTCATAACTCCGTAGGTTTTTAAGCTTAATTTTTCAGCGGGCTTGTCTGCAGTCAATATATCTGTTTTCATGTATCTTCCTGTTACCCCGTGTGTCCTTCCTGATCAATGTTCGGAAAATTATTTCAAATTCTATCATACTTTCCCAGTTTTATTAAATAAAAAACAGCCGTATTGGGTCATTTTACCAAACTTCCGCTTTCCAGGACTCTTTAGCGGCTGCAGGAGTCTTTAGCGGCTTCAGAAGTCTTTAGAAGTCTTTAGCAGTCTCAGAAGTCTTTTCAATCTTCATAAGTCTTTCGGCTGCTCAGGAACTATAGGCTTCCGTTTATAGAACAGAATAACAGAAAGAGATATCACAAGCATGCCGATAATAGATATGAGATTGGGTGAATCATCCGGAAATATCAGCCAGCCGAGCATTGCACCTGAGAGGGGGATGAGAAACTTCAGCATGTTCAATTCTGATACCTTGACGCCCGGTCTGTGAAGCAGGGTATACCAGATGGAAAAGGCAAAGGCGGAGACAAAACTCAGCCAGAGAATTGCCGCGAAAAACTCCGGCGGCAGCTGTTTCGGAATCGGTTCAGAAGAAATGAGTGAAGCGATAAACAGCATGAAACCGCCGAGAAAGATCTGCTGGGAGTTCAAGTATAATGGGTTCTCTGTCCGTTTTTTTACGATAACCTGGCTCAGGGAACCGGAAATACTGGCCAGCAGCAGAAGAATTATTCCCGAGAGCTCCCGCAGGCCTGTCGCATCCCCGAAGTTTCGATCCAGGCTTATCAGAATGACACCCCCGATTCCCATTAAGAGGCTGGCGACTTTTCTTCGGCTCAATTTGTCATCATGTATGAGTACATGTGCTGTAACTGCCATAACTAATGGTTCTGCCCCCATAACAATGGCGGCTATGGCTGCGGGAACTCGGTCTACTCCGTTGAAATAGAGTGCGTACATTATCGCCGTCTGGCTTAATGCGACGGAGAGCACGGTTTTCCAGTTTTTTACGGCATGGGTCCAGTAGCCTCTTATTTTACCTGTGAAGGGTATGACCATAATTCCAGCCAGCATGAATCGTGTGCCGGCAAAAAAGAGAGGTGATGCATAGCTGAGACCAATTTTTACCCCTGCAAAGGCGGTAGACCAGAGGAGTACGGCAAGAACTGCCCAGATATAGGTTTTTTTCATAGAAGTGCAGTATATAGAGCATTATTCTGCTTGGCAACATACTGTTCGGCTCCTTAGCCGGATTAAATATACTGCTGATGCTCAAAGGCTGAAGCCTCCTGAAAACATATTGCGGGTATCCCGGTTCCATATTATAATTATTTAAGAGCTCGTATCTTATTCGGTTTTTTTTGGTTTATAATCAGATTGTGTATTAGGTTTTATATTAGATTTTGGATCCAAGCAGGTAATGAGGGAGGGTTTTATGAAGAGACAATTGCTAAGCGCAGCAGTTCTGCTGCTGGCTACAGTTCTGGTTCTAGGCGGCTGTATGACTCTGGCTTCGCTTTGGCCGAGTGTAGATCCGCCGATCAATTCAGAATCTTCATTGCTTATGGTTGAAGCAGGTGAGGGGGTGCCGTCGGAATCAGGAGTACTGTATAATACAAATTTTACCGGCTGGGCTCCCTGGGTAGAAAATGAGAAAGGGCAGATCATCCCGTTTAAGGTGTTTAACGATGCTCGCTTAGATACAGCGTATTTTGCCGAGAATCTTAGCCCGGGAATCTATACTTTAAAGGGATTTATCCATGTATATACGGATTACGGAAAACTGCCGGAAGACGCTATGCCGAGTTATGAGCCCTTTGAGGATAATCCGTATCATGTAAAGCAGTTTTTTCCTGTTGATTATGAGGTGATTATAGAGCTTGAAGAAGACTTAGTAGATACTCTTGGTCGCTATTATATTTCATATGAATGGATTGGAGGAGCTGATGCTGATACTGATGACCGGTGGAAGGTTAATGAGGATACCGTATCAATAGTTTCCAAACCGAATGACAGGAGAATTTTACGGATAGCTAAGAACTGGGCAACGTCAAATTGGAAGCTCTGGAATGAGAAGAACCCGGAAACGGCTGCGGATGAATAAATACAGGCTGAGAACCTGTACATTGCTGTTTGCGCTTTCCCTGATTTCCCAAGGTTTCACCAGATTCCCCCGCAATATTGAGCTTGACATGCACAAGCTATAACGTCTAGTATGCACTTAGACCGATTCTTGCGGCATAGTTTTTGCCGCAGCATTGGGCGGGTAGCTCAGCTGGATAGAGCGCCACCCTCCGGAGGTGGAAGTCGTGGGTTCGAATCCCGCCTCGCTCACTTATACATATTAAAGCAGCTGATTTGTTTCTTTTTAGAAATCTGTCTAAAAAGACGAAGTAACAGGTCAGCTGTTTTTTTGTCTCCAGCTTCATATAAAGCACCATATGAAGCACCATATGAAGCAACATATGAATAACTATATGAAGTTCTATTTGAATATCTATTTGAAGGTCTCTTTAATTCTTCAGAATACGAAATATTTTGACTCAGCAATTAAAAAGTGTTTACAATAGAGTATCAATCAGTACAGAGGAGGCTATTATGGAATGGTTTGATACAGCTATTGATATAGAAAAAGAAGGGGAGCGGTTCTACAGGGATCTTGCGGAAAAAGCGGGAAGCGAAGGAGTGAAAAACATCTTTACGATGCTGGCTGATGATGAAGTGACGCACAGAAAGCGGTTCGAGGCTATGAAGCGTGATAATTTTGATGTCGAATCAGCCGCTGCGGTCACGAAAGAGGCCTCAAAAAAGCTTTTTTCAGGTACCAGGAAGGATCACTTCGAGTCCGAACAGAAGCATCTGGAAGTCTACAAGCAAGCCCTCGATATCGAACAGAAAAGCATCGATTTCTATCAGGAAAAGATGAAGGAAGCGAGCGATTCCCGGGTGCACGCGGCTCTGGAACAGATTGCCGCTGAAGAGAAATTCCACTATCAGATGATCGATACCCTCTGCATCATGGTTGAGCGTCCTGAGCGCTGGGTGGAGTTCGCTGAATTCGGCGTCCGCGAAGACTACTGAAAGGCTCCATGCCTGCTTTGGGAGCAGATGATAAGCACTGAAGTCTTTCTGTCGTGGCCAAAGATGCAAAACTTTTAGAGCTTTTAGATTACTTTGGGCGTGCCCCTGACCCGCTCCCGCGGTTCAGGGTCGGGCCGCTCCGGGGGTTCCGTGCTCCTCTCCAGTCGCACCGCCTTCGGCGCCCCTCCGGTCCCTCACGTCTACGCCGACCAGTTGATTCACTCTCCCGTCGTTTTATTTATTTCACAATGCATTTATGACTCATTTACTCACCATCATTACTTTTTTCTTTTACGGGTTAGTTTATTTTGTTATTTCTAAGAAATGGCATTGGCTAAAGTTAGCTTGTGTGCTAACATAGGTTGTGAGTCGAGAAGTTATTTTCTACACAACATCTACAGGAAAATGTCCTGTTGAAGAATTTCTAGATAGTCTCGAAATAAGTGTAGTTAAGAAAATTGCATGGACTTTAAAGATAATAGAAGAAATGGATTTTGTGCCAAAAACCTATTTCAAGAAGCTTGTATCAACTGACGGAATATGGGAAGTAAGAATAAAGTCTGGAACAAACATTTACAGGTTATTTAGTTTCTGGGATAAGAATAATCTGGTTGTGCTAACTCATGGAATTATCAAGAAGTCACAAAAGACATCTAAAAATGACATCAAGAAGGCAGAAACCTATAAGACAGATTATTTCAGGAGGAAAGGAAATGAACCTCAATGATTACGTAGACAAAAGAGCAAAAAATGAAGGAATCTCAAATGAAGATTTTTGGGATGGCTATGAGGATTATAAAATAGGAATATTTTTAAAAGAAGCAAGAGAAAGAAGTGGGTTAACACAAGAAGAGTTAGCAAATCGTATTAATACAACAAAAAGTGTTATATCGAGGATGGAGAATCATTCGGAGGATATTAAATTATCAACAATCGAAAAAGTAGCAAAGGCGTTGGGAAAAAATATTAAGATAGCGATAGTGTAATTTTAAATGAAGCCCCAAAACCTTCAGATAACAGCGAGTACCCGGCTCCGGCCATCCGGCCTGCGCCCAAATTACCCTCGCATTCGCTTCGGGCAACTTCGGGTACTCGCGGAACGTTATCGGAAATTGGACAATGTGATAATCATTACTAACGCTTGACAATACTAAACAATGGCGTTAGTATTTACAAATGATCATTGGCTTTGCATCAAAAGAGACAGAGAAAATATGGAAGGGCAATAAATCATTAAAACTACCACTTGAAATACAGTCTATTGCGCGAAGGAAGCTTAGAATGTTGAATAATGCAAGGAATCTAAAAGATCTAAGAATACCACCAAATAATAGATTGGAATCTTTAAGAGGTGATAGACAAGGTTTTTACAGTATACGGATTAATAAACAGTGGAGGATATGTTTCAAATGGGGAAACGGAAATGTATCTGAAGTAGAGATTATTGACTATCATTAAGAGGTGAAAGATATGGAGCGTTTACCAAATATACATCCTGGAGAAATACTTAAGGAGGAGTTCTTAGATCCTTTTGAAATTAGCGCGTATAAATTATCCAAAGAGATAAAAATACCTCAGACGCGGATATCACAGATAATCAAAGGAAATAGGCGTATTACCGCAGATACAGCATTGAGATTATCTGAGTTCTTTGGTAATTCGGCTCAATTCTGGTTAGGCATCCAGGATGATTATGATTTAGAGGAAGAGCGGATTAAAATAGAGGAAGAATTGAAGCAGATAAATCGAATAGTAAAAGCCTCTTGAGATGTCCAAACTTCCGATAACAGCGTGTACCCAGCTACGTTTCGCTCCGCCCAAATTGGCTCCCGTTGGTCGCCAACTTTGGGTACTCGCAAAACGTTAAGTGTAATGAACGATTTGACAGTATCGTGTCTCGCCATCCACTATCAATTGGCAAAATTTAGAGTTGAATCGGTTAAGAATCCTTTGGAAGCTCAAAAAGATCGTGGACACTGCAGTTCAGTGCATGGGCTAGTTTTAGCGCAAGAACGGTAGATGGAACAAATACATGATTCTCCACTGTATTGATTGTCTTACGGGAGACTCCGACAAATTCGGCTAGCTGCGACTGGGTCAAACCGGCAGCCTTGCGACGTTCAGTCAGGTGAGTTACGAGTTTCATACCATCCCCTCAGCCCGGTAATCCCCATAAAGAGACAATAGGAACCTCCGGTAAATGCACCCATTGCCGGGAATGCGGCTTCGACAGGAACCCACCCGCGAGTAAGCAGCAACCAGAACACCAGATACACAACACAGGCCACAGTAAAGCCGAATTTGTACGCCCGGTTCGAGTCGTGCTCTGTGCCTTCATCCCAGGTACGTTCAGTATTTTTTTTCCAGCGACCGCCCCTGTGACTACAAAAAAAATGACCAGGAAAGCACCGAGAACTGCAAGGATAAAGCCGAAAGGAGCAAAGGTCTCCGGCAAGAACAGGGTAAGGACCCCATAGATCCAGAATACGATACCGAAGCCCCCCATAGCCGCATTCCACAAGAATGTTAGTTTTGGAGCAGAAATCACACTTGCCTCCCAAAAAATGTAACTTATACGTGACATTATCATAAAATTGCAGTATTGTATAGTAACGTAAAGGTTACATTTGATATACTTAAGAACGAAGGATCAACGGCATGAGTAATTATACTATTTCACCAATTCAGACCATTGAGGAGGGACTAAAAACCAGGGAAGTTGGAAAGCGTGTATTCGGCAGCGGAGCATCTCTGATGCTGCCCAAAAAACCGGAATGGGGATTTTATGCCCATGAGGGAGATGATTACGTAGGCGGGGTTTTCATTGAACAGGTTAGTCCCCGGGAAGGTATGCTTTCCTGGATTTTTGTTGATTCAAAGGCTCAAGGTCATAAGCTTGGCGCAAGGCTCCTGGATGCCGGGATAAAAGCAATGGATGAAAAGGGATTGAAAACCCAGTTCAGCCTGGTTCGTGCCGATAATACAGCTTCCTGGAATATGTTTGCAAAAAATGGCTACAAGCGGCCTGGTGTTTTCAGATCATTATTCGGGTATTCGCCGAAAAGCTTTCTGAAACGACTTGGGTACTCATTTGCAACCGGATACAGTACCTGGGTAAAAGATGATGCTCTCAAGAAGGCGGATGTTCACCCAAAGTGGTGGGCAATCTTGAAGAGCCTTCTGTTTTCGGTATTCGTTGGTGCGGCACTCTCGCTGTTTTCTCTGCGGGGCACAGAATTTTTGTTCATAGGCATGGCGATGGTAGCAGGGATCACTGCATTGCGAATGGTGGTGGCTTATCCATTTGCAAGAATGCACGGTCCGGTCAGGTTTGATGCGCCCCAGGGGGGCACTTCTCTTAGCGTTATTCTGGCACTGGCATTCAGTGCATGGTGGCCGGCCTTCGGGTTCTTCGTTCCAAAGGAAGACATCTGGCGGGATCGCGAGTTCGCACGATACGAGGGTATAAAAGCTTTCGCCACATGGATGAGTCTGATATTCGTCTACGCAGGGATGAGTCGCTTGTCTCCGGAGCTCTTCAGTTCGGGGCTGGAAACCATCCTTGACCTGATCATCATTTACCAGGTGATTCCGTTCTTTCCATTTGACGGCATGGATGGGGCAAAAGTGGCAAATTACAGTAAGGTTATGTATGTGATTGGGGTGGTTCTGAGTCTTGCAGCCATCATCTTATTCTAAGCTGTAATGGGTCTTATTTATTCGATGATGGCGGTATGATTTCCTGAAAACAGCCGAGTATAGGGAGTTTATTAGTTTGAAAATGGAAAACAGATTATTCGGAAGAATAGCCTTAGCTGGGAGCTTCGGTTTGTTCCTTCTTGTCTTCACTTTGCCCATGGTGAGCGCTGAAGAGACCATGGAGATTAAGTATCAGTTTGTTTGTAATAACGATGGCTTCGGCCTTAGTGTCGTTGATGTTTTACAAGCAAGCGGAGACCACGACATCTTCCTGAATTTATTCAGTCGATACGATCCTGAAGGTTATGCCATTCTGTCTGACCCTGAACTTGCAGATAAGACAGTGTGGGCCCCAACGGACACTGCCTTCCTATCCATAAGCGATTCTCTTTCATCCCTGTCGGAGGAGGAGATCAGGACAATACTTGGATACCATATCAGTCCACCTCGACGAGCCCCGTTCTCGGGATCTTATCCCATTTTGACTCCCCAGTATCTATTGGATGCAGGTAATATGAGCCATCGAACCCGCACCGGTGTACTCTCTGGCTCAGACCAACGAACACAAACGATGGTAGACAATGGTGTGCTAACTATTGAAGGTGTGCGGATTGAGAACATTTCATGGTATACTGAAGCCGGTTCAGTTTTTTCATTGGATGGTGTGATTATGAATGTTCAAGACCCATCAGTGCTGGTCAAAACGATAAATCGTATTGTTCATATTCTACTCTACGATGACATCCGATTTGTCATCTACTCCACTGTTATCGCTGTACTTATAAGTCTTATAATCAGCCGAATTGTTATTGGAATTAACAAACGTAAAAAGAAGGACAAGACTGTATAAAACAGCCCCAAAAGCACGTCCATGTATTTTTGGGAACTTGTACGAAGCTAAATCGTTCACTACACTTAACAGCGAGTACCCAGCTACGCTTCGCTACGCCCAAATTGCCCTCCCGATGGTCGCCAACTTCGGGTACTCGCAAAACGTTATGTGGAATGCCTGAATTAAGGAGGGATATACAATGAGCGATAAGGAAATAAAGATTACTGATATTATCAGTATCGAATCATCTGAAAAATACAAATTTCATGCTGCGAGATGGAATGGTCAAGATCAACCTCTTGATGTCTATGTACGTGATAAAGATGAATGGCATTATTGGAATCGATGGCGAAGCAATAAGGATGAATTTTCAAGAGAGTACATTTTTTCTTTAATTGATTTCTACCCAGAGACAGATACTTGGCTATTTGGCGGTATATATAAGGTTCTGAAAAGAAATAACATTAGCCAAGATTTTAGTTATGAAATAGACGAAATCGAAAAATATTCGCCTTATGTTGGCCGATTAAAAGTAAAATTGAAAAAACCACCAAGAGGCAGAGCTTTCTATTTGGAAAATTATATTGAAAATATGCATGTCTCTGAAATACTTAAAGAAACATACTCAGGTGAATGTTTTCCTGGATATGACTATATATCTAAAGATTTTCATGAATTACAAGCCATTTTCATTCGAGAAAAACCTGACTGGAAAACAGCACTTGAAAATATAAAGGGCGTTTATCTCATAGTTGATAAAAAATGTGGTAAAAAGTATGTAGGCTCTGCATATGGAAGCTTTGGGATTTGGTCAAGATGGAAGTGCTACGTGGGCACAGGGCATGGCTGGAATGATGAATTAACCAAAATCATTAATAGCGAAGGTATTGACTACGCAAAGAAATATTTCAAGGTAACTCTTCTTGAATATATGCCTATGAAGTCCGATGACGCTTATGTCATTGAGAGAGAATGCTTCTGGAAGGAAGCTTTATTAGCTAGAGGCAAATTTGGATATAATAAGAATTGATATGCCTAAAATAATTTAGGCACTCCACATAACAGCGAGTACCCGGCTGCGCTTCGCTCCGCTCAAATTGGCTCCCTTTGGTCGCCAACTTCGGGTACTCGCGGAACGTTGGGCGTCATGTCAATAGACAGACAATTGTCAGCTGTAATTATATTAGATTCATTATATAGCAATACATTGTCAAAAACGAGACTGAAGAAAATTTTGATTTATATTAAGGTTTAAAGAAAAGGAGAAATTACTATGAAACATCATTATTACTATAGAATGATTGTATCATCTTTTGCAATTATGCTTTTATTTATTGCAGCGTGTGATAAGGATTCTGCTGACAATAAAACGCCCAAAGATGATTTGCAGGTGATTTTAGAACAAACAGTGGCCAACGAAAACATCCCCGGAGCTATTCTTGGAGTTAAAACACCAACAGATAGTTGGTTGGTTACAGCGGGTAAAGCAGATACTGCTTCTGCTAAATTAATGAATGCAGATATGCAAGTATGGTTGGCAAGCGTTTCCAAACCATTAACTGCTGTTCTGACTATGAAGCTGATTGAAGAAAAAATACTGTCACTGGATGACACTGTAGAAAAATGGTTGCCTGGGCTGATACCTCAGGGTGATCAAATGACCATCAAAATGT
>JAIPFQ010000041.1:0-15522 GCA_021736605.1 Spirochaetales bacterium | reverse complement strand
ATATGAAATATGTAGTAACAAGAAGGCCAAATTATTTGAACCTGTTTGATGATTTTGATAAGTTTTTTGACGGTTTCTGGAACAGAGTACCCGCGGAAAATCGAAAAGTTCCCTCAGTGGATATTCAGGAAGATGAGAAGGCATACGTCCTGGATGCAGAGCTTCCAGGTTATGAAGAAAAGGATATTGATGTGCATGTAGAAGATCATATACTGACCATTGAGAGCCGCAGGGAAGATAAGCATGCTGCTCAGCCGGCGGAGAAGGAAGCTGAAACGGAAAATCAGGACAGGAAGGAAGAGAAGGCTGCTGATGGTAATGCTGAAAAGAATGAGGCCGAAAACAGAAATTTTCTGGTTCGGGAACGGCGCCTGGCATCATTCAGACGCTCCTTTAAACTGCCTGAAGGAGTTGACGAGGACAGCATTCAGGGAGAGTACAAAAATGGTATACTTCACCTGGAAATCCCTAAAAAAGCTAAGGAGCAGCCTAAAAAGATAGCTGTTAAAATTGCTTAGTCCGGCTTGCAGGTATGAGGGTCTAACTTGGCTTGAGGGCTTGAACGCTTGAAGGCTTGAGGGCTTGAACGCTTGAGGGCTTGAGGAAGCGACGGGATCTTGCATAAAAAAGCTTATATAAAAGGCTTACATGAAAGGCTTACATGAGAAAATATAAAAGGCTGCCTGGTTTTGGCAGCCTTATTTCGGCCTCAATGAAAGTTCGACCGGAATCAGTTGCCCAAAATAAGTTCGACCGGAATCTGCAGACCCGGAATCTGTCGACAAGGATCTTTCGACTGGAACCTGTCTACCAGGTGACTGAATACTGCAGCGGATTGTGCAGCAGCAGGAAATCGATGAGCGGAGCCTTGAAAATAACCTTGTTCTCGCTCACCTGTTCACCGCCGGACTGAGAAATGATCGGCCGATCCGCTTCAATGGAGATTCGGATATCTGAAGTGCGGATTGCACCCGGGCCGTCTTCTCCCAGCATGTAGCTGACCAGCTCGTAGTACTCCTCCTCGGTAACATCTTCGTTCTCCTCGGGACCGAAGGTGGAAAAGGCGGGGTCCTCGAGAATCGGAGCGATATCCTTCAGCTGCATGTAGTTGTCTTTGTCGATGTAGATGTTTACCGATTGGCGGTCATCGTCACGAGTATAGGTGAATACATCCAGCTCGTCGCTCTCTTCGGCCTTGCGCATGATATCCGCAGCGTTTGTGAACGTGAAACTGCCGGTGACATGGGTTTTGTCGTGCTGAATGACTTCGACATCACTGAGATAGGGGTATTCATTCAAGGATTCTTCAATCTTCGGGCCGTTGACCTGCGACATTTCGGCATCTTCTTCCGGCAGAAAGGTTGAGTAATCCTTTACTACATCAAGAAAGAACTGCTGGAGTTTAACCTCGAAGGTGGAATTACCGCTGTCGTCAGTCTTGATAACAATATTCTCTTCAATGGTACAGGAGAATGAAAAGAGGGCAATAATGAGCACGACAGCCGTAAAAAGCAGTTTATGATGAAACTTATGGTTTTGTATGGATTTTTGCATGTATTCAGTCCTTTTGTATCGTATATCGGTATATTAGCTTAAATGCAGATTGCATAATAAAGTTACAATATCAGATTTATTCTGTGTGGGAAAGTCACTGGAACTGCAAAAAGGGGAATTTCAGGTTCGACCGGCGGATACAGCTTTATGCTGATGGCTGAGCGCTCCGGTTTGCCTGCTAACTCCGGCCGAAAAAGCGATCCTCCGTAAGGGCGAGGCTGTTCAGGGCCTTGAGTTTGCGCCAGGATATGATGAGCAGCGGCAGGATGAGAAAGCCGAGCCAGGTGCCGGTGAAGAGGAAAAAATCATAGGCGCCGTGGATCAGGACGGCGAAGAAGAGGCCTTTGAAGCGAAGGGAGGGGGACTCGAATTTAGCCTTGCCGATATAGTAGCCCATGATGCCTGATGCCAGGGCGTGCAGGGGGACGGCGGTGAAGCCTCGGAGCAGGAGAACCCAGGTCTCAGCCCCCTGGCTGTAGAGGATGTTCTCGAACAGAGCGAAGCCCATACTGGCTGCGATGGTATAGACGATACCGTCGGAGATTTCATCAAACTCGCTGCGGCGGAAGAGGAAGCGGTAGACAAAAAAGAGCTTACAGCTCTCCTCCACCAGTGCGGCGGTGATGAAACCGGTCATGAAGGCGTATTCCAGGGGCGGCAGGCCGTAGAAGAGGGGGTCTATGATGAGTTCCAGGACGATCGCCGGCAGGGTGGAGAGGATCCCCAAGCCGATGGAGAGGAGGATGAGGCGGCCCGGTTCGGGCTTGCGCCTGTCCTTTCGGTAAAAGTAGTAGAGCAGGGCGGCGCCGGGGGCTGCTGCGAGAAAGGCATTAATCAGGATGTAGTTCATGAAATCCCCCTCTTTCAGGATAGTGCCGAAGGATTTGACCCAGCAGCAAAAACGCGCCGCGGAGCCGTCAGCATAAAAAAATCGGCATAAAACAGTGACCTGAAGGCTTCGGCATGAAGAATTCAGCCGCTGCTAGTATGTCATTGACTGAAGGAAAAGACCCTGAGTATCTTTAAGATACATGGGGGAGCACAGAAATACAAGTAAGATAAACATGGAGGAAGCCATGAGAGTAGATAAAATGACGGTAAAACTGCAGGAAGCGATCCAGGAAGCACATTCCATGGCGCAGGAGCAGAATCATAGTGTAATAGATGCGGAACACCTGCTGATGTCTCTGGTTCAGCAGAGTGAAGGCGTGGTGGGACCGCTGTTTGATCGGATAGGGGTGAACCGCCGGCAGATAACTGGGGAGCTGAAGCCTATTCTGGATAAGAAGCCCAAGGCCTACGGGTCGACGGCGCAGCTTGGGATGTCGCCTGAGCTGGGACAGATTATTCAGGCGGCGGAGAAGGAGGCTTCCAAGCTGAAGGACGATTTTACCAGTACAGAGCATATTATTCTGGGGATGCTGGAGGTGCCGGGAAGAACTTCCGAGCTGCTGAAAAAACATGGTGTGAGCCGTAATGCAGTTTTGAAGGCGCTGCAGGCGATCCGCGGTAGTGAACGGGTAACGGACCAGAATCCGGAGAATCGCTATCAGGTGCTGGATAAATACTGCAAGGATTTGACGGATTTGGCGCGGCGGGAGAAGCTTGATCCGGTGATCGGCCGGGATGAGGAGATTCGCCGCGTAATGCAGGTGCTTTCCCGCCGTACGAAGAATAATCCTGTGCTGATTGGTGAACCAGGTGTAGGTAAGACGGCTATTGCCGAGGGGCTGGCCCGGCGGATTGTTTCCGGCGATGTTCCTGAGATGCTCAAGTCGAAGCGGCTGCTCGGGCTGGATCTGGGCGCCCTGGTGGCGGGGGCTAAGTTCCGCGGAGAGTTTGAGGAGCGGCTGAAGGCTGTCATCAAAGAGGTGGGGGAGTCCGATGGGGAGATTATCCTTTTCATCGATGAGCTGCATACTCTGGTGGGGGCCGGTGCGGCCGAGGGCTCCACAGATGCGTCCAACCTCCTGAAGCCGGCGCTGGCCAGGGGAGAGCTTCGTGCGGTTGGTGCTACCACTTTGGATGAGTATCGCAAGCATATTGAGAAGGATCCTGCTCTGGAGCGGCGTTTCCAGCCGGTCTATACGAATGAGCCGAGCGTGGAAAACACAATTGCCATACTCCGCGGTCTTAAGGAGCGCTATGAGGTCCACCACGGGGTGCGCATTAAGGACGAGGCCCTGATTGCGGCGGCGACCCTCTCGGATCGCTATATCACTTCGCGCTTTCTGCCGGACAAGGCCATCGACCTTGTTGATGAAGCGGCGAGCCGGATTAAGATGGAGATAGAGAGCCAGCCGATTGAGCTGGATAAGGCGGAGCGGAAAATTCTCCAGCTCACCATTGAGAAGCAGGCTCTTGAGAAGGAGTCTGACAAGGCGTCACAGGAGCGCCTGGCGAAGATTGATAAAGAGCTGGCAGATATTCGTTCCACCCGGGACAGTATGCATCTGCAGTGGAAGAACGAGAAAAAGATTATCGAGGATATCCGGGCCCTGAAGGCGAAGCAGGAGGAGTTTAAAGCCCAGGAGCTGCAGTCGGAGCGTGCCGGCGATTTAAATAAGGCTGCCGAGATAAAGCACGGTCGGCTGCCTGAGGTTCAGCGGGACTTGGAGGAGAAGAGCGCCGCCCTGGAAGCTCTGCAGGAAAACGGGAGTCTGCTCCGGGAGGAGGTGTCGGATGATGATATCGCCCACGTAGTGTCTACCTGGACGGGAATCCCCCTCAGCAGGATGCTCTCTTCGGAGATGGAGAAGTTCCTTCATCTGGAAGGAACCCTGGCAGAACGGGTGGTAGGGCAGGATCAGGCGATTAAGGCCGTCTCCCACGCCATCCGCCGTAACAAGACAGGGCTCTCCGATGAGCTGCGCCCGCTCGGCTCCTTCATCTTCCTCGGTCCCACGGGTGTCGGCAAGACCGAGCTGGCCAAAACCCTGGCGGATTTTCTCTTCGACGACGAGCGGGCCCTCACTCGCATCGACATGAGCGAGTACATGGAGAAGCATGCTGTCTCCCGGCTCATCGGCGCCCCTCCGGGCTATGTGGGCTATGACCAGGGCGGCCAGCTGACTGAAGCGGTGCGGCGCCGTCCCTACTCGGTAATCCTTTTTGATGAGATTGAAAAGGCCCATCAGGACGTCTTTAACGTGCTCCTGCAGCTGCTTGATGACGGACGTCTGACCGACGGCCAGGGACGTGTAGTGGATTTCCGCAATGCCATCGTTATCATGACCAGTAATATCGGCAGCAGCCTGATTCTGCAGTCCAGCGACATGAAGTCCATTCAGCCGCAGATAGACGGGCTGCTGAAACAGACCTTCAAGCCGGAATTTCTGAACCGCGTTGATGAACTTGTTATGTTCAACAGGCTGACTGAGAACCACATCAAGAGCATTGTCAGGATTCAGCTCGGCCAACTGGAAAAACGGCTTGCAGCAAAGAAGCTTGTTCTTTCAATTTCTGATGAGGCGGTAAAGCATATCGCCCAGGTCGGATATGACCCAGCCTTCGGAGCACGTCCTGTCCGTCGGGCTATTCAGAATGAGCTGCAGAACAAGCTGGCGAAAATGCTGCTGGAGGGTGATTACACGGAGGGTTCTACCATACAGATCGATTATGATGCTGATGCCGACGCCCTCAAGTTTTCATAGTTGTTACGTGACGGTTCGATTTACGTGAGATTTACGTGATTACGTGATTACGTGATTAAGTGAGATTTACATGATTACGTGAGATTTACATGATTACGTGAGATTTATCGAAATGGAGTTTACGGGAGGCGATTGTATGCTTCGGGTGTATCAATGTCGGTCGCATAGGCAGGATCGCTTACACCGACACGGTATACCTGATGGTCTGCAAAGACCTCATTCATTGAATCGCTTGGACGTTTTTCCAGAATTGTTTTTATTACATGGTGCTTGAAAATAACCGGATGTCCCGGTATTGATTCATAAACGGGCTGCAGAATATCGTACTGATCAGTATTTGACTGCAGCTCGTCCCATATCATAAACAGCTCCTTGATATGGACGGAGCGGATCATGGGCAGGTCGCTGTGGATAATAAAAAAGTCATTTCCCTTGTTTTCTTCGTTTTCTGCTTGACCCTCTTGGCTGTCTTGGCTGTCTCCAAGCCCCTGTCTGTTTGTGCTGTCTTGATGTGCGGCAAGAGCTGTGCTTGTTTTCTGCCCGCTCAAAAAGTTCTGCCCGTTGAGGAAGGATATTCCGGTCTGAATTGATGAAAACATACCGCGGCTGTAGCCTTCGTTGTTCACGGGGGTGATAATATCCAGATAATCTCTGAAAGTTTTGCTGATATGTCTGAAGAGGGCTTCAGCATTATACCCGCCTACCAGGATGATATGATCGGCTGATGGTATGACCGCCTCAACTACATGGTCTATCACTGGTTTCCCCTTATAGGGAAGCATCAGTTTCCATGAGCCCATTCTCTCAGATGCTCCTGCGGCAGTAATTATCGCTTCTGTCATAAAAACAGTGTAACACAATTGCACAAGACTGCCAATCTTTATTATAATGGCAGCTTATGATAGCAACAGTTGTAAATTGTATTACCGTATTAATCGGATCCCTCATAGGGCTCTTTTTTCATGCCAAAATTAAAGACGACATGAAGGAAGTTGTATTTCTCAGTGCTGGATTTATCTCTTTTCTCATTGGTTTAAGCATGGCCATTGCAACGGAAAGCTTTATGGGTATGCTCTTTGCCGTAGCTTTCGGGGGAATGATCGGCTACTGGCTGGATATAGAAGGGGGTGTCCTTAATTTGGGGGGCTATTTCGAAAAAATCTCCCTGCGAATGAAAAAGACACCCGTTACCCCCACGGAAGAGGTTGAGGATGAACGTAATTTCGCCCTGGGCTTTCTTAATGCTTCAGTTCTGTTCTGTGTAGGAGCTATGACCATCGTCGGTGCCATAAAAGCAGGTGCTGAGGGCGACTTTGAACTGATCCTGATAAAATCGATGATGGATGGGTTCATGGCAATCATGTTCACCGCGGCATACGGTGTAGGGGTCGCCTTTTCAGTAATTACCATATTGGTTTACCAAGGCGGTTTGACCCTTTTAGCAAAACAGCTTGCTCCGCTCATTGGAGATACCGGCCTTGTCGAACTTTCAGCTGTGGGCGGTGTGCTTGTGATGATGATAGGGTTTAACCTGCTGAACTTAAGGACGATAAAAACGGCAAATTTTTTACCAGCGCTGCTGCTGATCCCGCTGATCACATGGCTGCAGCCGCTGGTATCCGGATGGTTCTACTCAATTTTCTGATCAATCTTCTGAGCAATTTTCATTTCAGCCAGTTGCGTTTTACGCTCCCTTTTTCAGGTGCCATGGCATCCTTGAGGGTAGCATCAGCAGATTCGACTCTCTCGATAGGAAGCGGTCGAATGCCCCAAACCTCCTTGGCATACTGATTGATAGTTCTGTCGGATGAAAATTTACCGGATGAACCGATATTTATGATTGATTTTCTAGTCCACTCCTTCTGATCGGCATAGAGCTTTCGGGCTTGCGTATGAACGTCAGCGTAGGATTCAAGATCAGCAAAGTGCATATAGCGGTCGCCGTCATCGAAGAGGGCTTTTCGCAGGGGTTCAAAAATACCAGGCTCTGTTAAACTGAAATAACCGGAAAGAATCATATCCACCGCTCTTCTCATCTCATCATTAGCGAGACAGTAGGAGTAGGGATCGTAATCCTTGCGGAGTTCAGAAACTTCTGAAGCCGTATTTCCGAAGATAAACACATTGTCTTTTCCAGCTTCCTCGGCAATCTCAATATTTGCCCCGTCCAGGGTTCCGATGGTCAGTGCTCCGTTGCACATGAACTTCATATTACCCGTTCCGGAAGCTTCAGTTCCCGCCAGGGAAATCTGCTCGGAAATATTTGTTGCCGGTATGATGGTCTCCGCCATGGAAACGCGGTAGTTCGGCATAAAATATACTCTGAGCTTATCATTCACGGCATCATCATTATTAATGACCGATGAAATATTATTTATGAATTTGATGATTAGTTTCGCGGCAACATAGCCGGGCGCGGCCTTCCCTCCGAAGAGAAAGGTCATGGGCTGGAAATCTTTCTCCAAACCATCCTTTATTCTGTTATACAGCATGATGATATGCAGGGCATTCAGCATCTGTCGTTTATATTCGTGTATCCTTTTTACTTGGACATCAAAAATACTGTTCGGATCAATGCTCCAGCCGAATTCCTTCATAAGATAATTGGATGCTGTGATTTTTGCCTGATACTTCACATCCTGAATTGACTCCTGAAAGGACGCATCGTTCTGCAGTGGGAGTACCTTTCTGATCTGCTGGAAATCGGTTATCCAGCCGTCTCCGATTGATGTATTCAGAAGCTTCGCCAAGGGCGGGTTTGCATTCAGCAGCCAGCGCCGCTGGGTTATCCCGTTCGTCTTGTTGTTGAAGCGCTCGGGAAACATCATTGAAAACTCAGGAAACATTCTGGTTTTCAGCAGTTCCGTATGCAGGGCTGCAACACCATTGGTCGACTTGGAGCCGATTATTGAGAGGTTTGCCATACGGACCTGTTTCGGATCCCCCTCTTCTATAATACTGATATTCTGAATTTTGCTCATCTCACCGGGGAAAAATGTAACTGCCTTCTGCAGAAACCGGTGATTGATTTCATAAATGATCTGCAGGTGCCTGGGGAGATTGGCTTCCAGCATGGATACAGGCCACTTTTCCAAAGCCTCCGGCATCAGAGTATGATTTGTATAGCCGAATGTCTTAACCGCTATATCCCAGGCAGTTTCCCAGGAAACCTCCTCTTCATCAACTAAGATCCGCATGAGTTCGGGAACTGCCAAGGAAGGATGGGTGTCGTTCAGCTGTATGGCGACGCAGTCGGTGAACTTGTTCCAGCCGGCATCGCACTTTTTAAAACGTCTGAAAATATCAGCCAGGGAGCAAGCCACGAAAAAGTACTGCTGTCTGAGTCTCAGCTCTTTTCCCAGATACAAGTTGTCATTGGGATAGAGAACCTGGGAGAGATTTTCCGCATTGACTTCTGATTTTACAGCCTCAACATAATCGCCTTCGTTGAAATCCTGGAAATTGAAGCCCTCTGAAGCCCTGGCGCTCCACAATCTTAAGGTATTAACCGTCTTTCCCCCGTAGCCGACAATGGGGGTGTCGTAGGCTATGCCGTTAACCACTTGGGTATCCACCCATTTGTAGGTTCTGCGTCCGCGGTTCATGATGGTCTCCACTCGGCCGCCGAAATGGACAGGATACATCACGTCATTCCGCTCTATTTCCCAGGGGTTCCCGTATCTCAGCCAGTCATCAGGTTCTTCCCGCTGGTATCCATTTTCAATTCGCTGGCGAAAAATTCCGTAGTTGTATCGTATCCCATAACCGTAGGCAGGGAGGTCCAGGCTTGCCATAGAATCCAGGAAACAAGCTGCAAGTCTTCCCAGACCGCCGTTTCCCAGCCCTGCGTCAACCTCCTGCTCACTTATCTCTTCGTATGAATAGCCCAGTTCGCTGAGGGCTTCCTTAAATTCCTTTTCCAGGCCGAGGTTTATAATATTATTTGACATTGCCCGTCCCATAAGGAATTCCAGGGAGAGGTAGTATCCCCTCTTAACATTCTTATCATGATGAGTCTGCTGGGTATGTATCCACTGATGAATGATTCGATCCCTCACGCTGTAGGCCAGGGCGACGAATCGGTCTTTTTCGCTGGTGGAAAATCTGTCGCAGCTGAGCGTATACTTCAAGTGTTCCGCAAAATCCCATTTAATGGAATCTTTGTCCCGGGCAAACCTGATTTGCGGTGCATCCATAGTTTTCTCCTTTACTGGCTTTTAGGGTTTTACAGGTCTCGAAAACCGCATTCTCCATAACATTTTACAGCCCTCTCTTCAGGGAATACTTGATAGCATGTCCCTAAGGCATCTTCTCATGACATGTGATACATACGGTTCAGGAAATCCCACAGGAACCCCCTTTTGAAAAACCTTTAGAAAACCCTTTAGAAAAACCTTGCAGAAAGCATAGTTTTCCTTTTTTTACTATCACAGATATTGAAGAGATTATCAATACTAGTTATAAATAAGGTAGAGGATTTTGTCCTGAGTTTGCGGCACTTTTTATTCCCCTCTGCAGCCTGAATCTCTTGACAAAAGAATGCAGCTTTGGTAACTTCCACTCTACGTGGTTTGTGCGCTTGCTTTACTGCACATATTCTATGCCCTTGTAGCTCAGTGGTAGAGCACCTCCATGGTAAGGAGGGGGTCATCGGTTCAAATCCGATCGAGGGCTCTCAAATTTAACGCAAGCTATAATAAGCTTTTGGAGAAATAACGTCATGGCGAGTAAGAAAAAAGGTCCAGTTGAAAAAATAGCTATGCAGTGTACTGAGTGTAAGAGGAAAAATTATACAACCCTTAAGAACAGACGGAATCTTCAGGGTAAGCTTGAACTTAAGAAGTACTGCAAATTTGACCGCAAGCATACAGTTCACAAAGAGGCTAAGGTTAAATAAAAGGATACGGAATATTTTGTATATCTGCATTCAGCTGCAGGTCCCGGCAGAAGGTCCCGACAGAGGGTCCCCGCAGGGCTTATGCTTGCCTGCAGGCGGCAATAGCTGAATAGGGGAATGATGTACATACAGGATAGAGATATAGGCCAGTAGCTCCAATGGCTAGAGCGTCGGTCTCCAAAACCGAATGTTGTAGGTTCGAGTCCTACCTGGCCTGCTTTTATCTCTATGCTGCATGACTGGATATTTCCTGAAACAGCAGAACTTGATTGTTTCTGCAGGCTGCAGCACCCCGTTCAGCAGGGTGTAAACGCAGGATAGGGCAGGGTGCTTCTTAAACAAAATGCTTCCTGCATATAGCTGACTGCGTGTAATTCAGTTATATGCCCTTCAGGCTTTGTTGATGCTTGGGAAATGCATGGGAAAGCTTACAAAAAAATCGAAGATCGAGAAAAAATCGAAATTCGAGGATGCTTGAGAAAAGAAGTGCACATGCAAATCATATTTGGAGATATCCGTTGTCCATAAAAACTAGTAGGAGTGCAGCGTGAAAAAAATCATACGGTTTCTTAAAGAAAGTTACAGGGAGTTGAAGCGGGTTGTTTGGCCGAGCAGAGAAACTGTGGTTTCATCTACAAAAGTTGTTTTAGTTACCATGATTATTTTTGCCGTGCTGCTTGGTTTTTTTGATTTTATACTTCTGCGTGGACTTGACCTGATCTGGTAATACATGATTCGTGCATGCTGTATTAGTCTGTATGCACGGCATGCGGCGTTGTTCAGCAGCTGCGGGTTTGCGGGTGTATCAGTATAGTATAAGTAAGCATGTGTATCGTGTGAATATACATATATGATGTGATAGAGTCACCCGTTTTGAAATCCGCATGAATTGAATCGGCAGCAGAAATTTCTGCCGATTACGGGAAGGATACAAGAAAGAAGGTAATCATGGCTAAAGGATGGTACGTGCTGCATACCTATTCCGGGTATGAGAATAAAATTGAAAAAACGATCAGAAAACTCATGAAAGAACCTTCCGTTGGGGAGGTCGTCTCTGATATAAAGGTTCCATCCGAAGAGGTCGTTGAAGTTAAGGACGGCAAAAAAAAGGTTAGTACTAAGAAGTTTCTTCCCGGATATATACTGCTGGAGATGGATCTTCCGCAGATCGGCTGGAAGGGCGTCTGTTCTCAGATTCGCAGAATAGAGGGAGTAACCGGTTTTGTCGGCACCACAGGTGATTCCAAGCCGCGTCCGATTGCACCGGAAGAGGCGAAAAGTATTTTCCAGAAAGCTGGAGATATTAAAACTGACAAGGTTGTTCGTCCTAAGGATAGCTACACAGTCGGTGAGGTAGTACGAATCGTGGAAGGACCTTTTGATACGTTTTCCGGAACCGTGGAAGAAGTAAATACTGAAAAAGGAAAACTGAAAGTAATGGTCGGTATATTCGGGCGTTCCACTCCGGTGGAAGTGGATTTTCTGCAAGTGGAGAAAATCTACTGAAGTGGAGAAAAAAATCTACTTAAATAGTCTGAAATAGTGTTTTGACCTGCATATATCAGCATGCGGCAGTGAACATTGAAGATCGGCATACCATGAGAAATGGTTCTGCCGGCCTGCAGAATTAAACTGCTGAGCTGTTTAAATATGGCTGTCCGTTGGACAGTAAATAGGATGGGAGCTTGCTCGGCTCTTTCAGCTGAAGTTTGTTTTTCCTTTGCCGACGGCAGAAAAATCGGCGGCAGGAAAATCAGCAGAGATGAAAGAGAAAAGGGCAGGCGATAATACCACAAGGAGAGCTGTATGGCTAAGAAGAAAGTGACTGCAATGATAAAATTGCAGGTTCCTGCACAGAAAGCTACTCCTGCACCTCCCGTTGGACCTGCATTAGGCCCCCACGGGGTAAGTGCTCCGCAGTTCGTTCAGCAGTTTAACGAAAGAACAAAAAACGTAGAAGCGGGACTCACCGTTCCCGTAGAGATCACTGTATTTCAGGATCGAAGTTTTTCGTTCATCGTGAAAACTCCTCCAGCTGCGGTGCTTATCAAAAAAGCCTGTGGAATCGCTAGCGGTTCCGGTGAGCCGCATAAGAACAAAGTGGCTAAGCTGCCGAAGGACAAACTTCAGGAGATCGCGGAAATCAAAATGCCGGATCTCAATGCGAACGACATTGAAGCAGCTATGAAGATTGTTGCCGGAACAGCGAGAAGTATGGGCGTTGAGGTGGAGGATTAGTATGAAACGAGGAAAAAAATACCAAGACGCAATCAAACAGATAGATCGGGAGGCTTTTTATTCAACAAATAATGCCCTCGAACTCATCAAAAAGACAGCTTTTGCGAAATTCGATGAAACCATTGAGTTGTCCGTGAAACTGAACCTGAAAAAGAGTCAGAATGTCCGTGATACCCTTGTTCTGCCGAATCAATTTTCTGAAGAGAAGAAGATTTTGGTATTTGCTAAAGGGGAGAAGGCTGATGAAGCCCGGGAAGCCGGAGCTGCCTATGTCGGAGATGATGACCTTGTTCAGAAAATCAAGGACGGCTGGCTGGATTTTGATGTGGCCGTTGCAACTCCCGATATGATGAAGGATGTCGGTCGATTAGGTCCTATTCTCGGAAGAAGGGGTTTGATGCCTAACCCGAAGACCAGAACAGTAACCTTTGAGCTGAAAGATGCTATTGCTGAACTGAAAAAGGGCCGTGTTGAATTCCGATCGGATAAAACCGGAGTAGTGCATCTTGCAATCGGTAAGGTGTCAATGGATGTCGGACAGGTGGTGGAGAATATTGATGCTGTACTGTCCGAGATAGCAAGGAAGAGGCCGAGTGATGCGAAAGGAATTTTCGTGCAGACCGTAGCTGTTTCTTCCACAATGGGTCCTGGTGTGAAACTTGACTACCAGGAAGTACTCTAAAGGAGGGGATCGTAATGGCGGAAGAATATCAAGTAAAAGTACAGCAGCCAAAAGTTGATGCGGTTCGTGCTCTGAAAGAGGAATTCTCATCTACTGAGGACTACATTTTCACAAATTACAGAGGCCTGACTGTGGAGCAGATAAGCGATCTCCGCACGCGCCTTCGTAAAGAAAATGCGTTGTACAAGGTTGTGAAAAATAGATTTGCAAAAATTGCACTGCAGGAACTTGAAAAACCCATGGTTGATGACCAGCTGAAGGGGCCTACTGCTATAGCCCTTTCCAAAGGTGATGCCGGGCCGGTTGCAAAAGTACTTGTAGAATTTGCCAAGGATGCCCCCATGGAGATCAAGGGCGGTATTCTTAATGGGAATGTATTTGATGCAAAACAGGTTGAAGCGTTCAGTAAACTGCCGACACGTGATGAACTGATTGCTTCACTTATGGGTACCATGAGAGCTCCAATACAGAATGTTGTATATGTGCTTAACGCGGTACCGACGAAATTGGTAAGAACTCTGCAGGCTGTTGCAGATGCAAAAAACGAAAACTAACACAGTATTAGTCTTCACTTTGGTAGCATGCTATTACTGTGGAAGAAATACTAACGAAAGGAGAAGATAATATGGCTACTTTGTCAAAAGATGACATTTTGGAAGCAATTGCTAACATGACGGTTCTGGAAGTTTCCGAACTGATCAGTGCGATGGAAGAGAAATTCGGAGTTACCGCTGCTGCGCCGGTTGCCGCTGCTGCAGCTCCCGCCGCTGCTGAAGCTGAGGCGGAAGAGGAACAGACAGAATTTGATGTAATTCTTAAAGGAATTGCCGATGGTAAGAAAATTCCTGTTATCAAGGAAGTTCGCGCACTTACCGGTCTTGGTCTCAAGGAAGCAAAAGAAATTGTTGAGACTGGAGATAAAGCACTCAAAGAGGGTGTATCCAAAGAAGAAGCAAACTCCATCAAGGAAAAACTTGAGGCTGCCGGCGGCGTTGTTGAAGTCAAATAATAGTCGTTGCAGAAACGAATCAAGTTTATATCTCGATTGCCACCGGATATTTTTTAGTCCGGTGGCAAGTCGTGTCTTAACGACTCGTCAGTATGTAATACGATTTATCTTGATTACATAGTCAGGGGGTAGAGATGCTTGCCGAAGGCAAAGCCATAAACAGGACGTATGTTGGAGAGCAGTTTGATCAAGTTATTCAGCTGCCGAATCTAATAGATATCCAGCTTTTATCATTTGAGAGTTTTTTACAGAAAGACAAACTCAGTACAGGGCAACCCGCACAACGGCAAGGGTTGGAAGATGTTTTTCAGTCGGTTTTCCCCATTGAAAGTCCAAGCGGGGATATGCTGCTTGAATATGTTAATTATACGCTTGAGGAAGAGAGCATACGAAGTGAATTTGAGTGTAAGCAGAAAGGACTTACCTATTCAGTTACCGTAAAAGCTAAAATCAACCTAGTGTTCCTTGAGACCGGAGAGATTCGACAGAAAAACATCTACATCGGCGACATACCTCTAATGACTGACCGGGGAACATTCATTATCAACGGAGCAGAACGGGTTGTGGTTAGCCAGATACACCGATCTCCCGGCGTTATTTTTTCCTATGAGAAGGGTGTTTTCTCCTCGAGAATTATTCCATACCGCGGTTCGTGGCTGGAATTTGAAATAGATCAGAAAAAAGAGCTTATATATACAAAAATCGACCGTAAGAAACGTATACTCGGAACACTCTTTCTCCGTGCCCTCGGATATGACAGCCGTGAGAAGATTCTGGAACTGTATTACAAATCCAGAACACTGCAGGTAGTTGATAAAAGAGAAGAGAAAGATGAGCTAGTTGACTCAATTCTGTTCAAAGATGTATATGCGGAACGTGAAGGGGAGACAAAGAAAATTTATCGTGCCGGTGACAAGCTTCACCCCCATGAAATTGATGACCTGATCCACACAGGAGTGGAAGAGATTGAGGTTATCGATTTTGAGCATGCTGAATCACTCCATTCACAGGTTATTCTGCGCTGTTTTGAAATTGAAGAATCAAAACACACCAGGACAGATGCTGGTTTCGATGAGCCTACAAAAGAAGATGCCCTTGTGGCGGTATATTCAGTGCTCATGCCCGGTGAGCCCATCTCTCTGGAGAATGCGGAAAAAGACTTGAATACCATGTTCTTCACAGAACGAAGGTATGATCTGGGCAGGGTCGGAAGATACAAGCTGAACAAAAAATTTGATTATGTTGATCCTGAAGAGCATCCGATTCTCCGCACCGTAGATATTGTAAATACCATGCGGTATCTTATCCAGGTATATATCGGCGAAGCTAATGTTGATGACATAGACCATCTGGGAAATCGACGTATACGATCTGTGGGAGAACTGCTGCAGAATTCATTGAAAACAGCATTTTCTCGAATGGAACGGGTTGCTAAGGAACGCATGAATCTGGACACTGAACGTGCGCTGCCTCAGGAGCTGATATCCAT
>JAIPFQ010000040.1:0-15612 GCA_021736605.1 Spirochaetales bacterium | reverse complement strand
CCCTGCTCTACCGTGTTATGAAGGAGAAAAAAATTCACGAAGGCTGTATTGAGCAGATGTACCGCTTATTGACGGAGCGGCTCTATACAGGTAAAACTATACCTACAGATGAAGCGGGACGTATACGATTGGATGATTTCGAAATGCGCGAAGATGTACAGAAGCGGGTGATGGAGCTGTGGGATCAGGTAAGCTCTGAAAATGTGCAGGAACTGACTGATTTAGAAGAGTATCGTCGCGAATATTTACGGCTTCACGGCTTTGAAATGCCGGGTATTGATTATGATGCGGATGCAGATCCGCGCGCTGTGTAAGATCTAATCTGCAGTCGGAGGGAAGGGCCGGCCGGATGGGAGTGAAATGCCTAAGATAATAGATCATGATAAAAGAAAAGAAGCAATCCTCTACAAAGCCCTGCAGGTCTTCGCAGTGCATGGATATCAGAATACCAGTCTCTCCATGATCGCCTACTCCTGCGATATATCCCGCCCCACGATATACCAGTATTTCCATGACAAAGAGGAGATATTCTATTTCGCAGTAAAGAAGGTGACCGGTGATATGTTCAGCAAATATGTGCAGATTGCCTTTTACAGTGACGGTCCCATCATTGATCGGCTTAAAGGTATCTGTGAAGATATAATCAGCATAGGGTATGAAAACCGAGAGGCCCTCACTGCGCTTACCGATGTCATGGTGCAGCGGAAACGTCTGGGGAGCGACTTCTCGGATATCATCATACGGCGAACCAGCAAGCTCAATATCCTTTTTCGGAGACTGCTGCGCTACGGAGTGGATCGTGGAGAGCTGAAATTTCTAGATATACATGATATCAGCACGCAGCTCTTCATGCTCATTGAGTCTTTGGGATTTCAGATGGCTCTGATGGACAACTTCCAGCTGAAGCCGGCGATTGAAATAATTACAATCTTTCTTGACAGCCTCAAGCTGGAATCAGCCTGATCATCCCAGCCAGCCAACGGATGTGGATGTGGATGTGGATTTTTTCTCCGAGACCAAATCCACATCTGTGGATATGGTCTCGGAGACGATTTGCACACCAACCAACCAACCAACCAACCAACTAACTAACTACCCACTCGATGCCGTCCTGTTTTACCAGCTCCCGGGCGCAGCTGGGCAGGGATCTGTCTTCATAGATTTCTACACCCTCTTCAGGCTCCAGCATAGGTGCAACAATCCCCCAGGCTGCCTCGATCTCCTCAATTGTGGGGAAGAGCGTCTTGTCAGAACGAATGATCTTTTCAATAATCTGCTGATACGCCTCAGGCGTGTTCACCTTGAATGTCTGGAAATGGTTAAAATTGAAGCGTACCGGCTTTACAGCCCAGGCTGCGGAAGGATCCTTCATGTTCATCTGGATGTCGATATTCATCTCCGGATGAATGGTGATTATGATGGCGTTAGGGGAGGTCTGCTTCTGGGAAAGGGCTGTGCCGCGAAAGTGCTTGAAGGCGATATAAATCTGTGATGCCGCCTTCTCCTGCATCTTGCCGGTCCGAACGTAAATAGGGATATCGGAGAAATCAAAAGTATCAACATACAGCTTGAAAGCAGCATAGGTCGGCGTATGGATGTCTCCCTTTGCTTTTTCCCCCAGGGAGGCGTACTGTCCCAGGGAAAAGTCCCGGATCGGGCGAATGGACTTAAGGACTTTCACCTTCTCATGAGCGATCTCTTCGGGGGTGAACTCCACAGGTTCTCCCATAGTCAGGTAGGTGATGATCTGCAGTATATGATTCTGCACTGTATCCCTGACCACGCCGATCTTCTCGTAAAAGCCGAGGCGCTGCTCAACCCCGTGGACTTCATCAAAAATAACCTGAATATAATCAATGTACTGCTTGTTCCACAGACCCTGCATGACGTCGTTGTAGAAACGCATTACCAGGAGGTTCTGCATAAACTCCTTTCCCAGGTAGTGATCTATTCTGTAGATCTCTCGGTCAGAGAAAACCGTGGTGAGAATGTCGTTATAGGTCTTGGCAGACTTCTTGTCGAAACCAAAGGGCTTTTCCACAACAATTTTCTTTCGAAGCCGGCAGCCCTGAAGGTTCTCGTGGATCTCCTTGATGCTGTAAATAGCCGATTCGTAGAGTGAGGGCTGCAGGGCTATATAATAAATCAGCTCGATATCGCAAATAGAACCGATGTATTCGTGGAGTTTGTCAATCAGCTGTTGTTTGGACGACTCCTCTCCCATGGAAAAATGCAGATAGTCAATGCGGCTCTTGAAAAGAGGGTCAGCCGCTGCCCCCTCGCCGAGCATATGCTCCAGGTACTCCTCCCGGTCTGAAAATTTCCTCCCTAGGGAAATAACATGAAAATCGTAACCCTTGTGCATCAGTTCACGGTAGGCGGGCAGGAGTTTCTTCTGCGCCAAATCCCCGGTCCCGCCGAACTGAATAAAAATCTGCTTCATATGGATACCTCTTGATCAGTAATAACTTTCAGGGACTCGAAGCCCTTAAACAGGGTCACCGGATAGGTTTTCGGGTCGTCGTGGGTGATGAAGGCATTCAGCGCCTCATATTTGCTCTCCCCGAGAAAGAGGAGATAGCAGTCTGCGGTGTGCATATGGTGTTTGAAGAAAAGCGGGGTCATGGTGATGCGTCTGCGCGGCGGTTTCGGTGAGTCATCAATATGGGCTGCGGCCTCCTGAACAGAGAGCACCGGATGATTCGGGAAAAGTGATGCTGCATGCCCGTCTTCTCCCGCCCCGATGAAAAAGATATCAATATTCGGCAGACCTTCACCGTATCGGCGGGCGCTCTCTTCTATCGGCAGTGTAAGGTTCGGGCTAATAAGCTGTTCGGGGCTGAAAAGTTTCTGATCCATCAGGTGCTGCAGCCCGTTCTCCAGGAGCTCATCCCGGTTACGCATTTCATCGAAGCGCTCATCGGCAAGGACGATAAACAGTCGCTTGAGCACCTGATACGGAAGTCTGTGAAGCCCCTTGAGTATCGGACGCACACTTCTTCCTCCGGGCAGAGCTATATAAATCTGTTCCTCTTCACCCAGGATATTTGCCTTGTAGCGAATTGCTTCAGCGCTGATCTCCTCCAGCTCCTCGGCATTATATATTTTTAACAGTTCCATAAACCCTCCCAAGTATCTACTATAAGATACTAACGAAATGAAAGAGAATCAAACTTCGGACTGCAGAAACATAAAGCTGGATTCAGGAGCTGATGATTCTTCCTGAAGATGATAAAAACCGCTTCTGAAAATTCAAAATGATGATCCTGAAAAGTGGTGATCCTGAAAGGTGATGATCCTAAAAGGTGATGATCCTAAAAGGTGATGATCTCATACCCCTTTTCAATATAGGACCGCATACTCGGGTGTCCCGACATGTCGCTGCAGAGCGGAAGGTTCTGCCTTTCCGCCTCCTCCAGGCTGCCCATCTTATTGGCACAGGCTCGACAGACACAGTCTACAAGGCCCTTGTCTATGCACTCAGCATAAAATTTTGAAAAGGGAGTTTCAGGATCAGCCAGAGGACCGATCAGCTTCGCTGCGCTCCCTTCAATAATAATTTTGACATCATAGCCGGCGGCATGCATATCCAGGGCATTCAGCAGCACATGAACAAAACACATCAGCTCTCCGTTAAAGGCGTACAGTGCATATTTTTTCATCATTTATCCTCCTCAAGTTTCTAGTATTCCTGCAGAAACTATTCTTTTAAAAATAGTGTAGCACACTTCATAATTTCTTCACATATTGGATGTAGATTACACATACAAAGAACGAAAAAAACTAAAAAAAGATTAAGGAGATTCCATCATGAACAGAAAGAAAGTTTTTACACTAACCATAACGGCTCTGCTGATACTGGCAGTTTCACCGATTTTCGCCCAAGGCGGAGCTGAGAATGTCGGAGCGCCGCGTGGATCGTATAGGGATGATGCCCCCGTACAGGATTCTGAGGGCTATACGAATGGTGCGGCCGCAGGTGCCCCCCGAGGCGGAGCAATGAACGGAAATGGCGGTCCAGGCCGAACAGGGGCTCGCGGGAACATGAATCCCTCCCCCAACGGAGGCGTCTACGTCCTTGAAGATCTTCCCATGCAGGATATCGATGATCAGGAGCTTGAGGGACTCCTGCTGATGCGGGAAGAGGAGAAACTGGCAAGGGATGTCTATCTAGCTCTAGGAGAGATGTGGAATATGCCGGTCTTCTTCAACATTTCGCAAAGCGAAGGAACCCATATGGAGGCTGTAAAGGCTCTGCTGGATCGTTATGACATACAGGATCCTGTGGGAGAGGGTGTCCCCGGTGAATTTACGGATCCTGAACTGCAGGCTCTCTATGATGACCTGACGACGCAGGGCAGTGAATCTCTGGAAGCCGCTCTCAGTATCGGGGCCGCTGTAGAGGATCTGGACATAAAGGATCTGTCTGACCTGCTGGAAGAGACGGATAATCAGGACATGACAGTGGTCTATGAGAATCTTCTGAGGGGTTCAGAGAACCATATCCGCTCCTTTACAGGACTCATAGAGTCACAGGGCGGTTCCTATGAAGCGCAGTATATCTCGGATGAGCAGCTGGCGGCGGTGCTCTCCCGCTGAGCCTCTATTGCCGGAAGATATGCCTCTTCTGGATGGTATGCCCCTTGCGGAACTCGGTACTAGCCGAGCTGCCCCGCAGGGGGTTTTTACGTGTCTATGCCTCTGCTGTTCTGCGAGTGTTCTGCGGAATGCCTCAGCGGCCTGATGAGAGGATGAAGCCGCCTCCCACCACGACATCACCCTGATACAGCACCGCCGCCTGCCCCGGAGTGACTGCTTCAAGTTCATCTTCAAAAAAGAGCTGAATCTTGTCCCCCTCCAGCGGGTAAGCCGAAGCCGTATGAGCACGGGACCCGTGGCGGATTTTAGCCTGTACCCGAAGAGGCCCTGCAGAGGCATCCGGGGCGGGCTGGGAGATCCAGTTGAACTGATCAGCCGTCAGACTGCGCTTCAGCAAAGCCTCCTTGGGACCGACAACAACTTCGTTCTGCTCAGCATCAATACGGATAACGTAGAGAGGTTCCGGGGCGCTGATCCCCAGTCCTCGTCGCTGTCCTATGGTATACGAAATAATACCGCTGTGCCTGCCGAGAATCTTCCCCTCCATATCAACAATGCTGCCGGGCTGGGGCTTTTCTGGAAAAAGTTCACGATAGTCACCGGCGAAAAAATCCTGGCTCTCCTCCTTGTCAGCCGTCGGCAGCCCATAGCTCGCTGCAGCGGCACGGACCTCCTCTTTGGTGAGTCGCCCCAGGGGAAAGATGACCTTTCGCAGCTGATCCTGGGACAGCTGGGACAGGAAGTAGGACTGGTCTTTTCTGCGGTATGCCGCCTGCTTAAGGAGCATCCTGCCCGTCTTTTCATCCTCCTCAACCCGGGCGTAATGTCCCGTAGCGAAGGCATCAAAAGGAATTTTCTCCATGCAGCGATCCATCAGCAGGGTGAATTTAATCTGCTGATTGCAGCGAACGCAGGGATTAGGTGTTCTGCCCGCAAGGTACTCCTCACGAAAATAATCCAGCACAATCTCTTCATACTCCTTGGTAAGATCGATAACAAGAAAGGGGATCCCCAGCTTTTCAGCCACGGCCTCCGCTTCCCGTATCTCCTCCTCTTCGTCTCCTCCGAAACACGCGGTAAGCCCGGGCATGCTTTTGTACAGATTCCCCTGGGCGTGCTTCATGGTCACCCCTGTTACTTCGTGTCCCTGCTCTATAAGTAAGGCTGCTGCGACGGATGAATCCACCCCTCCGCTTAAGCCGACGGCTATCTTCATATCTGCTCCTGATTGTATCCTTTTTGTGTGGCACTAAGCTTTGTGCCACTTTCTATATACTGAATAAATGTCTTGAAGTAAAGCCGAACTGATCAAAAACAGCAGAATTTCCAGTATGCAGCTTCCTATATTGACTATCCCGATTCTGTAAGTATGATGGGACAGAACGCAACTATAAGGAACTATATATGACGGCAGATATAAAAGCAAAATACAGCCCCGAGGACATTAAGGCGGCGGCCTTCGATATGGACGGAACCCTGCTGCGAAGCGACAATACCCTGTCTCAGCGGAGTATCCGAGCAGTCAAGGCTCTTGAGGAACGCGGTATCACTCCGATCCTGGCAACAGGACGAAGTTTCGAGGCCTTGAAACCCTACAGCGATGCCCTCGCCGTGACTGCCCCTCTGGTCTGCTACAACGGGGCGGCGGTGCTGGATCCCCGAACGGGTAAGGCCGTGTTCGCCCATTACCTGGCGGAGAAAAGCGCCCGCGAAGTCATCAGCATAGCAAGAAAATTCGGGATTCACATCCATGCATTTCATGAAACCGAGCTGGTCTACGAGAAATCCCGGGAGGAGTCGGATTTTTATGAACGTCATACCGGCCTGAAGGGGAGAGTGGTTGATTTTGATTCGATGGATGAACTGCGCTTTTTTAAGGCTATGTTTGTCGGGGAGCACGAAAAGCTGGAAGAACTTGCCCGTGAAGTGAGGATGGTCTGCGGAGATGATGTCTACGGCGTCTTCTCACTGCCCTATTTTTTTGAGATGATGAGCCCTAAAGCTGGAAAACGAAACGGTTTGGAAGAGGCAGCCGGACAAGTGGGAGCCTCCTGGAATGAAGTGATTGCCTTCGGAGACGGTCATAACGATTTGGACATGCTGAAATGGGCAGGAATCGGAGTAGCAATGGAAAATGCCGCTGAAGATGTCCTGCGCGAAGTGCCGATCCATGCCCCCTCCAACGACAATGACGGTGCCGCCCGCTTTCTGGAAGATTTTTTTGACCTCCCTGGGTAAAAACCTGATTTCTGCGGTTGAAAGCGGGGAAAGCTAGCTGCGCAGGAAAAAGCTGGCTGCACAGGAAAAGTTTGCTTCACAGGAAAAAAAAGGAAAATGCCGCTGAATTGGAACAGAAGGCCCAGATACTTGTTTAAGATGCTTTATGGAATCGGGAAATTCTATCTATATCAGCTTTCTTTTTTTCTGATAATACTTCAAGCTCATACCGACTCTGCATATTCATCCAGAATTCTGCTGAATTGCCGAAAAATTTTGAAAATCTCAATGCGGTATCTGCAGTAATTTTCCGTTTACCCTTAATAATTGCAGCTATTCTGGGAGGATCGACAAAGATACTTTTTGCCAGAGCATAGGGTGTTATCTCCATAGGATCAAGAAACTCTTCTTTTAAGACTTCTCCCGGAGTTGATAATTCAATTAAGTCATGTTCCATACAATTCTCCTCTTAGTGGTAATCAGTGATCTCAACCTCATAGGCATTCCCATTGTCCCATCGGAAGCAGATCCTCCACTGATCATTAATCTTTATACTGTATTGACCAATTCTTTCTCTTTTTAAGGCTTCAAGTCTGTTTCCTGGGGGAATACTTAGATCATGTATATCTCTGGCATCTTCAAGGAATCCAAGTTTTCTTCTAGCGACCTTAAAAATATCACTGGGAAAACCTTTTACTCTTTTTCGCTGCCATACGCTTTCTGTAAGCTTATCCTTGAAGCTTTTTATCATATACTTATGTTAGCATGTCACACTAATAGTGTAAAGCACTCATATATTATTTATTAATACATGTGAGTCATCCGCTTGCTGGAAGATTTTTTTGACCTCCCTGGGTAAAATTGCTATACTATAATGATAATGTAGGGGACAGTTCCACAAACATCTACGTGAACTTCGTAATATTGCACAGTTATTGTTCTCCCCTGGAGGGGCTTTCTTTATGCGTTTTAAGCCGCAGTATCGAATTGTCATAATTTATCTCATCTTTGGTCTGCTCTGGATCTATTTTTCTGATATGCTGATTGAGTTTATTGATACATCCTTGTCCATTCGTGTACTGCAGAATATTAAAGGTTTTATATTTATTCTCACCACGGCGCTGCTCTTATTCTTTTTGATTCGGGGTGACGTCCGCAAGTTGGAGCGGGCAAACCGGGAAGTAATTAGAAGCTACGAACAATCCATGCGGAGATGGGCTGAAAGAATCCTGAGCATCGAACGAATGCTCAGTTTCCAAGACAGATTCCTGAGAAATCCATAAATAAGAGAATGCTTTCAGTGCTAATTTCGCCCGCTTTCCCGCTTTCCTTCTTGTTCTGTCACGTCTTTTAATCTGAACCGTTTACAAACATTGCCATGGCGGAGCGCAGATTTTCCAATTTATTATTCAGCTTATCAATATTATTGTTGACGTTTATGATATCCTTTCCTATCTCCACAACATCCTCAGCGGAAGAGTATCCCGCATATTCAGCAAGCTCCTGCAAGGAAGAGTACATAGCAGTAAGACTGTTTGAAAGATTATCAAGCTGCCGCTGTAAAACCTTTGCTTCTGCTTTGCTTGTGAAATCTGACAGCATATTCTTCACTTCTGAAACAGATTCTCTGATTCCTTCGGCGGTTTTTTCGTTCTCTTCAGTGAGTTTTATTATTTCACTGTCCAGAGCTTCCTGGCTTGCTAGTGCCTGCTGAGTATTTTGAATTTCTGCAATTTTCACCCTAAGCTGATTTAGTTCTGTGGAAAAGGCTTCATTTTCCGACTCCACTCTCTTTTTTGTCTCTTCAAGTTCCTCGTGCAGCGGCTGCAGTGAAGTAGTACCGGCGCAGGAACTGAGCAGAAATACAAGCAGCAGAATAATCCCTATCTGAATTAATCCTTTTTTCATCCTTCTTCCCCCCTTACTTTTTTAAAGCGATTTACAATTATATCATGCTTATTATGAGCGCTGAATAGGCGGGGGTGTAATTTGCTGTTCAGTTGTAAAGTTTTTGTTTTTGGAAGTTGAGATGAAGATGAATTAAAAGAGAAAAAGAATCACAGCGCCGCTGATTGCGGTCAAAGTGCCGAGAACGGCTCCGGGGCGAATACGCTTTTTCAGGAAGAAGCGTTCTACCGGCAGCAGAAGAACGGGACTCAGCTGAGAAAGGGCTGTTGCGACACCCACCGGGACAAGAGAGAAGGCTGCCAGGGTCAGAATGATTCCCAGAACAGGTCCCACAAAGGCAGCGGAAGCTAGAAGCAGGGCTAAACGGATGTTCTTCAATTTGACGAAGTCCTGGATGAACTGTTTCCGCATCAGGGCGTATATCACCAGACCAATCAAACCGGCGGTGATGCGCAGTGTGTTTGCCGATACAGGATGGACTTGATCTGCCATGCCGCCCTTAGCCAGAACCATACCGATTGCCTGGGTCAGGGATCCGCCGAAAGCGATGAGTACGCCGCGGGCATAGTGCTTTTTCGGTGATGTGCTGCTGCGGCGATCCTCATAAATGACCCACATAACCCCGCTGATAGTTACCACAACCCCGCCGAACTGCATCAGGGTAAGGGCTTCACCAAGAAAGATCCAAGTCAGGAGGGCGCTGAAAATAGGCGAGGAGGTCATAATCACCAGGGTCTCTCTGGGACCGAGATCAACAAAGGCATAAAAAATGAGCAAGTCGGCAATGAAAAAGCCTACCAGCCCGGAACTGTAGAGATAGATATAGGTCTGCAGTGAGAGCCCAGTCGGATAGAGTACGCCGGTAAAAAGGAGATGCACCGCTAGAATAAGGGGAAGGGCAATCCAAAGCCTGACATGGGCAACTGTCTGTGAGCTGACGCGCTTCCCGATATATGAGTAGATAATTGAATTCTGCGCCCAGCAAGCAGCGGTCAGGAGGGCTAAAAACTGTCCTAAAAACATCTCCATAGGAGCTCAATATGGCAGATTCTGCAGTTTTGGTACAGTATGTAAAAAAATATTTCCTATTATTATTGTATTATTACTCAATTCCCTGCATAATGTAAGGCAAAATAAATTTAAAAAGGTGGTTTTATATGAGAAAGAAGGTAGTTGTACTTCTTAGTCTTATGCTGCTGACAGCAGCTATGGTATTTGCCGCCGGAGCACAGGAAGCTGCGGAGCCGGCTTCTGAAGATGATTCAAAAATGGGGGGAGTCCTTGTTTTTGGTCGTTCCGGTGATTCTGTAGGTCTGGATCCTGCACGGGAAACCGACGGTGAATCATTCTACGCTACAACCGCGGTTTTTGACACCCTGGTGGAATTTGTTCCCGGGAAAACCGAAGTGAAACCCGCCCTGGCAGAGAGCTGGGATGTATCCGATGACGGACTGGAATATGTTTTTCATCTGCGGGAAGGCGTGAAATTCCATGACGGCACTGATTTCAATGCCGATGCCGTTGTATTCTCCTTTGAGAGACAGTTAAAAGAAAATCATCCCTACTACGATCTGGGACCCTGGAAATACTGGGGATATATGGATATGTCAAACATCGTTGATGAAGTAGTAGCAGTGGATGACTACACCGTACGGTTTGAACTGCAGAAACCGGAAGCGCCCTTTATCGCCAACCTGGCTATGGACTTCGCCTCCATCGTTTCTCCCGCCGCAGTTGAGAAATACGGTGAAGACTTCAAGAACAATCCTGTTGGAACCGGTGCATTTACATTTGTATCCTGGACCAAGGATTCTGACATCGTTTTTGACCGAAACCCTGACTACTGGGACGGACCTGTGTATCTGGACAGATTGATTCTGAAAGTTATTCCTGATGCAACCGCCCGCTGGCTTGCACTGCAGAAGGGCGAAGTTGACCTGATCGATTTTCCCTCCATCGAAGATATTCCTGCCATGAAAGATGCAGCGGATGTTCAGGTAATCCAGCAGCCCGGTCTTAATGTCGGTTATCTGGCCCTGAATACGGAAAAGAAACCCTATGACAATAAACTGGTGCGCCAGGCAATGAACTATGCCATCAATAAAGAAGAGATCATTGAAGGCGTCTACGGAGTAGCCGGACAGCCGGCAAAGAACCCCATACCTCCAGGCATGTGGTCCTACAATGATGATATCGATGCATATCCCTACGATCCGGAAAAGGCGAAGGAACTGATGGCTGAAGCCGGATATCCCGATGGATTTGAAACGGAACTGTGGGCAATGCCGGTAGCACGTCCCTACAACCCGAATGCGCGGAAGATTGCTGAGATCATGCAGGCGCAGCTTGCGGATGTTAATGTGGAAGCTGAGATCGTCTCCTACGAATGGGGAACCTATCTCGATAAGACTGACAATGGTGAACACCAGGCAGCTATGCTGGGTTGGACCGGAGATAATGGTGACCCGGACAATTTCCTCTGGGTTCTCCTCTCTGCACCTGCCGCAGTTAAGCCTGCCGGTAATATCGCCATGTGGAAGGATGAAAAGTTCACAGATCTCTGCCGCGAAGCGAAGGAAACTGCTGACCAGGCCAAGAGAGCTGAACTGTACCGCGAAGCCCAGGAAGTATTCCATGAAGAAGCTCCATGGGTTCCCATCGCTCATTCAGTTGTAACGATTCCTGCAAAGGACTACGTACAGAACTTTACCATTTATCCTACCGGAAAACGTGTTTTCAAGCATGTTTGGCTGGATAAATAAATTACTTTGCTAATAGGTCTTACTACATAAAAACATATATACCAACCCTGATTTTTTTCAGGGCTGGTATATGCATGTTCAAAGGACATTGAGGAATATAAATATGCTCAAGTATATTCTTAAGCGGCTGGGACTGCTGATTCCCACAGTATTTGGTATTATAACACTGGTATTTTTTATGATTGCCCTCTCTCCCGGCGATCCTGCTAGGGTCATGCTCGGAGAACGGGCAAATGCTGAGCAGTTAGAGCAGCTGAGGGAAGAACTCGGATTGGATAAGCCGCTGATCCAGCAGTACGGTCTGTATCTTCAGCGGGTAGTTCAGTTTGATTTAGGAAAATCAATCACTTCGGGGCAGCGGATCACAGAAGAGATCCAGGCCCGCTTCCCCGCCACAATAGAACTGGCTATCTGGGCTATGATTTTTGCCACCACGCTGGGGGTTATTCTAGGGGTCACATCGGCCCGGAGGCGTAACACTTGGCTGGATTATACCACCATGGGCGGTGCCCTGGTGGGAGTCTCCATGCCGGTCTTCTGGCTGGCTCTCGTATTGATAATGATCTTTTCCGTGGGACTGGATCTGTTTCCCACCGGCGGACGCATGAATATCCGCTACTACTTTCAGCCGATTACCAATTTTTATGTGATCGATGGACTTATCCTGCTCTTCAGAACCGGGGATTCAAAATTTCTTGTCTCAGCTCTTCATCATCTTGTGCTTCCTACAGTAGCTTTAGGGACTATTCCCCTGGCTATTATTGCCAGGACCACCAGAAGCAGCATGCTTGAAGTGCTTCAGCAGGACTATATCAAGACCGCGCGATCAGCGGGTATTAAGGAACAGAGAGTAATTTACCGCTATGCTCTGAAAAATGCCCTGCTTCCGGTGGTTACGGTTATCGGTCTGCAGTTCGGGCTGCTGCTGTCCGGAGCAATCCTGACAGAGACGATTTTCGCCTGGCCGGGGATAGGCAAGTGGATTTACAGCGCTATCGGGGCGAGGGACTATCCTGCTGTGCAGGGGGGGATTATATTTATCTCCACCTTCTTTGTCCTCATTAACCTGTTTGTGGACATCCTGTATTCACTGATTAATCCGAAGATACGGCTGCAGTAAAAAGGAGAAATGCATGGAATTAGAGGCTAAAGCCGCAGATATACCGAAAGAGCCCGGACCGTGGAGGGAAGCGTGGTATCATCTGAAAAAAAATAAAGGGGCTATGACAGGATTGGCTATTGTTATCATCTTTGTGCTGATGGCTGTTTTTGCTCCCCTGCTGACCCCCCATGATCCGCTGAATCAAATTATGGAGTTTCGCAAGACGCCGCCCTTGACTGGGGGATATCTGCTGGGGACGGATGACCTGGGACGGGACATGCTGTCACGACTGATGTACGGCGCAAGGATCTCTATGACAATCGGTATTGTTTCCGTAGGAATTTCTTTGGTCTTCGGTCTGCTGATCGGTGTGGTTTCCGCCTATTACGGCGGTTTACTGGATAAGATAGTCATGCGATTTATAGATATTATGCTGGCTTTCCCCTACATCCTGCTCACCATAGTAATTGTATCCATTTTGGGACCCTCCTTGACTAATGCCATGCTGGCCATCGGGATTTCGCAGATTCCCAAGTATGCCAGGGTGGTTCGAGCTTCAGTGCTCGCGGAAAAAGAGAGCGATTATGTTATAGCTGAACGCTCCCTGGGCACTTCCAATATCGAGCTGATGTTTAAGACTATCCTGCCGAATTGTCTGGCACCGACTATTGTGCAGGCTACTTTAGGGATAGGTGAAGCCATCCTCAGTTCTGCGGGACTCTCGTTCCTGGGTCTGGGTGCACAGCCCCCAACACCCGAATGGGGCTTAATGATTGCAAGTTCTAAGGAGTTTATCACCAACGCCTGGTGGATCGTGACCTTTCCCGGTATTGCCATTCTTCTGGCAGTTCTCGGATTCAACCTGCTCGGAGACGGACTGCGTGATATTCTTGATCCGAGGATGAGGGACTGATTATGGAAAAGAGGAAAAAAGAGAAGCAGGCTGCAGCAGATGCAGCTGAGGCCTATAAAAAGAATAACGAACTGCTGATGGAAATGGACGGGGTGAATGTTGTGTTCAACGTACAGCGGGGTGTTGTCCGAGCGGTTCGAGATCTTTCGCTTACAATACGCCGTGGAGAAACGCTGACCCTGGTGGGCGAATCGGGCTGCGGCAAATCGGTTACCGCCCACAGCATCAATCAGCTGATTCCAATGCCGCCGGGAAAAATTGAGAGCGGATCGATTATGTTTCAGGGGCGAGACCTCCTGAAGCTTCCCAAGGGTGAAATCGAAAAGCTGCGTGGTACGCAGATCTCCATGATCTTCCAGGAGCCTATGACGGCGCTGAATCCGGTCTTTACTGTGGGATACCAGATTGCCGATGTATTCATGACGCATCAGGGGATGAAAAAGGAAGAGGCCATGGAGCGGGCGGTGGAATTGCTGGATCTGGTTAAGATTCCATCTCCCCGAGACCGAGCGTACAGTTATCCGCATCAATTGTCCGGGGGGATGCGGCAGCGGGCGATGATTGCTATGGCTTTAGCATCACCAGAACCTGGATTGATGATCGCCGATGAACCTACTACAGCTCTGGATGTAACGATTCAGGCGCAGATACTTGACCTTCTGGCTGAATTGAAGCAGAAGATTGAGATGTCTATTCTGCTGATTACCCATGATATGGGAGTAGTAGCAGAGATGGCCGACCGGGTGGTGGTTATGTATTCCGGAAGGAAGGTGGAAGAGGCGGATGTGTACCAAATTTTTGAAGAGCCCCATCACCCCTATACCCTCGGCTTGCTTAATTCTTTACCTTCAAACAAAAAATACAGAAATGCCCGGCGTCTTGAGGCGATTTCAGGGACGGTTCCGGATCTGCTGACTCTGGGCGACGGATGTCCTTTTGCAAATCGCTGTGTTTATGCCGATGAAACCTGTTCTGCTTCCTTCCCTGAGGGGACGCATGTAGGGGAGGGGCATGAAGTGTGGTGCCACCATTATGACAAGGTAGACAGGAGACAGCATCGTGATGAATAAAGCAGATAAAGACTATCTTTTAGAGGTGAATAATCTCAAGAAGCATTTTACCATAAAGAACCAGTCGATTAAGCATGGTGATTCCATTCTGAAGGCTGTGGATGACGTTTCCCTGCAGGTGCTTAATGGAGAGATTCTCGGCATTGTCGGGGAGTCCGGCTGCGGGAAATCGACTCTGGGTAAAACGGTGATGGGCTTGTATGACAAAACTGATGGAGAAGTGCTGTATCGCGGCCGGGAGATTTTTTCCTTGAACAAGAGCGAACGGCACGAACTTACGAAACAGATGCAGATGATTTTCCAAGATCCCTACTCTTCCCTGAATCCCCGGAAAAATGTGGGAGGAATCATCGGGCAGCCGCTGCGTATTCATCAAGTTGGTTCCGCTGCAGAGATTCGGGAACGGGTGAATCATCTGATGGAGGAGGTTGGACTCAATCCGCTCTATCGACGACGCTATCCGCACCAGTTCTCCGGAGGTCAGCGGCAGCGTATCGGTATTGCCCGTTCCCTGGCTTTGGATCCTGAGTTTATTGTCTGTGATGAGGCTGTTTCAGCTTTGGATGTCTCAGTCCAGGCGCAGATTATTAACTTACTGCTGGATCTGCAGCAGAAGCATGATTTTACCTATCTTTTTATTGCTCACGACTTGGCGGTTGTGGAATTTATTGCCACCAGGATTCTGGTGATGTATCTCGGCCGGGTGGTGGAGATTGCGGACAAGGAAGAGCTGGTAAGGAAGCATGTCCATCCCTATTCAAAGGCTCTTTTTGAGGCTTTCCCGGCAACAGAGCCCCGGGGCAGAGAGGAGAAAAAGCGGATTGTCATGGGGGATGTTCCTTCACCGATTGATCCTCCCAAGGGTTGTCATTTCCATCCTCGCTGTCCTTTTGCTATAGATAAGTGCCGGGAGGAGTATCCTCCCCTCAAGGAAGTCTCCCCCAATCATTACGCTGCCTGCTGGGTGGTTTAGCCTGCTGGGTGGTTTAGCCTGCTGGGTGGTTTAGCCTGCTGGGTGGTTTAGCCTGCTGGGTGGTTTAG
>JAIPFQ010000039.1:0-15773 GCA_021736605.1 Spirochaetales bacterium | reverse complement strand
GGAGATATCTCGTTGAAAAGTTTTGATAAAATCTCTTTATCATTGATGCGCTTAGACACAAGACGACGATTGTGCACTGTATCGGTTTTTGCACGAGTTATAGTTTTTTCCGCATGTCTGCGTACTTCAAGCGCCTTAGCCTTGGTTGTCTTAATGCGTTCACTCCTGAAAAGCGATGTCATCATATTATTTATCATCGCTCTTCTATGCGTACTTGTTCTGCTTAATCTATTGTAACCTATTCTATGCCTCATCCTTATCTTCCTTGTTCCCTGGTATTCGTGTAGAGGTCTTCAGCACGCTGTAATCGGTCATGCCGAGACTCAAATTCCACTCTTTGAGTTTTTCCTTAATCTCGGTTAGAGATTTTTTCCCAAAATTCCGTGTTTTAGCAATCTCTTCTTCGGTTTTTTTGGTTAAATCACCAATAGTTCGAATATTCGCATTCTTCAGACAATTACTTGATCTTACTGAAAGTTCCAGTTCTTCTACCGGTGTTGTAAGAATCTGTTTTACCCGTTCTTCTTCCTCATCTACTTCATCGTCATCATTTACGAGACTTTCATCAAAATTGATGAAAATGGAAAAATGGTCTTTAGCAATTTTCGCAGCCTCAGCAAGAGCATTATCCGGACTTATCGTACCATTTGTAAATACTTCCAGAATAAGCTTATCGTAATCGCTCCGCTGTCCTACACGGGTGTTCTCAATAGAATAACGTACCCTTTTTATGGGAGAGAAGACAGCATCAATAGGAATTGTGCCAATCTCTTCAATATATTTTTCATTCAACTCAGCAGGAACATAACCCCTGTTTAAGTCAATTTGAATTTCCATGTCAAAGTTAGCATCTTTCATAAGGGTCATGACCAAATAATCCTTATTCACTACTTCAACACCGTCTTTTTCAAAGTGTTCGCCCTTTACATCACCTAATCCCTTGCATTCGAGGAGCATAATTTTCTGCTCAACATCTGCGGGGAGTTTCAGTTTCAGCTTTTTCAGTCTGCTAATTATTTCAGAAGTATCTTCTACGACTCCGGGTATAGATTCATATTCACTTGAAATAATATGCGGATTACCCTCTTCATCGTAGGAAGTAAATTTCACAGCTGTTACCGCATAGCCCTGAATAGAAGACAAAAGGACTCGGCGTAAAGTATTCCCGATAGTTGTTCCGTAACCCCTTTCAAACGGGTATGCAACAAATCTACCGTAATCCGGATCTACTTTACTGTGTTCAAAGGTTATGCCCTTAGGTTTCTTAAATCCCTTCAACAGGTTCTTTCGTGCCATGATTACTCCTATCTAGAATAGAGCTCGACTATTAACTGCTCATTGATATCTTCAAGTTCAGTTACTTCACTTCTCCTTGGTATGACAAGATATTTGCCTGACATTTTGTCCGGGTCAATCTGTATCCAGGGATAAACCCCAGATTTTGTGTATTCTCTGAGTGCCTCTTTAATAAAAACCATTTTCTGACTATTTTCTCTAATCTGAATTTCGTCTCCGGCTTTTACTTCGTATGAAGGAATTGTTACCCGTTTACCGTTCACCATAACGTGCCCATGTGAAACAAACTGCCTAGCTTGTTTTCGAGACGTTGCAAACCGCATTCTATACACAACATTATCCAGTCTTCTTTCTAAGAGCATGATAAGGTTCTCACCGGTTTTTCCAGCCATTTTATCTGCCCGTTTAAAAGTAACCAGGAACTGACTTTCCAGCATGCCGTACAAGCGTTTCAGTTTCTGTTTTTCTCGAAGCTGCATACCGTAATCGGTCATTTTTTTATATCTTGCTCTTGGATCTTTTCCAGGAGTGCCCTTCTTCTTATTAATAGGGCATTTTGCGGACTGACAGCGTTCACCTTTCAGGAAGAGCTTCCGCTTTTCCGCTCTACAATATCTACATTGTGGACCTATGTACTTAGCCATCTCTCTTATACCCCTCTAAATTATACTCTTCTGCTTTTTCGCGGCCGACATCCATTATGAGGAATCGGTGTAATGTCACGAATACTTCTCACCTGAAGCCCTAAATTGCCTAATGCTCTGATAGCAGATTCTCGGCCGATACCAGGTCCTTTGACATAAACATGCACAGCCCTCAGACCATAATCCATAGCCTTTTTAGCCGCAGTTTCAGCTGTAGTCTGAGCTGCATAGGGAGTAGATTTTTTAGCTCCCCTGAATCCCAGTCCACCGGCACTTGCCCAGGAAACAACATTCCCTTTCAAATCAGTAATGGTTACAATTGTATTATTGAAAGTTGCCTGAATACGAACAGTTCCATCGTAAACAGTTTTTTTGACTTTTCTCTTAACCTTTGCCAAAGTACTACTCTCCTATTTATTTCTTCTTATTGGCGACAGTTTTCTTCTTACCTTTACGTGTACGGGAATTGTTCTTAGTTTTCTGACCCCGTACTGGAAGACTTCTTCTGTGCCTCAAGCCTCTGTAACAGCCAATGTCCATCAATCTTTTAATATTCAAGGCGACTTCTGTTCGAAGACTTCCTTCAACTTTATAATCGCTGTCTATCAGCTGTCGTAATTTGTTTACATCTTCAGCAGACAGGTCATTCATCCGTTTATCAGGATCGATACCAGCTTTTTTGCAAATATCTTCTGCGGATGTCCGTCCAATTCCGTAAATATACGTCAATGAAATCTTTACTGCTTTGTTTGGAAGATCTATACCAGCAATTCTTGCCATGTGAATCTGGCCTCCTACCTCTGTCTCTGTTTATGTTTTGGATTATCGCAGATAATTCTTACTACTCCGCGCCGTTTAATAACCTTGCATTTATCACAAATAGGTTTCACACTTGCTTTGACTTTCATGATCTCTACCTCTTATAAATTTCTCGACTTAATTTTGCCTTTCCGTACCAGCCCGTCATGGTGGTGCATCTTCATATGCCCTTCTATCTGAGAAACTAAGTCCAAGGCAACACCGACCATGATTAACAATGATGTTCCTCCCATAAGCATAGCCACGGATGCCGGGAAGGCGAAGAATCTCTGTACCAGCGTTGGAATTACAGCAATAAATGCAAGAAACAACGAACCAGGCAGTACAATTCTGTTAAGAACTTTCGTCAAATACTCTTCAATTCTTTCAGAACGTATACCGGGAATGGATCCGCCGTTTTCTCTTATCTGCTTGGATATCTCCATCGGGTTTAAAGATACTTGCGTATAGAAATATGCAAAGAATATGATAAGCAGGGCGTATATAACAATATACGGTGTACCCTGCGGCCGTAACCAGTATGAAAAGTTTGCCAGCCAGTTCACTTCAGGTGCCAAAGAAGTTGCAATCTGTAATGGAAATGACAGAATTGATGAAGCGAAAATAACCGGGATAACTCCGGACGGATTAATCTTGAAGGGAAGATACGTACTCTGAGCTCCGTACATTTTTCTTCCGACTACCCGTTTTGCATAGTGAACTGGAATTTTCCTCTGCCCCTGCTGTTCATATACAACCAATGCTATAACTACGATAAACATAGCAAGAATGATTATTACAACTACAGGGTTCAGAAGTCCATCCTGTACGCTTGTGAAAAGCGTAAAAAATGCATCCGGCATTCTTGCAACAATACCAGCAAAAATCAGCAGTGAAATACCATTCCCAACACCCCGCTGTGTAATCTGCTCTCCCATATAAACCAGAAACATTGTCCCTGTGGTCACGGTAAGCATAGCAACAGGTCCATACAGCTGCATCGGTATTGTAATAGCATCAGGTATCGATTGAGCATATACGGTAACAACATAGGACTGTATAAGACATACAACTATTGTGCCGTACCGGGTATACTGCTGAATTTTCTTTCTTCCGCCGTCTTCCTGGGATAACTCTTTTAATTTCGGAAACACCAGAAGCAGAAGCTGCATAATTATCTGCATGGATATATAAGGCATAATTCCCAGCATAAATACTGAAAAATTCTTAAAAGCACCACCAGCAAAAAAGTTAATATACTCTGTCAGTCCGATACCTCCGCCGGTACTTTCCTGAGCCATAAAATAGAGCTTAAGAGCATTAACATTAATTCCCGGTATAGGAAGAGCCACACCCAGCCTGAACACAAGAAGCATCAGCAGTGTGAAACCTATACGCTTTCTGAGATCTCTAATTTTGAATACATCTAATAAAGCATTATTTGCCATCGATCCCTATTCCCATAATTTAAGTTTATTTGATTTCTCCACCTGCTTCCTGAATTTTTTCCACAGCCTTAGCAGATGCAGCCAGTCCCTGCACAATTAATTTCTTGTCAATCTCACCGTCGGCAAGAATTTTCACCAGGACATGTTTTCCTTTTACGACTCTCTTCTCTTTCAGTGATTCCAGACTTACTGTATCACCATCATTGAAATAGGATGAGATCATAGAAAGGGACACGGGCTGATAGTTTCTCTTGAATCTTGAATTCGAAAAACCCTTTCGAGCAATTCTTCTGTACAAAGGCATCTGACCGCCCTCAAAACCAACACGAACACCCCCGCCTGAACGAGAATTCTGTCCGTCATGTCCGCGCCCAGCTGTTCTTCCTTTTCCGGATCCGCCGCCGCGGCCTACAATTTTTTTCTTTTTTCTTGCACCAACAGGAGCTTTCAATTGTGACATGTTACTTTATCTCCTCAACCTTTACAAGGTGGTCCACAGTATGAACCATTCCTTGAATGCTTGGTGTTAATTCTACTTCAACAGAACTGCCGATTTTCCTTAAACCAAGGGCTTTTACAGTCTTCCTCTGGTTAGGCTTTCGGCTGATTACACTTCGGACCAAAGAGATCCGGACTTTTTTGACACTGCTCTTCTTTGCCATACTACCCCCACATTTCGTTTAAGTTCTTACCACGATCGGCAGCAATTTTTCTGGCATCATAGATGCTCTCAAGTCCGTTAAAAACAGCCTTGGTTATGTTTATGGTATTTTTTGAACCCAGTGATTTACTTAAAATATCATGAATTCCACAAGCATCCATAATAAGACGTACCGGACCACCGGCTATTACACCAGTACCGGGAGCAGCAGGTTTTAAAAGAACTTTTGCACTTTTGTATTCACCGACTATCTCATGGGGAATGGAAGCTTTTTTCAAAGGAATATCGATCATACTGTTTTTTGCTTTTTCAATACTTTTTCTTATTGCTTCTGCTACATCATTGGCTTTACCGAAACCATACCCTACGCGGCCGTTCTGATCACCAACTACCGTCAAAGCAGAAAAAGAGAATCGTCTACCGCCCTTTACAACTTTGGCGACTCTGTTCAGTTTTATGAGTTTTTCAACTACTTCGCGATCCTTATTATTTTCCACCGTATCCCCCTAGAATTTGATCCCGGTCTTACGCGCACCGTCGGCTAAACTTTTAATCACTCCATGATAGAGATTACCATTTCTATCAAATTTAACCGTTTCGATCTTCTTTTCAATCAACCTTTTTGCAGCTATTTCACCAAGCTTAGCAGCGCCTTCCACGTTCGTGGGTATATCGCGCAGTTCCTTCTCAAGGTTGCTTGCTGAGATAATAGTCTTACCGGCGGTGTCGTCAATTACCTGAACATACAGATGCTTACTGCTTTTAAAAACACTCATCCGAGGACATTCAGGTGTTCCGCTTATTGTTTTACGAATATGGAACTTTCGTCTTTTCCGTCTTGCTAATTTTTCCGTAACTTTCTTCATCGGTTTACCCTACTACTTTATTCCAGATTTACCAATCTTCCGCCGTACGTACTCATCCTCGTATTTAATCCCCTTGCCTTTATACGGCTCAGGAGGTCGTAACGATCGAATTTCCGCACTTGCCTGACCTACTTTCTGTCTATCTATACCTGAAACAATTACCTTGTTCTGGCCGTCACATGTTATCGTGATATCATCGTTGATAACATATTCGATCTGGTTCGAATATCCTAGATTCAGCAGCAGGCTTTTTCCCTTAACCTCAGCACGATATCCAACACCGTTAATCAGCAGGGTTTTCTTGAAACCATCTGACACTCCAGTAACCATATTCTGTATCAGTTTACGATAGAGTCCATGATAGGAGCGTGCTTGCTTGGAATCGTTTTTACGTTCAACGATTACTTGTTCAGCCTCCACGGTTACTGCAACCATGGGATTTACATCCTGAACAAGTTCTCCCTTAGGCCCCTTGACGGTTACCTTCGTTTTCTCCGGTGTTACTGTAACTCCCTTAGGCAGCTTTACAGGTAGTTTTCCTATTCGCGACATAATTTACCACCTTACCATACAGAACAGACCAGCTCACCGCCGACCTTTCTTTCAGTAGCTTTTTTTCCAGTAATCACGCCATGGGATGTTGAAACAACAAGAATCCCATGCCCATTGAATACCCTCGGCATATTTCTATACCCAGTATAGATTCGCCGTCCAGGTGTGGACAACTTTTTAACACCGTGAATAACCGGATAACTTTTTTCATCGTATTTCAAGAAGACACGGATATAACTAACGTTATCCTTGGTAACTTTCTTGAAATTTTTGATATATCCTTCGTTCTTCAGGATTTTCACAATTTGCAGCTTCATTTTAGAAGTATACAAATCCACTTTCTCATGCTTAGCTCTACTTGCATTACGAATTTTCGTGAGCATATCCGCAACAGGATCACTTATTGCCATTTCTCACTCCTACCAGCTAGATTTAGTGACGCCAGGGATCTTTCCTTCACTGGCAAGCTTTCTGAAGCAGACCCTGCACATCTGAAACTTTCTCATATAGCCTCTGGGTCTCCCACATATTCTACAGCGATTGACCTTACGCGAACTATATTTCGGCTCTCTCTGGGCCTTAATAATCATCGACTTCTTTGCCATTGGTCATCTCCCAACTTATTTACTAAAAGGCATTCCAAGCTTCTGAAGAAGCAGAAATGCTTTCTCATCTGTCTCTGCAGTGGTTACAATTGCAATATTCAAACCACTTACCCTTTCAATTTGGTCATAATCGATTTCAGGGAAAATGATCTGCTCATTAACTCCCATGGAATAATTACCCTGACCATCAAATGAATTCGGGCTCACTCCTTTAAAATCCTTTACACGCGGAAGAGCAATGTTCAACAGTCTATCCATGAACTCCCACATATAAGAACCTCTTAAGGTTACCCGTGCACCAATTTCCATTCCCTTACGAATTTTGAAATTCGCAATTGATTTCTTGGCTTTTGTCTTTACTGCATGCTGCCCGGTAATCATTTCCAATTCCTTGACTGCAGAATCCAGTAATTTTTTATTAGTTACGGCTTCACCTACACCGACACTGACAGAAACTTTTTCTAATTGAGGTATCTGCATAACAGATTCCAGTTTGAGTTCATCTTTCAATTCTCCTGAAATCTTTTCATCATAAAGCTTCTTTAATCTTGGTATATAATTTTCCATCAGAGCACTTCCCCACTCTTTTTAGCTATTCGCTTTTTCTTTCCATCTTTAATCTCGTAACCGATTCGAGATGGCGAGCCGTCTTTTGCTGCCGCTGCAACATTGGACAAATGGAGCGGTGCTTCTACCTCTATGATGCCGCCCCTATCCTGCTGACTCTTTTTTCGAACAGCTTTTTTTACCATATTTAAACCCTGTACAAAGACTTGATCTTTTTTCTGATCAATTCGCAGGACTTTACCAGTCTTGCCTTTATCTTTACCAGCCAGGATCACAACGCTATCGTTTTTCTTAAGCTTTGTTTTTCCCATATTCAACGCTCCTACAACACTTCAGGCGCAAGAGAAACAATCTTCATTTGATTGACCTCCCGTAGTTCCCGAGCGACAGGTCCGAAGATTCGTTTACCGCGTGGATTCCCATTCACATCAATAATAACGCAAGCGTTATCATCAAATCTGATGTAGGTTCCATCGGGACGCCGAAATTCCTTGTTCGTTCGAACAATGACAGCCTTGACAACAGCACCCCGTTTAATCTGACCATTGGGCAAAGCATCCTTTACAGCGACGACAATCACATCTCCAACACCAGCAGTTTTTCTTTTACTGCCACCGAGAACTTTCACACACTGTACGCGTTTTGCACCACTGTTGTCAGCTACGTTCAAGTACGTCTGCATCTGAATCATAACCCAACTCCTTTACTTGTCTATTTTGCGCGTTCAACTATTTCGGCAAGACGCCAGCATTTATCTTTGCTGATAGGTCTACATTCAATAACACGTACAGTATCACCTATATGAGCCGTATTCTGCTCATCATGAATCTTGACCTTTTTCGTCCTGGTTACATACTTCTTATACAGAGGATCCAAGCGTTTTGTAGAGATTACGATAACCGCAGTCTTATCCATTTTGTCGCTTACAACCTGTCCTGTATATTCTTTTTTACTCGTTTTCATGTCTCGCAGGCCTCACTTATTAATTATTTTCCCGAATGCCCAAGGCATATTCGTGGACTATAGTATTTAACCTTGCAAGCTGCTTTCTTACATTACGTATGGCAACGGGATTCTCTAGATGCCCCATCACTTTATTGATGCGAAGATCCATGTACTCTTTTCGTAACTCATTTCTCTTGTTGACAATTTCCGTAAATGTAAGATCATTAAAAGAGTTCTTCATATCTTTTACTCCAAGTCTCTTCTAACTACAAACTTTGTCTTGATCGGTAATTTACTACCGGCAAGCTTCAATGCTTCCTGGGCTAACTCTTCTTTGACACCACCCATTTCAAACATCACCGTACCCTTTTTAACCACAGCAACCCAGCCTTCCGGATTACCTTTACCTTTTCCCTGTCTAGTTTCAGCAGGTTTCTTTGTATACGGCATATCCGGAAAAATTCTTATCCAAACTTTTCCGCCTCGCTTAATATGGCGGGTCATTGCAATACGGGCCGCTTCTATTTGGCGACTGGTTATCCAGCGGGGTTCCAAGGCAACAAGCCCAAAGTCACCGAAGGCAAGGGAATTACCTCTGTGCGCAACTCCGTCCATCTTACCTCGTTGTCGCTTCCTGTATTTAACTCTTTTCGGACTGAGCATAACCAATTACTCCTTGACTAATTCCGCTCTTTTGATTTTTTCACCAGCAGACCGGCATCTTCGTTTTTGGCCTTTTTCAAGACCTCACCTTTAAAAATCCAGACCTTTACACCAATAGTACCAAAGGTAGTATTGGCTTCTGCAAACCCGTAATCAATATCGGACCGCAGAGTATGAAGTGGTACTCGCCCAGCTTTATGCCACTCGATACGGGACATTTCTGCTCCGCCAAGACGTCCTGATACTTTTATCTTAACGCCCTGCACACCAGCTTTCATGGCATTGCTTACAGCCATTTTCAGACTTCTCCGAAAAGAACCCCTTGATTTGAGCTGCCGTGCAACATTTCCAGCAATCAACTGTGCATCCGCATCCGGTCGCTTTACTTCTTTGATCTTGATTTGTATTTTTTTATTAGCTAGTTTCTGCAGTCGGCCGCCCAATTTTTCAACATTCGAACCCTTGGGACCGATAATAATTCCGGGTCTGGATGTTTTGATAATAATGGTAATACGCTGAGGCTTTCTGATTATTTCAATATCCGCAATATCAGCACCCTTTGTTTCAGGACAAGATTCAAGCACTTTGCGTAATTTAAGATCCTCATGCAGTGTATCAGCATATTCCTTGGGGTCTACATACCATTTTGATTTCCACGTTTTGTTCACTCCTAAACGGAGCCCGTTTGGATTAACTTTCTGACCCATCTAGTCCCCCATTCTCTTATTTTCATCAAGCACGACCGAGATATGACTCATACGCTTCAAAAGAATATCACGACGACCATGAGAACGGGCCCAAACTCTCTTCATCCTTGTTCCCTCATCAATCATAATCTCTTTCAGAAACAGCATCTCTTCATCCAACTGCTTATTTTGAGCAAGTGCATTTGCAGCTGCAGACTGTACAACTTTTTTTATCAGCCTCGCACCCTTATTGGGCATTGCTTCCAATAAAGCGATTGTGTCAACATAAGATTTTCCACGGACAATATTTGCCACAGGTCTAACCTTTCTAGGTGACACCATGAGATACTTAGCTTTGGCTTTATATCCTTTTTTTGCTTCCATTTTGACACCTATCTCTTTTTAGCTTTGCCGTCGGATCCGGCATGTCCACGGAACATTCGCGTCGGTGCAAATTCACCTAACTTATGACCTACCAAATTCTCCGTTACATATACAGGAACCCAAGTTTTCCCATTGTAAACAGATATGGTAAAGCCAACCATCTCAGGTATTATCGTTGAACAACGGGAATAGGTTTTCACCATCTGCTTGCTTCCCGTCTTGTTTGACTCTAGTACCCTTTTATATAATTTCTTTTCTATAAAAGGACCTTTCTTAATTGACCTAGCCACGTTTAACTCCTACCTTCTCTTCACGATAAACTTACTTGAAGTTTTCTTCTTTTTCCTGGTTTTGTAACCCTTAGTGGGTATACCACTGGGAGATACCGGATGACGTCCTCCGGAGGTACGACCTTCACCACCACCGTGCGGATGGTCTACCGGGTTCATCACAACACCTCTTACCTTAGGTCTCCTTCCAAGCCATCGTGATCGGCCGGCTTTGCCAAGTGAAACATTCATATGATCTTCATTTCCAATTTCACCAACAGTCGCATGACACTCACCGAAAATCATTCTCATTTCACCTGAAGGAAGTTTTACAGTTACAAAATCACCCTCTTTAGCAACGATTACCGCTCCGGCACCAGCAGCCCTAACAAGCTGCCCGCCTCTGCCCAGCTGAAGTTCAACATTATGCACAACCATACCTAAGGGAAGCTTCTTGAGAGGAAGAGTATTACCAACCTCTATCGCTGCATTCGGTCCGCTCATAACTTTATGTCCTGCCCGCAGACCTTTCGGACAAAGTATATATCTCTTCTCTCCGTCAGCATATGCAATCAAAGCAATATTTGCCGACCGGTTAGGATCGTACTCTACAGTCTTGACGGTACCGGCAATGTTCTGCTTGTTCCGCTTGAAATCAATAACTCTGTATTTCCGTTTATGACCGCCGCCTCGTCTTCTAACACTAATACGCCCTTTTGCTCCACGACCGGCCCTGTCACCGCCGCCTTTTGTAAGTGATTTCTCACTTTTGTTCGTGGTAATTTCATCAAAAGACAGTGTCGTCTTATATCGAAGACTCGGGGTTCTTGGTTTATACGTCTTAATTGCCATGTTTACGCCCCTTATCCTTATACACCATCAATAACATCGATAGCATCGCCTTTTTCTAAAGTGACGATAGCTTTTTTCCAGGGACTTTTCATGCCCGCTCGATATCCAGATCGTGTACGTGTAAATTTAGGCTTCCCCTTGACATTTACAATATTACACTTAATTGGCTTAACAGAAAACAACTCTTTGACAGCCTGAACAACTTCAAGTTTGCTTGCTCTGGGATCTACCCTGAACACATACTTTTTCGTATCAGTCTCCCGCATAATATTCGTTTTTTCTGTCAGCACCGGTTCTTTAATAACTTGATCTGCTCTCACGATGCGACCCCTTATTTATTAGCATAGAAATTGTTTAAATTTCCAGCTGCTTCCTCAAGCACCAGCACATTCTTACTATACAGCAGCTCTCTGGCTGACAACTTGTCATAACTCAAAAAATTAACCCAAGGAATATTTCTACCGGCTCTTCGAATCATCGCGTCATCTTCTTTCAGTACAATCACTGTTCTTTCTTCATTTACTAGGTTTTTAAGGATTGTCACCAAATCTTTGGTTTTCCCTGATTCTACCGTAAAGTTTTCTACAACCTTAAGTTTACTTTCCTGAACTTTCTGTGAAAGAAGAGACTTTATCGCAAGCCGTTTCACCTTCTTAGGAACTTTATAACTATAATCCCGCGGCTCCGGACCAAAAATAGTTCCACCGCCAACCCAAACAGGAGACTTTTTATCGCCGGAACGTGCGTGACCCGTTCCTTTCTGTCTCCAAGGCTTAGCATTACTGTAATTTACCTTGCCTCTGGTTTTAACGCTTGCAGTACCGACTCTGCGGTTTGCCAGCTCATTATTAACAGAGTAGTAAATAGCTCCTTCGCTGACTTCTCTTTCAAAGACATCGCTGCTGAGCTCAATATTTTTGATCTCTTCGCCTTGTATCGAAAAGACTTTCGCTTTCATGGTTCGCCTCTACTTCTTTTTAGCTTTCTTAACTACGACAACACTTTGCCGCGGGCCTGGAACTGCACCCTTAACCATAAGAACATTCTTATCTTCATCAACCTTGACTACTCGAAGGTTCTGAACGGTTGCAGCTTCTCCGCCCATACGTCCGGGCATTTTCTTGCCCTTAAAAATCCTCGAAGGAGTTGCAGCCATTCCTGTACCGCCAAGGCCTCTGTGAAACTTTGAACCGTGGGTAGACCAGCCGCCTGAGAAACCATGTCTTTTCATGACTCCCTGAAAACCTTTACCTTTCGTAGTCCCTTCCACATCTACAAATGATATCTCTTTGAAAAGGTCAACCCCGAGAGTATCTCCAACGGTCACCTCTTTTTCAAAATCCTTCATTTCAAAAAGATACTTTTTCGGACCTTCAACTGCCTTGAACTGTCCTGCATAAGGCTTAGAGACACGGCTTTCCTTCACTTCTTCAGCCCCAATCACACAAGCACTGTATCCATTTTTCTCTACGGTTCTTTCCGCTACAACTATATTTCCGTCTATCTTAATGACCGTAACAGGCGTCAAGACTCCACGCTCGTCAAACACCTGCGTCATTCCGACTTTTTTGCCGATCAGCCCTAACATCTTTTACCTCAACTATTTTTTCTACTGTTTGATTTCTACATCAACACCAGCAGGAAGCTCCAATTTCATCAAAGCGTCCATTACCTTGGATGTAGGTTCAAGAATATCAATCAGCCTCTTGTGAGTCCGCATTTCAAACTGTTCACGAGACTTCTTGTTGACATGAGGCGATCTCAAGACCGTGAACTTATTGATACGAGTGGGCAGAGGCACTGGTCCTGCTACTTTTGCACCTGCCTTGACAACGGTCTGCACAATTGAGCTTGAACTCTGTTCTACCAATTCTATATCGAAGCCTCTCAGCCTTACCCGAATTCTCTCTTTGGTCATTATTCCTCCCATAAACAAGCCTCGCGCATTGAAGCAATCAATGCGAACGAGACCTATTACTATTGTTATTCAATAATATCGGTTACCTGACCACTTGCTACAGTTCGACCGCCTTCACGAATAGCAAACCGAAGACCTTTCTCCATTGCTATCGGGTGAATAAGCTCTACAGTAATGGAAGTATTGTCGCCGGGCATAACCATCTGTTTATCCTCGGGAAGATTAACTGTTCCTGTGATATCCGTAGTTCTGAAATAGAACTGAGGACGATATCCGCTGAAGAAAGGTGAGTGACGCCCGCCTTCTTCTTTGTTCAAGCAGTAAATCGTACCATGAAATTTCATGTGAGGAGTAATTGTCCCGGGTTTTGCAAGAACCTGTCCGCGGACAACTTCTTTTTTATCAACACCACGGAGAAGAGCACCGATATTATCACCAGCCTGACCTTCATCCAGAAGTTTGTTGAACATTTCAACCCCGGTACAGGTTGTCTTTTTCGTATCTCTGATACCGACGATTTCCACATCATCACCGACATGAACAACACCGCGTTCGATTCTACCGGTAACTACAGTACCACGACCCTGAATTGAGAAAATATCCTCAATAGGCATAAGGAAGGGCTTATCAGTAGCTCTTTCCGGTTCAGGAAAGTAAGTATCCATTGCCTCAAGCAGGTCTTCGATGCATTTAATCTTTTCCGGATCATCAGGACTTTCCATTGCTTCAAAAGCAGAACCTTTGATAATGGGAATCTCATCTCCCGGGAATTCATATTCATTCAGAAGATCACGCATCTCTTCTTCGACAAGCTCGATCAAATCAGGATCATCCACCTGGTCAGTTTTGTTCACAAAAACGATCAGTGCAGGCACACCAACCTGTCGTGCAAGAAGGATATGTTCTTTCGTCTGAGCCATAGCACCATCTGTTGCCGCAACAACAATAATTGAACCATCCATCTGCGCAGCACCAGTAATCATATTCTTGATATAGTCTGCGTGTCCGGGACAGTCAACGTGAGCATAGTGACGTTTGTCTGTCTGATACTCAACATGTCGCGTATTGATCGTGATTCCTCTTGCTTTCTCTTCTGGCGCATTATCAATTTCATCATACTTGAAAATCTTGTCACCAAACTTCTTTGCACAATGCATTGTGATAGCCGCAGTAAGAGTGGTCTTACCATGGTCAACGTGACCGATTGTACCAACATTAATATGCGGCTTATTCCTCTCAAATTTTGCTTTAGCCATCCGTTCCTCCTTGTGACTAATTCACGGAAAATTACATATAATATCGAAATTTTATTATAAACGATAGACCACAATAAACCCAACACTATTTGGAAACATAGAGAGTCTAAATAAGGAAGGATCCAGAGGTCAATCAAGTAAAATCAGCATCCTGACTGACATAGCACTTTGAAGTGACTGTTGTCTGGAACCACCTTATCATCCAAAGTCGGACGATGGGTTTGGCTCATGACCAATGCTGGCGGCGCAGACATACCTGCCCGCAACTCCAGCCTCTGCAGACTATAAATATTATTTTATTTTTAGTCAACCATTTAAAAACAAAATATGGAACATTGCCGACGATTTGTGATCGTGCTGCTGATGATTCCATATTATTTATATTTTCGACAGCATATCCTCTTTCAGTTCTACCATCAGCTTTTTTTACCAGCGGTAATGAGAGAAGGCTTTGTTAGCTTCCGCCATTCTATGTGTCTCTTCTTTCTTTCTCACTGCGGGGCCGGTTGCATTATAGGCATCCAGCAGTTCCCCGGCTAATTTCTCACTCATGGATTTACCGTTCCGCGAACGTGATGCCTGGGTTATCCAGCGCATGGCAAGAGCTTCTCTACGGGATTCACGGATCTCAACAGGAACCTGATAGGTAGATCCCCCGACTCTCCGTGATTTAACCTCAACAACGGGTTTAACGTTATTAAGAGCCTTCATAAAAACATCCAGGGCGGGCTCATTTGTCTTTTCAGCCAGCACTTCCATTGCCCCGTAAATTATCATGGTGCTCTTAGCTTTCTTGCCGTCGGACATCATCCTTCTTATAAATTTCTCTACAACGGTACTTCCATATCGGGGATCCGGCAGGATTTCCCGCTGAGGAGCTACGCTTCTTCTTCCCATAACAAATCTCCTTTACGCCTTCGGTCTCTTCGTACCGTATTTAGAACGTCCCTGTTTCCTGTCATCTACACCCAAGGTGTCTTTTGCTCCACGAACAATATGGTAACGTACACCAGGCAGGTCCTTAACTCGTCCTCCTCGAAGAAGAACAACAGAGTGTTCCTGCAGGTTATGTCCTATACCAGGAATATAAGCCGTAGCTTCAATTCCGTTGGAAAGTCTGACCCTTGCAACCTTTCTCAATGCTGAGTTAGGTTTTTTCGGTGTAACTGTCATAACACGGGTACATACGCCGCGCTTCTGCGGACAGGAATCCAGAGCAGGAGAGTCTGTTTTCCTAATTTGTACTTTTCTACCTTTACGTATCAACTGATTAATAGTCGGCATCTGCTCATTTACTCCCTTTCGTAATCTTTAACATATGAACAAAGTATATATGAAATCTTCCAAGATTCCAATCTATAAT
>JAIPFQ010000038.1:0-15845 GCA_021736605.1 Spirochaetales bacterium | reverse complement strand
ATGATAGGACCTCCTGAAGATGCCGATGTGTATTTGAAAAATACACAAAATATTTCATTCCTTCCCATTTCTGATAAATGGGATCCCCCAATAAAGAGCTATGTATGGCATCAGTACCTCCTACCAAGAATCTGCCGAAAACGCAAGTATGACCTGCTCTTCCTTCCCGCTGCAAACAGGCGTCTCACTGGGAGAGCTCCCTGCCCCGCAGTAGGGACGGTTCATGATCTGGCTTCCCTGCATATAGCAGAAAAATATGATTTTCCACATCGATATTTTAATACCCGCATGCTTCCTAGCCTCATTGATACTCTTGATGCCGTCATCACGGTAAGTGAATATTCGAAAAATGATATAGTAAAATTCACCCATACAGCGCCTGAGCTTATCCATGTAATTCATTTAGCGGCGGATCTTAAGGATTACTACCCCCGCATTGCTGAAAAGCACCTGCCTCATCTGAAGGAACGTTATGGTATAGAAGCTCCCTATTTACTCTATATTTCACGGATAGAACATCCTGGTAAAAACCACATCCATTTAATAAAGGCCTTCAATGTCTTCAAAAAGAAGACCGGAGCAGCTCATACCCTAGTTTTTACAGGTCCTGACAAGGAACGATCTGAAGAGGTGCATAAGGAAGCTGAAAAATCGCCCTTTGCTGACAGCATAGTGTTTACTGGGTTTGCAGATTTTGAAGATATTCCGGTTCTTTACAGCTGTGCTTCCAGTTTTATTCTTCCCTCGCGTTTTGAAGGGTTCGGGCTCCCGATTCTTGAAGCCATGGCCAGCGGGACTCTGGTTGCCAGTTCAAACGCGGCTTCCCTTCCGGAGGTCTGCGGTGGGCATGCTCTTCTGTTTGACCCGGAAAACAGTGAAGAGATTGCTGAGAAGATCATTCAGCTTGAAAGTTTGCCGGAGAATAAAAAGAAGGTCATGAAAAAACAGGCATCTGACTGGGCTCACAGTTTCTCCTGGGATCTTACTGCTCAGAAGACCTTTGATATTTTTCGTGGGGTAGTTGGGTAGTTAGTTTGTTGGTTGGGTAGTTGGGTAGTTGGGTAGTTGGGTAGTTGGGTAGTTGGGTAGTTGGGTAGTTGGGTAGTTGGTTCGTTGGGTAGTTGGGTAGTTGGTTCGTTGGTTCGTTGGTTCGTTGGTTCGTTGGTTCGTTGGTTCGTTAGTTTGTGGATTTGGTCTCGGAGAAGAAATCCACACGGTTTGGAAATCGTCTCGGAGAAAAAATGCACATCCGTCATCCGTCGATTGTTAGCTTGGAGTAAAAGGAAAAGTTCTTCAGACCGTTTGGTCCATATACATATACACTGCTTGAATTTTTTAATGAGGTAAAATGGGGTTGTTATGAAAGAGGATACAGAAAAGACAGGAACACAGACAGAACAGATAAAACACACTATGAAGAAAAAAAAGCAGCTTGTAACGGCTGTGGCTGGTCCTGTTATTTCCCGAATACGAGAGTTTTCTGAAGCCCTTGAAGCCGGCTTAAGCAATTATCAAGCGGTACCGGAGGACAAAATTGTAATACTCTCTATGGGTGACTTCTTTTCAGCAGATGAGCAAATGGAGCTTATGCCATGCCGCTGTCGACCTGAGAGTTTCAACATGGAGCAATTCTTTTCAGTCTTATCATCACTTTCGCAGCAGTATATTATTATTGAGGGGGAGCTTGCACTCTACTTTCAAGAAATTACTGAAATTACTGAAATCGGTATTTTCCTGAAGGAAGATGAACAGGTGCTTCTTGTAAACGAGATAGTAAAAAACTCAGAGCAATCAGTACAGAAGAACATTGATACCTTCTATAGCCAGCGGATGCCTGAAGTTCAAGAGTATATTCTACCGACTTCATCAGCCGCGGATATTCTTATTGGATCTGAGGAGAATCCGATCACCTCATCCAGAGAAATTGTACGATATGTAAAAAGGACATTTGAATCTCTCTACGGCACGAAAAAAGCTGGAAAGGAGTTCCATCAACAGCTGAATCATATGATTTCCCGGTATGAAAAGGGAGACAGCAGGAAAATTCGTTTCAAAAAAGGTATTTTCCGTTTTGTTACTAAATCCGCCCTTGCTTTCAAGCGCCTGCTGGATATAGCGGTCTCTCTTGCAGCCCTGCTTCTCCTCTCTCCCCTATTTTTCCTTACTGCTGTGGCTATCCGCATAAATGATTGGGGGCCAGTAATTTATACACAGATTCGTATTGGAAAACATGGAGCGGAGTTCAAGTTTCCTAAATTTCGTTCCATGGTGATGGATGCAGATAAGCTGAAGGACCAGCTGCTTAAAGAAAGTATGCATTCCGGAGATATCACATTTAAAATCAAGAAGGATCCGAGAATAACAAAAGTGGGAAGTTTTATTCGAAAATTCAGCATAGATGAACTCCCCCAGCTTTGGTGCGTTCTGAAAGGTGATATGTCCCTAGTCGGGCCCCGTCCGCCGGTGCCGCGGGAAGTGGAACTCTATACCCAGGAAGACAGGCGTCGTCTAGAAGTCACACCCGGCTTGACTGGAATCTGGCAGGTGAGCGGCAGAGCTGATATCGGTTTTGAAGACCAGGTTAAACTGGATGTGGAATACATCGAAAGTCAATCGGTCTGGCTTGATTTTAAGCTGCTCCTGAAAACTATTCCGGCAGTTCTCATGGGTAAGGGAGCTTATTGATATGGAGACATTAGATAAAAGCTCTTCGGCGAAGGATGGAATTTTTTCACTGCATGAAATACCTATCAGCAATATATCCATGGAAGATGCCTTGAAACTTGTTATGTCCAAGGTACAGGATAATTCGCTGCATCATGAAATACACTTTGTTAACGCACATTGCATTAACACGGCCAATAGAGACGGGGAGTACAGGAAAATCCTGCAGTCCTCTTCCGCTATTTTCCCCGACGGCAGCGGGATTCGTCTGGCCGGAAAAATTCTGAAACAGCCGATTCAGGACAATGTCAACGGGACCGACCTCTTTCCTGTCCTGTGCAAGGAGTTGGCTAAACAGAAAAAACGTGTTTTTCTGCTGGGTGCAAAACCGGGAACAACTGCGAGAGTCTATAGATGGATTGTACAGCACGCCGGAAATATGACCATCGCCGGGTATCACCACGGATATTTTGATGAAAAACATTGGGCTCGGGTCATTCAAGCTATAAATGACTCCAGGGCAGATATACTTCTTGTGGCAATGGGAGTCCCTAAACAGGAAAAATGGATTCGGGAGAACCTGGTCTATACACAAGTCTCCGTGGCCATGGGAGTCGGCGGACTTTTTGATTTTTATTCAGGAAACATAAGCAGGGCTCCAAAATTACTTCGGAAAATGGGGATGGAGTGGATTTGGCGACTGCTCATGGAACCGAGGCGAATGTGGAGAAGATATATCTTAGGAAACTTCATTTTTGTATGTGAAGTATTAAAAGAAAAGTCACGGCTTAGGCATCAGCATAAATCAAAATAAGATAAAACTAAAAAAGATAAATGAGAAGGTAGAAATAATGAAAACCATTCTTCACTTCACCAAAACCCTGCTGCAAGTCGATGAGCAGCATACATTCCAGACTCCCAGCTGTTTCATTCCTTTCATGGGAAAACCCTTTATTCAGCATCTTGTTGAGTACCTTGAACGGCATGATCTGCATGAACTGCATGTTTTTATCTCTGATAATGCCGATAAGATAGAATCATTTTTAGGTGATGGCATTCGCTGGGGTATAGAGATACACTATCATCTTGTAAAGAATCCCAAAGATTTTTCGAAACGCATTGCTCAGGCAGCCTTTCTGGAAAAAGATGAGCTGGTTCTGATGGGTGACGGCCTTACTCTTCCAGCTTTTGACCGTGAGGACTTGGAAAAACCTGTCACATTTACTGATTCCTTTTCCGGTACTGAGGAAAATCCTTCAGATACGGGCTGGCACGTAACGTCAAAAAAAATTCTGGAAAAAGCCGCAGCAGAACAGAAAAAAGAGTATTCAGCCATTCGGCATCCGACACTCTCGGTACGAAGTTTCAAAGATATTCACCTTTCTCAGAAAAAGGTCTTGGAGGGAGCTTTCCCTGAAATTATTCATTTCGGTAAACTGTACCGGGAAGGGATTTGGATAGGTCAGGGCTCAGTACTGCCTAAATCCATAACTCTTATTCCCCCCGTCTATATCGGTCCAAATACAAGAATTGAAGACCAGACATATATTGGCCCCTACGCTGAAATTGGAAAAGGCTGTTTTATCGGCGGGAATTCATACATTAAAGACTCAATTATCTTTCCTGGAAGTTATGTCGGTAAGGATTTAGATATCCACGACTGTATTATCAAAGAGAACCAGATTGTTAATACCAATATTGGAGCTATGTACACATCCTTCGACAATAGTCTAGTTTCCAGCATGGAGGCGGGCAGGATTTCATCTGAAACTGTTTCCGCTTCCCTGTTTTCACGTGCGGCTGCATTGATCCTCTGGATCATATCGCTTCCAATTATGTTTGCTGCGGCAATTTTCAGTATATTCAGAAAAGGACCGCTGTTTAAGAAGGAGACTTTTATACAGGTGCCTTCCTCTGATCAGAAAACTGATCAGAATGTGGATCAGAATGCAGGCCAGAATGTGGATCAGAAAACTGATCAGAATGCAGGCCAGAATGCAGAGCATCCAGCAGAGCAAAACACAGGAGCCTCCGGTATCTCAGCTTCTGCAGCCTCCGCTTATGCTGAAACATTCTGCATTCGTACTTTCTGCCATCGTGAAACTTATCCTCACTCTTCATGGAGGCACTTGATTCAATACGTCATACCGGGGCTGGGAGCAGTTATTCGCGGGAAATGCCGAATTGTCGGGCTGAATCCGAAGACACCGGAGGAAGCAGCCGCTTTAAGCGATACTTGGAGGGAGGTTTACCATAAGTCTTACGCGGGTCTGATAAGTGAACGGGATGTCCTGTACAGGAACATACCTGCCGAGGAGCTTAGCTTTGCAGCTGAAATGTATTATGCAGTACACGACTCATTTCGATACAACCTGAAAATTGTACTTCGATTCATGCGTAATCTTTTTTATCATAAAAATCAGTTGTATTGATCCCAAAGGCTGAGAAAATTTTCCGCCCTCGTTTTCCACTTCTGCTCCCAGGGCTTGGGTTCTTCCATGAGCAGCGGAAGAATGCGGTACAGCTCTTCTCGAGGGTATTTAAGAGATATTTTCTTTCTCTTGAGATTCTTGACTGCATTGCGAAAGAGAAGGATTCCTCTATGCTGCTGAGGTTCTCTGATGAAATCCTCCATGCAGTAATCATGCACAGTTTCCCAGGGGCCTGCGGTTTTTTTTCTTGAGACTTTTTTTACCGTATTTCTCCGATTTACCGTGTTTCTCCGATTCTCAATAAGAAGATAGAGCTCGATCCAAATATCGGCGGCAGCAAGGAGCATTTTGCTGTCCATTTGTTTACTGAATGTATCCGGTCTCTCTTTAAAAGCAGCACTCTTTTCATACGCGGGTATAATCTTTTCCATGAGCTCAGATGGGAATTCATCAGCATGCTGTTTCAATGCTCCGGCTCGTTTTCTCAGTTCAGTAGTATAGGCGCCATCTGTCATGAGGAGGGCAGCATCGCCGAAGGCCAGCAGACATTTAAAGTAATTCCTGCGTACAAAGTCAGCGTCAGGGGGATCTTTTTCATTTAAGGCGAAATTAATTGCCTGCATCAGGCCGCTTCCCCTATTAAGCATAAGCCGAAGGGCTTCGATACCCGGAGGAGTCTGATCAAGCCAGGGGGGAGCTTCCTCAAGCATGAGATCAGAAGGCCCATCCAGAACCATGCAGCCGTGAAACAGATCATACCACATCAATTCATGGGGAAGACGTTTCAGATCTTTGCGCTTTATCGGTTTGCCGATATCCACATCAATCCCAAGACGTTCTTCCCATTTTTCACGTACCGGCTTCAAGCGGTTCATGACTGAGGGTTTCTTCCTGTCCGTGATGAGGAAAAGATCCAGATCATTATATAATGCTTCCTTACCATTCTGCTTAACGCAGGCTCCCTCTCCTCTTCCGTAGCCGCCCCCCAGAAGAACTGCAGCATAGCCTTTCCCTACATGCTTGCGAATATCCAAAGCTAGAGCCCGGAGCTGCTTTGTGAGAACTTGGTTGAATTCATCCGATGCTTCACGAGAAAAAACTGCCATGCCGTATCTCCCTGTATCGTTATTCATGTTTGTTTTGTCTGTTTTTCAACTGAGCAGAAACAGGCTGTGATGAATCAGGCTGTTATAAACCAATCAGCAGATCCTTAAAAAGCGAAATCCTTAACACGTCTTTTTCGTTCCCGCATACCTTTTTTAAATCCCCGTCTCCTGCCCAGCAATTGTGCCAGCCTCAGCACAGGAGCATACAGAGCTGTCCCAATATAGCGTCGACGGAGAGCATACACAATATCATCCTTAACCTGCATCAGATAGGGCAGAAATGAGTAACGGATAATATGCTTTTCCCAGGGACTCCAAGAAAAAATCTCAGCTTCCGCCTTCCCTTCTCCGTATTGTCTGCGGTAGAATTGAAACCATGTGTAGTTATGAGAATGAAGAACACAGGACCGCTGCATATACTGGATGGTATACCCTCTTCTTCGTGCATTCCAGGTCCAGTCAATGTCTTCAGAATATTGAATCTGTTCGTTAAAGTTCTCCTCTTCCCAGACCGATCGACGTATAGCTGAAGAAGCCATGGAGAAGCAGTGTCTCCAGTTTATTTGATTGCTTCCATCTCCGAAAGTGTTCTGAATATCCCGGGCATAGAGGGGCCGGCAGTCTTCCCGCGGCATCTGACGGCCGAATACAGCGGCCACTTGAGGATCGGCAAAACCCTGAATCAGTTCTTCAAGCCAGAATTCGTCCAGGGGAGTACAGTCAGAATTGAGAAACACGGTTATATCACCTTCTGTGATTCGCATTGCATGATTCAATACTTTTCCAGGAACATATTTCCCGATAGGAACATCTATAATCTCTTTGGCGTATTTCAGCAGTTCATCCCGGGTGCCGTCATTAGAAGAATTATCAAAGGCATATAATTCAAAAGGCAGGGTTTGACAGGAGAGCATACTCAGGGTCTCGGAAATCAGGGGCATATCATTTCTTGCCCGCATTACAATGGTTATCGGTTTTTTTTCTCGTATTTCTGTTAAATCAGGTTCATTTTCAGCTGCTGTACTTTTCTCAGAGACAGCGGGTCCCTCAGGAGCTTTTTCAGGAGCTTTTTCAGAAGTACCATCAGTTTTTTTTTCAGCAGGTGTATCTGTTTTCTCAGCAGATTTTACAGACCAGTCAATGTACTTTCGTTTAATAAAATCTTCACTCATGGTCCGCCTCTTTTTTCATAAGTGCATATAGCTCATCAAGACGTTTGGGGATCTCTTTACTCTCAAGCTTGACATTTGAGGAGAAACTAGCCACAGAATCCTTATCTTCAGGAGCATATCCATGCATCCCTGCAATCGGCCGTTCCCCCATATGACTGGGAATAAGGAGCACTCCAGGGTTCAGGAGGAAAAACAATTCTCCGTAAGATCCCCCGTAGGAGCCTTTGGGGAAATCACAACCATAGGAGTACTTTTCCTTTTCGGAAAGAATATGGCCTTGGCTTTCCTCTTTCAGAGCTTCCCGAATCTTTTTTTCTGCCGAATCAGAGAAGAACCAGAAACGCGCCATGGTGGAATCATACACCGCCGCATAATCCTTCATGGGGCTGAGACCGGTACTTCGAATCCTTCCCATGAGGTCACAGACTGAAGTAACATTGGTCATTCCATGATCGGAAAATATGTAGAGATGAACGTTTTTATATGAAGCATATGCCTTTTCAAGGATTTTTCTCAGCTCCCGGTCGTACCAGGCAATTTTTTCATCTACTTTCTGATGATGCGTACCTTCAGCATGCAGAACTGCATCCATTGCGGCCAGATAGAGGTAGGCAAAACGAATCTTCCCCTCTTCCAATTCTCCGCTGAGGCTTGCTAGATTATCAGTCTCAGGAGCTCTCCAGTTTGAGAGGGAAAAGGGTATTTTCTCATCCCGCAGATAATCCATTATGGTAGGATCACCACTGTTTATGCCGCCGGGCTGATAAATATCTTTTTTTTCCGTATAATCAAAGTACTTTGCATCCCGGAATGACATATTGTAGAAATTAAAGTATCCCGTATAGCCTAGCTGAGCACGAAGAACTCTGCTGACTATATTTCTCACCCTTCCTCGACTTGACAGCGACTTGGGTGCAAGCCGCATAAGCTGAAGAAAGATATTTCCCCGAAATGGAGAATTCTCGGGGTCATAGGTAAAGAAAGAGAAATGACCGTGCTCCCTGGGGAGTTTCCCTGTCAGAATTGTCGGATCACAGGTTGCACTGTAGCCGAAAATCGTGTCTATTGGGGACTTCTGAACCAGGACATCATCAAGGAATGAGTGCTCCTTAAGAATTTCCCAACCCAGGGCGTCGATAAAAACAAAGAGGCTTACGTGATCTTTCATTATGAAAAAGCTTGAACAGCTTCCTCCCGTGAGTCATAGGTATCAATGACCTGGTGCATACGTACCATTTCAAAAAGAATCCGTACGGATTTAGTGACATTGCATATTTTCAAATCCCCACCCTTCTGATTAAGTGCTTTCAGACAAGAGAGGAATGAACCGAGTCCGGAACTGTCAATAAATGTTAAATTCCGTAAATCCAGAATGATGTATTTTTCCGAGTCCAGATAGGGCTGAATATCTGTTTTAAAATCCTTTACATTCCCCGCATTAAGTGAGGTAGTCTCAAAGGAGATAATCATTATGTCTCCGTTTTTTTCTGCTTTCATAGGAACCTCCTTTTCGAAAAAGTATAACACCGATTTATGTTTGAATAAAGACTGGTTTTTACATTCGCTGGAAAGAAAGGGTACTTGATGGTATACTTTGAAAATGTAAATGATATTTTTGGAAAACGTAATAAGAATCAATCTGTTGTATTAAGCCGTAATTCATGGCATGATACAGTGATAGTATGATTCAGTAAAATGTTTCAAAGTTGATATCCGAAAACACCCAATAACAGCCGAAAACAGCCGATAATGGAGGGGATATGGCCGGGAATCAGAAAAATGATGAATTTTCTCTACCCTTTGATGTCAAAACCTTGCTGGTTTCCCTGAAAAGACGCTGGTACTGGTTCCTTCTGATAATCCTCTTTGCCGGCGGACTAGGCATTATGGCAGGTCTTGAATATGGTGAAAGTATTTATGAGGCTTCAACGGTTATGAACTACACTCCTTCATCAAAAATTGCGAGTGATGAGTTTGAAGTTCTTCAGAACATAGATGAAAATACCAGCTTTGTGTATCGGCAGGGAGCACAGCAGCTTCAGGACTCTTTGGAATCGATGAACATCGAAACACAGAAGAACCTGGTAAAAATCCCTTCCAATTTGGAAGAGGTCCGAAACCAGCTGAACCTTCCCACGGATCCATCCAGCCTCGGATCATCCATTGATGTTTCAATAACCCGGGGTACCAACCTTATGACCATTTCTGCCCGCTCCCAAGATGCAGAAATGGCGGTGAAAATTGCTGAAACCATGCGGAATGTCTTTTTAGAAATGAATAAACGCATCAATAAAGGGAATATGAAGGAATGGATTGACAACCTGGAGAATAATTACCGTGAAACGGAGAATGAACTCAGGGAAGCGGAACAGAAACTGCAGGAATACATCGATACCTACAATATAACTGATTCGGAAATCATGACCGAAGAGTATATTCGGCAGATGGTTGAAGTGGAAATATCGATACAGAATATGGAAACTGAATTGAATGTGCTGACGAAACAGCTGAAAAAAGTGTCCACCCAGATCGAGGAAGAGGAGGATCTGTACCGTCCGGGAAATGCGGATTATATCAGCAGTCTCAAGCTGAAAAAAATTGATTTGGAAATGGCTGCCCTCTCCCTGGAAGAGAGACTTTCCAGCAGCAGGAGTATATATAAGGAACTTTCTCAGCAGGTTTCAGCTCTTCCTGAAATCAAGGAAGCATATATACAGAAAAAAACCCGGGTTAACGGTCTAAAAGCGGAGTTTCAGGGTCTTGAAAAGATGTATGCACAGGCTCAGGAACTCTATGACAAAGGAATCTCCGACTTTACGGTAATCTCAGACCCCCAGGTGCCCATCTATCCGATCAGTTCAACAAAAAAACTATTAGCCATAGCCGGCGCTTTTCTTGTGGGGGTGATGGGCTTAGCAGTACTTCTTCTTTTGGAACTGCTGAATACCCGGATAAAATCCGACAGAGATGCTGCACAGAAAACCCGTCTCCCCGTACTCGGCTCACTTCCGCGGGTACGAAATACCCAGGCCTTGATTCCTGACGCAACCCATACCGGTGTTCATATAGAACAGTTCAGAATCATGGCCAGACCGCTGCGGATAAAGTACAAGGAGTTCGGAACAGTTTTTCTGATAAGCAGTACAAAAAAAAATGAAGGAAAAACAACGGCAGCTGTAAATCTTGCTTCTGTATACGGCCGCAGGGATGAACGGGTTCTGCTTATGGACGCACAGATCCGGAAAAGGAAAACATCTCTTTCCTACGCAAAAATCCTGGAACAGAGAGCTTCAGACACTGATGCTGAAGAAGCAGTCCCCATGGGACTTGGTGAATATCTTTCCTATATGGCAAATGAAGCTGAGGAAATAATTGAGCCGACAGTTCTCCCTGGCGTAGATACTATCTCGGTTCACACAGAAGCTGTTATTCCTGATATCCTTCAGTCCAACCGTATGAAAACCCTTATTGATGAACTCAAAAAGCAGTATTCCATCATCATTATTGAAGCGCCGGATGTTCTGAGTTATGTTGATGCGGAAATACTTTCAGAATATTCTGATGCCGTACTGTTCGTTCTGAGATGTAATACGGCAAAATCCGCCCAGGTAAAGAAAGCCGTTGAACGCTTAAAGCAGGCTCCTGCACCGATAGAAGGCCTAATTGTAACAGATATTGATTCAGCGTATCTTTAAATTGATAAGAAGCTCAGCTTCAATTTTTTTATTATGCAGAATGCGACTGCTGAACTATCGAGGGGGATAGTATTTCCATGGAGAGACCTATATGAGCACAGCGGAAAAACGAGATACAAAATTCAAATCCTCAGATACATCAGCGCTTACATCCTTCGACAAGAGCTCGGAGAGCTCATCAGATAATGAACTGCTGCAGATATTCTATGAGATTTCTTTAGCCATCGGTGATTCACTGGTTCAGAGAACCATGCTGAGTAAAAGTCTGAGCACCTATTTGAAAAAACTTGAATGTTCTATGGGAGCAGTGATTCAGGCAAAAACCGAAGGAGGGACGCTCAACTTTGATATTGCCTACTCAATTCCCCGTAATTTTGAGCGTCAGGCTTCCGATTACGAAGAGATCATCAGAAAACAGGGACCTGAAGTGGCCAAAGAGGGCTTGGATGTCATAAAAGGGAAACGAGGTGATAATTATTACTATATTATGAGCCTTTCTGATATCGGTCTTCTTTTTCTGCTTAAACCGCAGGCACCCCTGGAAGATCACATCATTGATGCCCTGCGTCCGCTTAACACCAAACTGGGAAAAGCTTTCAGGGCTTGTCTGCAGAGTGAAGCATACATTCAGAACAACCAGCAGTTTATGCAGATGACCAATATGCTGCCGGGCATACTGTTTGAAATCGATACCAGCAAAAGAATAACCTTTATCAATAAACGAACCTATGAGATTTTTAAGACCATAGATTCAGATCAATTCAAGCCGAAAACGATATATGAGCTCTTTAAAAAAGATGAAATCCCTAAATTAGATGATTTATTCAGAAATATTGAAGAGGGAACAGCCCTGGTCAGCGCTGATTCCTGGATGCAGACCATGCGGGGAACGCTCCTCCCTGTTTCTCTCAACCTGTCACCGATTAACCGTGATCAGCAGATTGTAGGATTCAGGGGCATAGCCACAGATATTTCCGAACGTATTAAATATGAAAACAAGCAGAAACAGCTGCTTAAAAAGCTCTCAGAAAACATACGAGAGATGAATTGTCTGTATGGGATTTCCCGGCTCACCTCTGATTCCGATCTCTCTCTGGATGAAATTTTTAATGAAGGCGTAAATATCATCCCCGGGTCTTTTGAAAAGGAAGATCTCATTTCAGCGGAAATCAAGTTCCAGAACCAGAGGTATGAAAGCCGGGATTTCCACTCCACGGAAAACTGGATCTATTCCGATATTTTCATTAACGGCGAAAAAGCTGGAAGCGTTTCTGTCTTTGCTCCGGAAGATTATGCATTTCATAAACATGAAAAAGAGCTTTTGGAAGCACTAGGCCATCAATTCGGAAACATTGCATCTAAAATGACGATCGAAGAAGAGAGAACTCGCCTGTACAACAACCTCATGGAGGACCTGGACACGGCCCAGTCGGTACAGAATTTTCTTCTTCCAGCCTGGTTCATCAATGATGATGATATTCTCTTTTCCTCTGATTATTCTCCATCCTCAAAAATCGGCGGAGACCTTTTCGATATGATCCGTCTGGATAATGACTCATATGTTATGTATATCGGTGATATTTCCGGTCACGGCGTACAGGCAGCCTTAACCATGACAGCGGTCAAATCCATCATTAATATGACCCTGGAGCAGGATGATATCTATAAGCATCCGGAAAAAGTCATTAGTACCCTGAATTCATTCCTTTCTAAAGAACTTTTTGATGAGAACTATATGACTTTCCTCTATGCCTATGTGGATCTGAAGGAAAATATGATTCACTCCCTGAGTGCCGGGCATCCCCCGGCAATGCTGCTGGACCAAAAAACAGGGACAGCCGATTTTTTTGAAGCCAAAGGTTCTATTCCCTTGGGATGGGTTGATGATTATGAATATAAGGCCGAGGATGTGGTTCATATACCGCTGGAGGAACACAAACTGTATATGCTCTACACTGACGGCTTATTTGAATGCAGCAACAACCGCGGCAAGCAGCTGGGAATGGATGGTCTGAAGTCTGTACTGAACAATGAAATTGATCCATTTTCTGTTATCTCACTGCCTCATGTCATTAGGGACTATCTGGTTGAACGGGATTTTGATATTTCTGAAGATGATTTTACGACTATTGCATTCTGCAGGAATCCCTATACCCGCCCGGAATCAAATACAAAACTGTTTCGGGTTCAAGCGTCCATAGAATCCACCATGCCCAAAGCTGAAGAGTGCGAAACCTTTATTATGGAAAAGACAGCAAATTCCATTGCTGCACTTCAGACTAAACTGGTGGTTAATGAATTTCTGAATAATATTATCGAGCACGGTCTGCATAAAGTTTCTAAAACCTTTATTCTTATTGAAGTTCATATTGAAGATGACATTCAGCTGATATTCCGGGATAAGGGCATGGAATGGGAGATGCCTGCGCGCAAGGATCCGGAAAACTTTTTCAAAGAACAGAACAAAGCTTCAGCAGACCGCGGGAGGGGAATACAGATGATTTACGGAGTAGTTAATCAATTCAGCCGAAAGCGTATGAACGATATGAATACAACGGTTTTCACAATCTCCCGCTAATCCTCTCTTCATTCACCGCCGCCGCTTCAGGAGGCTTCAATTGGTCCGAGGACAGCATCAGGATAAAAAAGAGAGAATCAGTTCCTCGGCGGTATTAAAGCATTAATCAAAGCACCAAAGGGATATCCTCCCAGGATGTAGTGTACTTTGGAGAGAGAAGATCCTGCTTCATCTGCCACTCCCTCCCCATTCCTGTCTGGAGACAGTAGAGCCCCCCCTTTCCATAGCGTTCCCGGATATCCATGGCCGTTTCCGCTGCACGATGTTTCCTCTGCTGAGTTTTGTTATCATCTTCAAATAGACTGCGCTGCTTTCCGTGCCATATATCTATATCATTCAGAAAAACTCCGACTTTTGCATAGGCATACCCCTTCCGGTAGAGGCTTTCTATGCCCTGTACTGCCAATTTTGTAAGATCCGGGAGATAAGAGCTGGGAGGATCCACCGCAAAGGTGATGCTGTTTCTATACAGCTTTTCCTCAGCGTGTCTACGGGTCTGAATAAAAACAGTTATGGAGCCTGCTGTAGACTGCTGCCGCATGAGCTTATCCACCGCCTGGGCAGTATAGCTTGCCGCTGCTTCCCGCAGAGATTCGATATCGCTGACCGTCCGACTGAAGCCGCGGGATGAGAGGATGCCTTTCTTCGGCTCATCCGGAACTTCTGCATCAATAGAGGGAAAGCCCTGGAGCTCCCATACTGTACGCAGGGTGACCACGGTCAGATGTTTCTTTACCCACGAGGAAGGAGCCTGACGGAGATCCCAAGCCGATACTATCCCGTGCTGCAGCAGGAATCTCCCTTTTCTGGGTCCTATTCCCCATATATCTACAGCACGTATTTTCCTGAGCACCGCTTCCTCCATCTCCTCTTTCAATATGCATACGCCGTCCCCATCGGCTGCTTTTTTAGCCCATTTGTTTGCCGTTTTTGCCAAAGTTTTTGTCCTTCCGAATCCTATGGAGACGGGGATTCCCGTATCTCTGCAGATGATACTGCGCAGCTCTGCAGCAAAAGCCTTCAGCTGTTTTCCGGTGAGGGACGCCGTAATAAAAGCTTCATCGATAGAGTACTCCTCCACACCCTCACAGTTTTCTGAAAGAATCCGCATTACCCGGTTTGAGAGGCTTTGGTAGAGGGTATAGTTTGAGGAGAAGACGGCAGCATTGACCGCTGCAAGATCTGCTTTAACTTGAAAATACGGTGTCCCTCGACGAATCCCTAGGGATTTAGCTTCACTGCTCATGGCAACTATACAGCCGTCGTTGTTTGACAGGACCGCAATCGGGCGATTTCTGAGATCCGGCCGGAAAACACGTTCACAGGAGGCGTAAAAACTATTGCAGTCAACTAAACCGACCATGTTTTAATCTCTCCCTTTCAGCCATTCGCCCTGTTTTACGGACCACTCCGGTTACGACACCGAAGACAGTAAAATCCTCCTCGGATCCGATGAGAATATCCTGATATTCACTGTTTTCCGGGTGCAGGATAAGCTGCCCGTTCTTGCGCAGCAGCGTTTTTACGGTAAATTCCCCATTAAGGGCCCCGACGATGATATCACCGGATATCGGCCGAAGGGAACGATCCACCACGATAATATCCGATGCAAGTATACCTGCATCTCTCATAGAATCACCACTGACCCGCAGAAAATAGCTTGCCGCAGGATGCTTGATGAGAAATTCATTCAGATCAAGCTCATCCTCTTCATAATCCGTTGCAGGAGAAGGAAATCCTGCGGGAATCGAGTCAGTGTACATAGGGATGCGCTGCACCTGCTGAGGTTCTTTTATACGTAACATATGTTAAGTATATCATGATATACAGGACACATCAATAGGCTTTACGAAATTGTCGTTCAGCCCATGAAATTTCCCGACAGCGTTCCAGGTTTTTCTATGAAGTAATAATCAGAAGAGGGACAGCTGACCGTCGGATTTTCCGGATGTTTCGGAATTTTCGGTAGATTCGGATTTTTCGGATGTTTCATGCCCCTTCGGAGATTCAGAAGAATAATGGGGATCAGCTCCAGCTGAAAAACCAGGATTCCCGACATATCCCGCTGATGAAAAATCAGTGACAAGATCATCAATTTCCGGAATTCCATACCTGTGCAGCTGCTGTACATCAGCTGTATTTCGTGCTGAATTACGGCTGTAGACCAGAGGTGAAACGGGATGGGCAGTGAGCTGTTC
>JAIPFQ010000037.1:0-16024 GCA_021736605.1 Spirochaetales bacterium | reverse complement strand
ATGCCGTCCTTCGCCACGGCTTCGATGGCCTGTTTGCCCTTTTCGACATCGGGGCAGTCGATAACTTTCGGGTTGACGCTGGTTTTGACTGCTTCCAGGACGTCGCGGCCGGCCAGGTCGATGGCAGCAGCCCGTTGAAAGGTAAGGGGGATATTAGCCTTGTTTGCAGCAACCAAAGCCATGCTCACCCGTATGACATCACCCTTTGCCAAATAATGGGTTTCAAGCATGTCCGTATCGATTGGAATGCCCGCTTTTACCAGCATGATTCGTGCGTCGACAATAACGCCTGGGCTCACTTTTCTCAGCCACATACCGATAACTTTCGCAATTCCGACGGGGGCCCCGGAGAGCAGCGCGCGGAACCACAGCCCGAAAAATTTTACAAAGACAAGGAGAATTGCCAGGGCGACAATTCCTATAGCAACATAGAGAATGATATATAACATCCTTCAACCTCCTGATGACATTACATCTTCTTTACAACAATTCTATTCCCGCTGACCGTTGAAACCGTAATCGGGGTATCCTTTTCTATATATTCTCCGGATGTAACAACCTGCTGTACTTCACCGTCAATTTCAGCTTTTCCTGAAGGGTGGAGGGCTGTAACGGCTCGTCCGGTTTTCCCCACGTAACGAATTTCCTCTTCCGCATTCTGGGAAGTGTAGCCTAGAGAAGTATCCTGGTTCAGTGAAAGGGTCAATCGCTTGAAGGGGGTGTACTTGGGAACAAGGAAAGCAAGGATGCTGAAGAAGATAAAACCGGCTATAACATTGCCTAAAACAAGGAGTGCATTTCTTCCGAAAATATCCCACTGCCAGGAAACATCGGGGATGAGGAAGTCCTGCATGGAGAAGATCAGACCGATTACCATCATCGCTATTCCTGATATCCCCGCAAGGCCGAAGCCGGGGATGAGAAATATCTCAATAATAAGCAGGGCGACACCGGTGACGAATAGCAGCAGCTCAACGGAGCCGACATTGCCCAGCAGCGCATTTCCGGAAAAGAGGGCGGCGAAGGCCAGTACCGCGATGGTTCCGGGGATGCCGAAGCCCGGGCTGGTTATTTCCATAAAGAGGGCAATTATACCGATGAGGATAAGTATACTGCTCAGGGTTGATCCGGTCAGTAGAGAAACCGCCCGATCAGCTCCGCTGGGGCTGAGTTCCATCAGTTTCCGGTTTTCCAGTCCCGTTTCCGCGAGCATATCCCGGTAGGTCATAAAGGTTCCTGAGGAGACCTTATAGCGCTTCAGCTGTTCCGCGGTGAGGGAGAGGAGCTTCCCGGAGGCTGATATGGTGCTGCCTTCTATGATTTCCAGGTTTTCCGAGGCTGTACGCTGCAGGGTTTCAAATTCGTTTCGTGTAAGTACCTGCAGTTCTCCGTCGACGTAAACTTCAAGGAGTTCTACATCCAGATCCACCATGGCCAGTGCAATACCCGGGGGATATCCGTTTTTCTCTGCCAGAGAAGCCATCTGGGTTCGGACAGCACTTACCGTTTTCTCATTCGCAGGCTGTGATGTTCCGTCGGGTGACTGAAGTATGGGTGCCGCTGCCCCCATGGAAGTCCCCGGAGCCATAAAAATAAAGTCTGAAGAGAATGATATGAGTGCTCCGGCTGACCAGCTGACGGCCGTGCCTTCCGGCTGCAGTCCTACATATGCTATTGTGGTTATTTCCGAAAGCGAACCGATCAGCGTAGTGATCTGCAGAGCGGAATCAACTCGTCCGCCGAAGGTATCGATGTCAAAAATGATGCAGCAGGCATTTTCAGCTTTGGCTTTCTCTATGCTGCGACGGATAAATACGGTAAGATTCTGATTTATTTCCCCTTTGATGGGGATCACATAGACGGGGCCGTCATTTTCAGGAAGTGTTTTGCCGTGGAGAACAATTTTCTGTTCCTGCGAGTCTGCTGGAGCTGCTTCTGATGATGCTTCTGATAATGCTGCATCCGCCTCTGCAGCCGTTTCTGTTTCAGCTTCCGCTTCTGCTGATGCTGACGTATCTGCTGATACTGCACCTGCCTCTGCCGTTCCTGACGTATCTGCTCCCTCTGATGATTCTGAAGCTGAAAACACAGTACTCATCGGTAGTAAAGCGATCATTATCATGATAATTACAATTTTATATTTCATGATACTTACAAGGTACTCCCCCTCATAAGCGGTGTCAAGTTTTAATCATTCAGTAAACTATCCCGTGCGAAACAAAAAAATATGCGAAGACATCACCTGCTATAAAGGCACTGTATACTATCCCGCGCGAAACAAAACAATGCTTTTTTGGCAGGAAACAGATTCAGGGGAGTAGGTGAATAAATATTTGAAAAAGTATCATAAAAAATCTTTACAGGGTATGAAAGTCATGTTAGTCTGACATCAGACAAAAAAACAAGGTTGCACATGCTTAAAATTGAAAAAATATCAATCATTGATCAGGTAATACAAAGCTTGGAAAGTACAATAGAATCCGGTGAGTATCCAATTGGAAGCAAACTGCCGCCTGAGATGGAGTTGTCAAAAGAGCTGGGGGTGGGGAGATCAACAATTCGTGAAGCATTTCGCATGCTTCAAGCCTTCGGTCTTGTGGAGCTTAAACCGGGTAAAGGGGCTTTTGTAAAGAATAACAAGCGATACAATTTAGAGAACATCAGAAATTGGTTTGTTGAGAAAGAAGCCGAGCTCAGCGATTTGATGGAAGTGAGAATGGCTGTAGAACCGCTTGCCGTGAAGCTGGCGATCAAGAAGGGCACAAAAGAGCAGATCAATCGCATTGTAAAACTTCATGATCAATTCCGAGAAGCTTCTGAAAAGGGTAATGTTATACAGCTTGCGGAACTTGATGAGAATTTTCATTCAGCAATCATGGAGGCGACGAATAATCATTTATTAATCAAGATACATAAACTGATTGCCGAAACTTTCAAGGAATACCGGACAAAATCATTTGCCGTTCCAGAAAATGTGAAGGATGCACTGGAACCCCATGAAGCTATAGTAAAAGCTCTTATTGAAAAGCATGAACAGAAGGCAATTGATGCCATGAATAATCACTTGCGAATTTCTTTGGAAGATATTGAAGAAGTTGTTCATGAATGAGTATGGGGATTGAATGCAGGGCTGCAGGTTCAAAAGAGCGCAGCATAAGCGGTCAAACAAAAAAATTTTCTATTCGATAATAAAAGATTGTTTTTTTGCGAGTAATTGTCTGACAGCATACAAAGTAAAGCGTATGTTCTATATTATTAAGGAGGAAGAGTATGTTAAAGAGATTTTTGGTTCTGTTTTGTGTCTTAGTGATGGCAGGTTCTTTTGCTGCGGCAACGGGGCAGCAGGAATTGGCTGATGAAGGAGATTGGGAACCGAGTAAAACGATTAAGCTCATTGTTCCTTGGTCCGCTGGCGGAGGTACCGATACATTAGCGAGGGCATTGGCAAAAAGTGCAGAAAAGTATTTTGATGTTCCCGTAGTTGTGGAGAATGTTGAAGGAGCTATGGGCGGAATTGGTGCCCAGCGTGTAAAAAATGCAAAACCCGAAGGATATGAACTGCTAATAATGTCAGGCTTTGTAAGCTGGATAGGTTTGGTTCAGGATTATCCCGTAGAACTTGAAGATTTTACCCCGGTTATGAACTTAAATCGCGACCCTGCAGCTTTTGCAGTTGACTACGAAAGTGATATCGAAGATTTACAGGATTTGAAAGAGTATTGTCGTGCAAATCCTGGTGAATTTTCAGTTTCCCACTCTGGGGACGGCGGTACTTGGCATATTGCCGGCGTCAGTCTTGCAAAGAGCTTAGGCGTGGAGATGAATTTTGTTCCCTTTAACGGAACAGCTCCAGGTGTTGCTGCTCTAATGGGCGGGAAAATTGACGGTGTCAGCGGCGGGGCGGCTGAGTTCGTTTCCCAGGCTTTAGGTGATCAGATTCGGGTTCTGGCTGTACTTTCCGAAGATACATTTGGGCCGCTTCCAGAAGTGCCGACGGCTCATGAAGCGGGATTTGACCTTGAATTCTATACAACTAGAGGCCTTGCAGCACCGAAGGATCTTCCTGCTGAACGTGCTCAGGTATTGTACGAAGGTTTTTCGAAAGCAATGCAGGAACCGGAATTCATTAAAACTATGGAAAATATTGGGCTTGGAATCTATGAGCTTCCCCCAAGTGAATATAAAGAGTTCCTGGAATCACTTGTCGGGCAGGCTAAAGTTTCTCTGGAAGCTGTAGGCATGCTGTAGAGCGACATTGTGTTCAGTCGCAAGCGGCAACGAGGGGTAATGAGCTGATGTTCATACCGGCTCATCGGCTGGGCGGGACTTCTCTCGCCCAGTCTCTCGCCCATTCACCTTGCTTGCCGCTGTTAAGAAGCTTCATATAAGCTGATAGTGTGAATATAAGCTGATAGAATGAGCCATTTAGAGTAGAGCTGAAGCATGACCAATATACAAAAACGTAAGGAGTACTAGAACATGACCTCTAAGGAACGGGTATTTGCTGCCTTGAATGGAGACGCTGCAGATCGGGTGCCTGTAGGACCCTTCATTGGATTTAGAGCTGTAGAAGCTGTAGATGCTGATATGAGAGATTATTATACCCGAGGCAGAATTATAGCCGAAGCCCAGTACGCTATGTGCAGAGAAATTGGTCATGATATTCTTGTCAGCGCTGCTGATACCTACTATATTTCTGAAGCTTTCGGTATGGAAACTGTCCACCATAAGAATGCACTGCCGACGGTAAAGCAGCCGCTCTTTAATCAGCTTGAAGAAGCTGTACATCTCAAAGTTCCTGATCCTGAAACTGACGGAAGAATGCCGGTATACCTGGAAGCGGTTGATGAGATGAAACACTTAGTCGGCAATACGAAAGTTATTAGAGGCACAGGAACCGGACCTTTTTCTCTGGCAGCATATATGTTCGGAGAAGAAAATTTTCTTATGATGCTTGCTGAGATAGAATATGGGTTGCGCGGTGATAAAGAAAAGCATGCCATGCACAGGATTCTCGAAATAACTTCTGATACAAGCCTTGCCTTTCTGAAAGCTCAGATTAAGCGCGGAGTAGATATCGTATATATGGGAGACTCTTTTGCGTCCCATGAAATGATTTCACCGGCCTTATATCGGGAGTATGCTTTTCCTTATCATAAGAAAATATTTGAATCAGTACATGACATCTGCAGAGAACGGGGATGTTTTAGTCTGCTCCATATCTGTGGAGATAATACAGAAATTTTAGATGATTTCAGAAAGACAGGAGCGGGCATTATAGAAATTGACCAAAAAGTTGATTTATCTGCTGCACGAAGTATTGCAGGTCCTGAAGTAAATCTTATTGGGAATCTTGATCCTTCCGGGACGCTTCTCCAGGGAAGTCCTGATGAGGTATATGATAAGTCCATTGAGGCTATGCAGAAAACAGATGCTCTAGCTGGTCATTTTATTCTTGGATCCGGATGTTTTGTTCCCCTAGGTACTCCGGTTGATAATTTGAAGCAGATGGTGAAGGCGGCTGAGGATTTTTCCCGATAGTGCCTCCCATAGATCTATGCTTGTACGTCACCATCAATATTTTTTAAAGAGTTTGTACTATGAAAGATAAAACGAATACCAGTAAAACTGATCTAATCGTTGCTGTAATCCTTATTATCGTAAGCATCAGTGTTTTTGCATTTACATTCACGTTTCCCGAATCTGCAAGAAGTGTCGGTGTGCCGACATTTCCGAGAATCTTAACAGGACTGATTTTTGCCCTGGCGTGTATTCAAATACTTACAACTCTGTACAGAAAAAATAACAGCAAACAGAAACCATTCAGTATTCCCCGAACAACGGTAAAACGAATCTTTATAAGCATTGGACTGATTATTATATATATCAGCGTTATTACGTTATTAGGGTTTCTGCTGGCTACGTTTTTATTTCTATTGGCTCTGGTCTTCACTTTTGGAGAAAAGAGATTGGGCTCTGCTGTACTTCTTTCCTTCAGTGTAACTGCATCTGTGTATGTAATTTTCAGTATCCTTGCTCGAGTTCCGTTCCCTGAGGGGCTCCTGGAAAATCTTTTTTAAAAAAGAGCGAAAAACAGAGCTATATGAATAGAAGGGAAGCAGGAGGAGAGGAAATTGAGTTAGAGTAGAATGGATTAGAGTAAACCTAGTATGGAATTAGCTAATAAACAGCTGAAAAGGGATAGAGATAAGACAAATGAGAAAGCATAAAAATTGTATGAAGCTGAACGGAGTTATGTATGTTTGATTTATTAGGACAAGGGTTTCTGCATATATTCATGCAGCCGGTAAATATCCTGCTCATTTTTGTGGGTGTAGGAGTCGGTATTATTCTGGGTTCTATGCCCGGGCTTACTGCAACAATGGGAATTGCCATCGCGCTTCCGCTTACTTTTGGTATGCAGCCCGAAAGCGGGCTCATATTGCTGAGCAGTATTTTTATTGGAGGAATTCACGGAGGAGGCATACCAGGCATCCTCATTAAGACTCCAGGAACTCCGGCATCGGCTGCATCCATGATAGATGGATTTGAACTGAGTAAGCAGGGTAAGGCAAGTTTAGCACTGGGAGTTCATGCCTTTTCTTCAGCTACCGGTTCTTTTTTTGCTACGATTCTTCTGATCTTCGGATCCACAATGATAGCAAAATTTGCAATAAATTTCGGTCCGGCAGAATTCTTTCTTCTCTCATTAATGGGCTTGAGTGTTGTTTCCTCAGTAACAGGAAAATCAACAGTAAAAGGCTTGATGATGGCAAGCTTCGGACTGCTGCTGTCAACTGTAGGAATGGATCCCATAAAGGGGGTTTCCCGATTTACCTTCGGTACGTATCAGCTGATGGATGGATTTAATCTTGTCCCGGCACTTATCGGATTATTTGCTATATCACAGGTACTTACTGAATTGGAACAGGTGCATGTTCCGATTGTCAAGGCGGAACGGGTTAAGGTAAATCTTCCGGACAGGAAAACCATTCTGCGTCTAATGCCGACCATTCTCAAGTCAAGTGTTCTCGGAACGCTGATTGGGGCAATCCCCGGACCTGGAGCTATTCTCGGCTCTTTTATCCCCTATGCGGAAGCCAAGCGGGTGTCTAAACACCCGGAAAAATTCGGCAGGGGAGCCCTGGAAGGAGTATCAGCAGCAGAGGCAGGCAACAACTCTGCGGCGATCGGCGCTCTTATTCCGACGCTGACTTTGGGTATTCCCGGAGAGGCTGCCACTGCAGTGCTGCTGGGCGGACTCATGATTCTAGGGCTGCGGCCCGGGCCGATGCTTTTTATTGAGAACGCTGATGTTGTCTATTCACTTTTTACCGCGATTCTCCTCGGAGCAGTAGTCCTGCTCATTCTCGGACTGATAATGGCTCAGTATATTGGTAAAATCATCATTCTGCCGAAAAAATTTCTGCTTCCAGTGGTCTTAATGCTCTGCATGATCGGCTCTTATGCAATAAGAAACAGTGTTTTTGATATGGGCGTTGCCTTGGTTTTCGGTCTTATGGGATATGCCCTGAATAAAATTGACTACCCGACAGTGCCGATACTCCTTGGACTGATCCTCGGACCCATTGCGGAGAGCAATTTTCGAAGAGCGATGCTGATTTCTAAGGGTGATATCGGGATCTTCTTCAGCAGTACTTACTGCTATGCGCTTATTATTATAACAGTTCTTTCTCTCTTTTTCGGATATCGTCTGACAAGAAATTTAAATCGTCAGGTGCAGTCTTTGGGAATTGATGATGACAGTAAAGGAAGTGATGAAGATAGAAGCAATAGCAATAAAAAATAATAACATAAGGAGTTAATATGAAATACAACAAAGATGTGTATGGGAAAATTCTGGTACCTATGGTAACCCCCTTCAAAAAGGATCAGAGTGTTGATTACGAACTGGCTAAGGGCTTGGCGGACCACTTGATAGAATCAGGGAATGCAGATTCGATTATTCTGACGGGGACAACCGGCGAGTTTCACAGTATGACGCATGAAGAGCGGATACGTATGTTCAAGCTTATGAAGGAGCATGTCGGTGATCGCATACCTATGATAGCGGGAGTGGGTGCTGCTTCAACTATGGAAAGTATTGAATTAGCCAGGGAAGCTGAGAAACTGGGATATGAAACAGTGATGGTTGTGGCTCCCTATTATACAAAACCGACCCAGAGAGAGATTTATTCCCATTTTAAAAAGGTAGCTGAATCCGTACAGATAAACATCATCCTGTATAACATTCCTATTTTTACCGGTGTGAATGTAGATCCCGAAACCTTGGGAAAACTGGCTGAAATCGAGAATATCGTGGCGATCAAGGAGGAGTCTGAGCTGAATCCGAAGCAGATGACAGCATTCCTGAATGCAACTCCGGAAGATTTTATTATTTATAATGGTGATGATACGATGATTCTTGAATGTTTTGCCCAGGGCGGGCCGGAGCGGATCGGCGGAGTTGTGAGCGGAGCTTCGCATTTGATTGCTTCCGATATTCGTGAGATGATTAATGAGTTTATTGCAGGAAATATTCAGAAAGCGGCTCATATGCAGCGGCGTATTTATCCAGTTCTGAAGGTGATGGGCCAGAATGGGCGTACAAATCCTGTGAGCTTGTGGAAAGAGGCCTTACGCTTATGCGGAATTGATGCAGGGTACCCTCGAGAACCTCTGCTGCCGGGAACAAAAGAGGAGATTGCGAACATTCGAAAGGCGCTTATTGATCTGGATCTGCCCTGTGTCTAAGGCAGAGTAGGTGAGTGTGCAAGTAAGCTTTGTCTGCTGGTATCTGCTGATTGAATTGATTGAATTGATTGAATTGATTGAAAATATTGAAAATAATGCTTATGAGGGGAGAAAATGATTATTGAACGACTGCAGGGGCTGTTTCCTCCTATGGTGGTCCCTTTTACACAGACGGAAGAGTTGGATGAAGATGCGTTTCGTAAGGATGCTAGATACCTGCTTAATACAGGGGTAGATGGTATTAGCTCCGGCGGAACAACTGGTCAGGGAGCGGTTCTTTCCAATAGGGAATTACTTCGCTGCCTGGAGATTATTCAAGAAGAAAATTCAGCGGGGAAACCCTTAATTGCTGGAATAATAAAGGATTCAACCCGTGAAGTTATAGCAGCGGCTGAAGATGCAGAAAAGGCCGGGGCAGATGCACTCTTAGTAACTCCAGTCTACTATCATGGGGCAGATGATCAGGGGAATTTTGAGTTTTTTCAGAGGATTGCCGGCGAAACCGGCATGCCGGTGATTATTTATAATGTTGTGGCGGTGAATCTTATCAGTCCTGCTCTTTTTGACCGTATTGCTGAAATTGACGGGATTCTCGGAATTAAGCAAGTAGATCCAGTAAAGCTTTCTGAAATAGCGGCAGTGCATGGTGAAACATCCCATGTGTATACCGCCTGTGACCAGCTTCTCTACAGCAGTTATGCGGCGGGGGCCTGCGGTGCTATTTCAGCGCTTCTGACCATAGCTCCTGAATTGACTGTGGAACAGTGGAGAGCTTTCAAAGCGGGTGATCAGCAGAGGGCTATGGAGATTCAGAAACGCCTGGTTCCTTTGGTTCAGCTGTATCTAGAGCGGCCCTTTTCGGGAAAGATTAAGCAGTTAATCACACTTCAGGGTCGTGAAGTTGGGTATCCCCGGCATCCTACACTGCTGCCTGATGATACTATGATTGCAGAGATGAAAGTCAGGCTGAAGGCGGCTGGTCTGATTGAATAAACGGCGGTACAAAGCTTAGGCTTAGACCGTTTTCATCCTGTAGAGAGGGAGAGGCCGAAAACAGCGTTTGCAGTTTTTTTACCCCCTCTCCCCATCATTAAGCTTTTTGCCAGGCAAAATCTGATGAATAGAGGAAGTAAGGATATGTATATGTCAAGAATATCTTCAAATGATCCGCTTTTTGATGTGAAAGATGCGGTGGTAATTGTCACTGGCGGACTGGGGCAGCTCGGCAGCCAATTCAGCAATGCTTTCCTGGACAGAGGCGCCCGTGTTGCAGTGTTTAACAGGAAGCTGCGCCAGGAGCAGATCGATAAGAAATTTAGAAAATCTGATCTTGATGCTGATCGGCTGCGTTTCTTTACCGTGGATATTACGGATAAGGCTTCTATCTTGAGCGCCTTGTCGCTTATAGAAGAAGAGTGGGATACACCTGATGTGCTCATTAACAATGCCGGCATCGATACCCAGCCGAGTGCGCCGCCGGAGGTATCAGGTCCTTTTGAGCATTTCCCAGAGGAAGTATTTCGTGAAGTGGTAGATGTGAATCTTGTTGGCACTTTCCTCTGCAGCCAAGCTGTAGGAGCCGCCATGGCGAAGAAAAAGAGGGGCTCTATTATCAATATTGGATCAATTTACGGGATGGGTTCCCCGATTCAGGATATTTACGCCTACAAGGAAGAACGTACGGGGGTTCCGTTTATTAAACCGGTTGCGTATTCTGCCGCTAAATCGGGGGTCTATAATTTGACTCGGTACATGGCTACGTACTGGGCGAAACAGGGAGTTCGTGTCAACACCTTAAGTCCCTCCGGGGTGTATCGTGATACCCAGGATGAAGAATTCCAGAAAAACTACTGTGCCCGTATGCCTGTCGGCCGTATGGCTCAAGAAGATGAGTTTAACGGGGCCGTAATCTTCCTCGCTTCCAAAGCATCAGCGTATATGACGGGGGCGAATCTTGTTGTTGACGGGGGATGGACAGCCTGGTAGCGGTAGTATCGCTGCATCGGAGCAGCGAAATATCATGGCTGGATTCAGCGAACTTGCAGAGTAAACTGACAAAAATAGCGATTCAGACTGCATAATGGAGCTTTTGTGTTTTGAACCAAGTTCAGACCGCAAAAGCTTTTCAATTTTTCACTTTCCGATACTTTAAAAGAAGCAATATTCTCAAAAAATCTGCAGCAGCTTCTCAATGAATAATTTTCTCTTTAACCTCCCTACCAGATCGGCAAGCTGGACCTCCAGATGCCTGCTAAGAGTCTTATACGCAAAGATCGAGATACACCGGCAGTGATAAGAGCAACAAGCACAAGCTAAGAGTCTTATACGCAAAGATCGAGAAATTGCCGGAAAGGATGGAAATTCTAGCTTTCGGCTTGACTGAAGCGGAGAGGGTATCAATTATTATGTATTATGCCGCGGTTTTTGTTATCTATAAGAACTGCCATTGCTTTAATACACACCCAGCATAGCACATCCTCTATAAGATGCAAGCAGGAAGGAATTTAAAATTTGCCGCAAGCCGTTAACCATTTAGACAGATTCATAAAGTAGAGAATCGAAATTGATTTTATCTGTTCTTTTTGAAAGACGTAAAATTTCTATACCCACAACTTCATTGTTTTCATTGTAATCAAGAATTACACCCGGAGAAGTCTCTTCAGAGTCGATTATCTTTTTATCATCCAGTCGAAAATAGAGTGAATCGGTTTCTTTATCTATCTTAATTTTCACAATTTACCTCTCATAGATCGGTCGAAATATTTTTAGAATTCAATGTTCCATTATCAAATATTACCGGCACTGTCAGGCAGTACATAATTCAAAGGAGTGTAGGCACTAAAGTTCAGCTTTCGGATATCTCTGTTGATCTTCTTCAAAGAGAGAAACTCCCCCAACTCATCAATATCGGACTTGATATTGACTGGGTTTGTTCTTTTTAAAAGGGCTACCTAAGATAGATCGTAATATTTGGCTATATAATATACTAGTAGTTTGCTTTGAACCCAATGCCTGCAAGGACCCTACGCCCAGCAAGGAACCAACGCCTTATAAGGAATTTAGAAGCAAGCTGCATTGTTCAGCATTCACATCGTGTAATTAAAATCAAAAGGTAAACCTATTCCTCAGCGGCGTTTCTTTTCAGCGCAGGGGACGCAGATAAGGGTTTCCGGCACAAGTTTGAGCCGTCCCGCAGGTATCTCTTTTCCGCAGCGTACGCACTTGCCGTAGCTTCCTTTTTCAATTCTCTCTAAAGCATTCTGCAGTTTAACAAGGCTCTGCTTATTTTGTTCAAGGACATATTCATTTACGCCCTTTTCACTGAGAGCCTCCATACGTGTAAGACGGCCGAGGCTGCAGCTTGGAGCTATAGCCTGCGTTTCTTCATTGAGGTAGGGCATAGAAGCTTGGATATCTTCTATCTTTCCCAGAATTATGGTTTTTAATTCATTGATTTCATCTTGATTCATCCTGTAATACTAGGTGCAAATGATTAAAAGTGCAATATCACATGAAACAATGAATACGAACTCCAGTTTGTATGCCACCCGCCATTCTTCGCTGTTTGGCAGGCTGTTTGGCAGGAAAATACAAACATTTGTGGTAAATTTTCCATGCTCCTGCCGAAGTTACTGTGCTACAATATGCTCTGCAGGATTTCCCATTCCTGGAAAGGCCGGCAGAAAATGTACATACTTTGAGAAATCTCGTTTTTCGAGAATATCATATAAGGAAAATTCTTTATCAGGAGAACCACCATGCTCAGAATTAAAGAGATCTATATTAATCACCAGAAAAACCCCATGGGCATCGCAGAAAAATTGCGTTTTACATGGATTATATCCAGCAGTCGGAGGAACGTCATCCAGAAAAGCTGCCGAATTCAGATAGACAGAACCGGCGCATTCGCATCACCCCTCTATGACAGCGGCAGCATAGCGACAGAACAGTCAGCCCACATGAGCATTCCCGACTTTAGCCCCCAAGCCGCAAGCCGCTATTACATTCGGGTAAAAATTAGGGATAACAGCGGTGAAGAAAGCCACTGGAGTAAGCCGACCTGGTTTGAAACAGCATTTTTTTCACCGGAAGCATGGGAAGCTGAATTCATCACCGGGGATCTCAATCTTGCCGATAAAGCCGATAAAAGGGAGAAAGAGCTTCATGCTGATGCTGAAGTCACGGGATCTGTTAATCCGAAGAAAGATGCCGCGGCATCCGATGCGAAACTCCTGCGCAAAGAATTCACACTTTCGGCGGAGGATAAGTCTAAAGACGCCGATTCAGCCGCGAGTGGAGAAGCCGGAAAAACGATAATTTCCGCCCGGGCCTATGCCTCCGCCCTCGGCCTCTACGAACTCTACGTGAACGGCAGTCGGGTGGGGGAGCAAGTTATGACACCGGGCTGGACCGCTTACGATAAGCGGCTCCTCTACCAGACATACGACATCACCCCTATGCTCAGAAGCGGCAGAAACTGCATCGGAGCCATGGTCGGCGCCGGCTGGTACAAGGGCGCTATGGGCTTTCAGCAAAAACGTACTATCTACGGCAGCCAGGCCGCGCTGATCTGTCAGATCCACGTGAGCTGCAGTGACGGCTCCTCCTACGTGATCAGCAGCAACGAAACCTGGAAGTGCTCCAGGGGGCCTGTAATCTTTTCGGAAATTTACGATGGAGAGGTCTACGATGCTCGGCTTGAGCAGGACGGATGGAGCAGCCCTGGCTTTGACGACTCCAATTGGCAGAACGCCGCCGTCATAGATCAGAATAAACAGATACTCAAAGCGCAGGACGGGGAGCGGGTCCGCAGGATTGAGGAGATCCCTGCAAAAGAGCTGATAACGTGCCCCGACGGCAGGGTAATTATCGATTTCGGACAGAATCTGAGCGGCTGGGTTCGCTGCAGAGTGAGGGGAAAGGCTGGCGAACGACTGGTGCTGAAACACGCCGAAATTCTGGATAGTGAGGGGAATTTCTACACCGAGAACCTCCGTTCGGCCAAACAGACTGTCTCATATACGCTGCGGGGGCGTCCGGAGGGCGAAGTTTACGAGCCGCACTTCACTTTTCAGGGCTTCCGCTACATGCTGCCTGAAGAGTACCCCTCCGGTCGGAAGCTGAGGAAGGAGGATTTTACCGCCGTTGTTGTGCACTCGGATATGGAGCCCGCCGGCACCTTCACTTGCTCGAATCCGCTGCTGAATCAGCTGCAGCACAACATCCGCTGGGGGCTGAAGGGAAATTTTCTCGATATCCCCACGGACTGCCCGCAGAGGGATGAACGCCTCGGCTGGACGGGGGATGCGCAGATTTTCATCGGCACTGCCAGCTTTTTGATGCATACGTACTCCTTTTTCCGTAAATGGCTGCGTGATCTTGCAGCGGAGCAGAATTCTGAGGGGGGTGTGCCCTTTGTGATCCCCGATATTCTGGATAAGCGCTTTTATATTGAAGGTAAATTGGCCGAGTCGCATTCATCTGCCGCCTGGGGTGATGCTGCGGTAATTATTCCCTGGACCCTCTACCAGACCTACGGCGATCCGCAGATTCTTGCTGAGCAGTACGAAAGTATGAAAGCCTGGGTGGAGTACATGCACAGCCGAGCAGAAGATGGCGTCTTCTGGAACTCCGGCTTCCACTTCGGCGACTGGGTTGCCCTGGATGCTGAGGAGGGGAGCTACTTCGGCGCCACACCTGTGCCCCTGATTGCCACCGCGTATTATGCCCTATCCACCCGTCTCCTGGCAAAAACCGCCGCAGTTCTCGGCTTTGAAGAGGACAGCAGCAGCTACGCATCCCTCAGCAAACGCATAAAAGAGGCCTTTCAGCAGGAATTCCTTACCCAGCCTGAGAGCTCTGAACAGTTTGGGGATCAGAACCACCAGGGTCAACACAATCAACACAGCCAGCAAAGCCAACACAGTCAGCAAAGCCAACAGGGCCAAAACAAGCAGCAGGGCCAACAGAGCCAACACAGCCAACAGGGCAGCCGGGAAAACCAGTGCAGACTGACCGCCCGTACACAGACCGCCTGCATCATTTCGCTCGTTTTTGATCTCATTCCGGAGTCCGCCAAAGCTTCTGTCCTGAATACCCTCCTTGAACTCCTTGAAGAGAACGACGGGCATCTGACAACCGGCTTTGTCGGCACTCCCTACATACTCCGTGCCCTCAGCGAAAACGGCCGGACGAAGGAGGCTTACGATTTGCTGCTGAAGGAAGATTACCCCTCCTGGCTCTATCAGGTGAAACAGGGCGCTACCACCATTTGGGAGCACTGGGATGGGATGAAACCCGACGGCAGTATGTGGAGCCCCGATATGAACTCATTCAACCATTACGCCTATGGTGCGGTGGGGGAGTGGCTCTACCGCAGCGCCGCCGGCCTCAAGCTGGATGAGAGCCGACCCGGGCACAAGCACAGCATTATCGATCCGAGTATCGGGGGCGGCCTGAGCGAGGCAGCAGCAAGCTTCAAATCCGTCTATGGTGATGTCTCCGCGATGTGGAAGCGTCAGGGGAATTTCGTCACACTTCACGTTCACGTTCCGCCTAACACTACGGCTGAAGTTCGCCTGCGGCATGTGGCGGCTGAAGACGGCAGCCTCCTGGTTTCCGCACAGTCTGCTAAGCCTGCTAAGCCAAATCAGTCCGCTCATTTGGGGCAGACGGAAGACGCAGCCCTTACAGCCCCAGAAGAAACTCCCACTGAATCGAGCAGCCCAGTGCCTGTCAACAGTTCTGCCGCTGACAGCATCACCTACAGTATCGGATCCGGCAGCTGGCGCTTTACCTATACCCTGAAGAACTCATAATTCAGCCGAATAAATGATTTTACCAAAGTCGGGCTTAGTGTTACTATAGAGCCGTGCTTAGTGTTACTGTAGTCGGGGAGTCAATGCATGAAACGTGTCATGATCGTGGAAGATGAAAAGCTGGTTCTCTGGGGGATAACATCGTTATTTGAGAAACATGATCAATATGCCATTGTCGGAAGTTTTTCAAATCCCCTGGAAGCCCTGGATGAAATCAGGAAACAACAGCCTGATCTTGTGATTACCGATATAAGTATGCCTCAGATGGATGGAATCACGCTTATCAAGCAGGTGAAGGACTTTGATCCGCAGATTCATATCATCGTGTTGAGCTGTTATGACGATTTTGAGATTGTGCACAATGCCTTCAAGCTTGGCATAGATGATTATATCTTGAAACATGAGCTGGAAGAGGATCGGCTCTTCTCTATACTCAAGGGCTTGGATGCTGC
>JAIPFQ010000036.1:0-16086 GCA_021736605.1 Spirochaetales bacterium | reverse complement strand
TACTTTTATTATATTCACTCAAATTTTCCGGAGCCCCGGACTCAAACATAAGCTTTCCATTCTGTACTATGGGAGCACCCTCTGACATGGCTTCGTCAATTGAGAGTACAGGCTGCAGAACTTCATATTCAACTTTGATTTTTTCTATTGCCTTTTTGGCAATTTCTTCTGTCTCTGCTGCAACAGCTGCGACACGATCACCGACATGGCGCATTTTTCGGTTAAACATTCTTCTATCATAGGGAGAAGGTTCAGGGAATCCCTGCCCTGCCTGGCCGTAATAAATATCAGGACAATTTTTATACGTTATTATAGTTACTACTCCAGGAAGATCTTCAGCTTCAGATGTATCTATTGATTTTATATAAGCGTGTGCATGAGGGCTGCGGAGCATCTTGAGTACACAGGAATTCTGGTCGACCATATCTTCAACAAAAGCTTTTGCACCTGTAACAAGTTTTGCTCCATCAATTTTATTTTTGACCTTACCCACATGTCTCAATTCTTTTCTAAATTCCGGAACAAACTGTGTTGAATAATCTGGATCATGAAGACGTTTTTTTGCAAGCTCCACAGCATGAAAAAACTGCTTGTACCCAGTTGCTCTATTAAATAACCCGGAAAGTCCATCAATAATATCTTCATCCTTAGGATCTTTCACTCGTTCCAGCAGCTCTGTAATAAGGAGAGCTGCTGCTGGAGCATTGTATCCAGATTGTACTATTCCTGCATCTATCATGGACTGCTGTACTACTGATAATTTTCTTCCCTGTATTAATGACTCCGGTGTGGTAACGTGTTTCCCTTGAACTTGGACAGCTAAAAGTAATGATGCATACATCGGAAGGCCGTCTATGAGAACTGTGTCACTGCCGGAAAACCCTTCAGAATCATCACTGTCACGCACTGACCTGTATCCTAAAGAAAACAAAAATTTTTGAAGTGTTATTCCCGGGTTAATATTACATGTTTTCTCTACCTTATTGATGGTAAGAGTTATTTCCATACTAATGACTCCCTTTCAGTATTTTTATACGGTCAAAAATATCAAGAAAACTTTGAATGATAATATATTTTTTATACTCAGCAGAACCGGTAAAATCTGATACAGGTGTCATCTCATAGTTGAGTGAATTTTTCAGCTGTTCTTTTACAGCTATTCTTCCATCTCGAATTGATTTTTCAACTTCTTCCAGCCTTTGAATTCCAATTCCGGCACCTGCAACGTACATACGCATATCATGCATTGAAGAATCTGATAATTCAGTGCCGAAGGCTATAGTACAGGCAGGTTTGGACTGACTTGATCGGGCAATACGTTTACATTGAACAAATCTATCAGTATCAGTTATATGCACTTCCAGTATAAGAGAATCCTGATAACTTTCATTATTCTCAATATATTCCCGTAAAGGTACTTTTTCTTCAATGAAAGAATCTTCTTCTGTGATATCGGCAGTAATTATATGAGCACAATAAGCAAGGAGAGGGAGAATCACATAAGAATCTTCAAGTTTTGCTCCAATATTTCCACCCAGAGAAGCCATATTCCGTAAAGTTCTTGATACAGCCGCACTGTGAAGAAACTCCCGAAAAGCCTTGGGCACAATTTCGCAATCCAGAATTTGCTGAAGGCTGACACCAGCGCCGAGGATCAATTTCCCCTCTTTTCTAACAATTTCTTTGCTTAGCAGAGAATGTACATTGACTACGTTTATTGGGTCGCATGATCCATTCAATCTGTTTATCTCTGTACCGCCAGAAATATAGCAGCAGTTTTCTTTTGATTCGCTCTTCATGCGAACTGCTTCTTCAATACTTCCCGGGCTGAAAAAATTTTCTATCATTCTGACTCCTCCAGCAGTTTTCCGGCTATTGTATTAGCTTCGGACATGAGCTCCTCTTCATTAACTGAAACCAGCTTTCCTTCTTTAACTGCAAATTTTCCATTGACCATTGTATAATCAGCTCCATGGTTATATCCTGAAAAAATCAGAGCTGCTAAGGGATCTGATAAAGCTCCGGCGTATTCGAGTTTTTGAACATTAAAAACAGCTAAATCAGCAGCCCAGCCCTCCTTCAGTTTTCCGACTTTTGAAAAATTCAGTAACTCTGCTCCGTTTTCAGTTCCCATTTTAAAGGCTTCCCGGGCACTGAGACCGTCACTTCCATATTTAATTCTCTGAAGAAGGAGTGCATTTCTCACTTCACCAAGCATGTCTGATGAATCATTTGAAGCTGAACCGTCAACAGCTAAGGCAACATTTATATCTTTCTGAGTCATCTCTTTCACCCGGCATATACCGGAACCCAAGCGCATATTTGAAGACGGACAATGAGCTATCTGGCTGCCGGATTGAGCAATACGATCTAGTTCATTATCATTAAAATGTATTCCATGGGCATAAAAAACATCTTCCCCGACAAATTCACACTCTTCCATGAGGGCTAAGGGGCGCTTTCCGTAAATTTCTTCACAGAAATCATTTTCATCACTTGTTTCCGCCAAATGTGTATGCAGACGTACTTTGTACTCCCTTGCCAATCTTGCAGAATCACGCATAAGCTCTTTTGTAACGCTGAAAGGGCTGCAGGGAGCAAGGACGACTTTATGCATTGAGAGTTCACTGGAATCATGATACTGCTGGATAACCCTGAGGGAATCTTCCAAGATCTCTTTTTCTGTCTGAACAACCGTATCAGGAGGCAATCCCCCGTCTTTTTTACTTAAAGACATCGAACCCCTTGTCGGGCTGAAACGCATACCTAACATATCAGCAGCTTCAAACTGCAGTTTCATAAGATCCTGGGATACATTATTCGGATACAAATAATGATGGTCCGTACTGGTAGTACAGCCGGTTTTCAACAATTCAGCCATAGCCAACTGTGATGAAATATAAACGGCCTCTTCGTCTATGTGCTTCCAGACTTCATAAAGATATACTAACCAGTCAAAAAGCTTTGCATTCTGTACAGCAGGAATATTCCTTGTTAGCGTCTGGTAGAAATGATGATGCGTGTTAACCAATCCAGGAATAACCACATGTTTTGAGCAGTCTACAATTTCAGCATCTGAATCTGCAGGAACATTTTTCCCAATAGATTCTATTTTGTTCCCCCTTATAGAGATATCTGCATCTTTCTGATCGAGCAAACCATTTCCCCTATGAAGATAAAAAATATTTTTAAGGATTATCTGCTTTTCAGTCAATGTACTCCTCCTTGCCGATACGACCTAGAAATTGTTGTATAAGATTCAAAGCTACTTGTTTTCTATATGCTGAAGTGGAACGCTGATCATCTATCGGTACAATGATAACTGAATAATCTTCAATTATTGCCCGTATTTTCTTAGAAAGTTCTTCCACCCTATTTCCAATTATTCTTTCTTCAATGATTCTAGAACGCACAACTGTTGGACCGACAGCCCCGACAGCAATACGGATATCATCAATTATTCCATTTTTAATTTTTACATCAGAACAAAGAGATAGTTTTGACAATGCATTAGCCTTTCTAGTTCCGACCTTTCTGTAATTAACAAAGGATACCTCTTTTTGAGGAATGATTATCCATGTAATTAGTTCATTATTTTTCAGTTCAGTTTTTCCAGGACCAGTTATGAAATCTTCTACTTTAACTACGCGCTTCCCACCATGGATACTTTCAAGTTTTACTGAGGCATCCAAAACCACTAAAGCACATACGGCATCCCCTGCAGGGGATGCATTCCCTATGTTGCCTGCCAAAGTACCGAGGTTTCTTAAGGCGGGAGCAGCCATCTCTTCTACAGCTTCCCTCAATAGAAGGGGAACAATTCTACTTTTTTCAATTTCTGAAAGCGTAGTCCCCGCACCAATATAAACAGAGCCTGCGTTCTTTGATATTCCCTGCAGTTCCTTAAGGTGATTTATATACATAACGGGACCTGGGAATTCAGGTAAACTTCCTGCCCAGCTTCGATATTTTACCATTAAGTCAGTACCACCCATTAATGGGATAGGATGATGCTGATTTCTAATTTCAAGTGCTTCTTCCAGATTTCCAGGATAATAAGTATTTACCATAATCCCTTCCCCCTTTCAGCGGCTAGCATTACACCCTTTATAATCATATCGTAACCAGTACATCTGCACAAATTACCTGAAAGGCCTCTACGAATTTCTTTTTCATCTGGAGCGGGATTCTCAGAAAGGAGCGCTTCAGCAGCCATAACCATTCCGGGTGTACAGAATCCGCATTGCACGGCACCTGTATCAGCAAAAGCCTCTATCAGACACTTACCTTTATCAGTATTTCGATAGCCTTCAAGGCTTGTGATTTCTGTACCTTCTACGGCAGCCATAGGCACCATACAGGAATTTACGAGCAGTCCGTCTTTTAAAACAGAACAGGCACCGCATTCTCCTTCTCCGCATCCTTCTTTAACTGATGTCTGAGCTAAAGTGTCCCGTAAAACATCCAGTAATCGCTTTGAAGGATGCACATCCACCTCCATCTCTTTCCCATTCAATGTGAAATGTATTTTACTCATGTCTCATCAGCTCCATAATATACTCAGGAGTAACAGGAATTTTTTTCACCTGTTTACCAATTGCTTTCTCAACTGCATCAGCATAAGCTGCAGCAGCACCATCAAAAACTAATTCACCCAAACCTTTTGCTCCAAAAGGTCCATATTCGTAAGGATTTTCAACTAAATCACTTTTCATAGCTGGAAAATCCATGGTTGTCGGTATCATATAATCTGCTAAGGTATTCTGATAAAATCTTCCATTTTTCAATTCAAGTTTTTCTAAACTTCCATAACCAAGAGCTTGAATGACCCCTCCGTTCACTTGTCCTTGAACAATAGTTTCATCAATTGCCTTTCCTATATCATGGATAGCCCAAATATTCTTTGTCTCAACTTCATAAGTAATTGGGTCGACTTCAACTTCTACAGCACAAATCCCCCAACTGTATGATGGATAAGCATCTCCCTGCATTGTTTCCTGATCCCAAGCATAGCCTTCAGGATGCTTGTATACTACTTCAGCTTCCTGCTCTCCATCTATGTTCCAGATTTTTTTAAGTTTCTCCGCCGCCCGCTCAACCAATTTTCCTACAACAACAATTGATCTTGAAGCAACCGTCGGACCGGAATCAGGCACCTTAGATGTATCAGGATTATCATAGATTACATCTTCATAGGGCAGATCAAGCACCTGTGCAGCAATTTTTCTGAAGGTTGTCTGCAGTCCCTGACCCATTTCCACATTCGACAGCAGAATTTCAACCTTATTATCTGCTGTTTTTCTCAGTTTAACATGAGCATTAATTATTGCCTGCTCACCATTGCCTGTAAAGCCGCCTCCATGAAGATAAAAAGCAGTACCTACAGCTGAGAGATTTCCTCTACCGAAATTTGCATTTTTCCTATAATATTCAGAATCTTCAGCAATTTTTTCCCACATCTCCGGAAGCTTTACCGTCCCATGGATTTTCCCATTTGTTACAGTATTTCCCCACTGTTTGATAAAATACTTTCTTTTCAGATCCACCTCATCAAGCCCCATTTCCATAGCAGCGTGACTCATATGCATTTCACCTGCAAAGATTCCCTGCGGGGCGCCAAAACCTCTGAATGCATCAGAAGGAAATGTATTTGTAGCAACAGCTCTCCCGTGAATTCTTACATTCGGTATATCATAAACACTGTTCAAAGAGAAAATAACTCGCTGGAGCACAATAGGAGAGCAGCTTTCAAAAGCTCCGGCATTTATAGCAGCATCAATATCCATGCCTAGAATATTACCATTATCATCAATAGCAGTTTTAAAATACACTTTACTAGGATGCCTTTTAGGGGTGAAGCTGATATCCTCCTTTCTGTCGAAGACTATCTGAATGGGCTTTCTGATTTTTTCAAGTGCTACAAGAAGCGGAGCTGCTATAACATCAGGAAAATGCTCTTTGCCTCCAAAAGCTCCCCCAGTAATTGCCTGCCTAACAATTATATCCTCAGGCTTCCTATTTATTGCTGGAGCACCGGCTTTACGAAGATAGAAGGGACATTGGCAGGAAGCAGTTATAGCCGGCTTTCCATTCTCAATATAGCCTACCATACCTTGGGGTTCCATATATATGTGTTCCTGAAAGCCTGTTTCAATTTCATCCTGCAGTATTCTTTCGGCGGAGGCAAAGGCAGTATCTACATCTCCTTTATCTAAATGGTAATCAGCATAAATATTATTTTCTTCATGGATGGGACCTCCTTTTAAAGACAGTCCCTCCTCTATAGTGAAAGCAGCTTCAGTTTCTTCATATTCAATTGATATACCATTGATAATATCAAGAATTTCTGCCTTATCCGGACCCACCACCATGCCAATAGTCTGCCCATAAAAAAGTATTTCTCTGTCAACAAAAACAGGCCAATCCATTTTAATCATATGGATGCTGTTTATACCGCCTTCAGGAATATCATCTTTACTGATAAAAAAATATTCCGGAGGTAAATCCGGAAGATGTATTTGCTTAATGTAACCCCTGTTAATTTCAGCCCTGACCAGACGTCCATATAATAAGCCTTCAAAGGAGAGGTCCGAAAGGTATTCCGCATACCCTCCGGCCTTTTCTACAGCATCTACTCTGCGAACAGAATCACTTATATTTTTTGTCATATTTTCTACTGCCTCCGCTATAAATATAATAGCTTAATTACTCCATCGTATAGGGCAGCATGGCATAAAATGCTGCACAAATTTCCAAATCATCAATTCGGTTTATTTCGTTAGGAGCATGGGCTTGGTTTTCATCCCCCGGGCCAAAGCCTATTGCTGGAATCTTATGTCGTCCTGTGGTGGCTACACAATTGGTTGAAAATGTCCATTTATCTACTGCTGGTGCTTTCCCATAGAGTTTTTCGTAAGCATTAACACCGGATTTTACAATTTCATGATCCTCCGGTATTTTCCATGTGGGAAAATATAACTCCTGACCGTAATCAGTGTTTTTCCAGCCTCTCTTGGTATACCATGGCATTTCAACTTGAATCGAAGCTTCAGATTCACCTATAGCCTCAGCCATGTACTTCTTAACCTGTGAAATAGCGAGATCTTTATCCTCTCCCCAAGTTAAACGTCTATCAAGATAAATCATCGCTTGATCCGGCACAGCACATTGAGAAGGACCTTTTACATCTACTTGAGAAACAACAATGGTTCCTTTTCCAAGGAAATTTCCTTCATCAGGCTGCAAATCCTCATTTAATTTTTCCATGGCAAGAACAGCTCTTGCTGCTTTATAAGCTGCACTTTCTCCCCTTTCAGGGGCAGATCCATGGGAGGAGACACCTTTCAACCGGGCGACCATCTCCATCCTCCCTCGGTGCCCCCGGTATAATCTGCAGCTTGTCGGTTCAGTAGATACAACAAAATCCGGCTTGAAATCCTCTTCCTCTATTAGATACTTCCAGCACATACCATCACAGTCCTCTTCCATAACTGTGAAAGTAAAGTAGATAGAATACTCTCCGTCGTAGCCTAAATCCTTCAGTATTTTACCAGCCGTAATCATTGAAGCCGCTCCGCCTTTCTGATCAGAAGCCCCTCGCCCTTTGATTAGACCGTCTGCTATTTCACCGGAAAAGGGATCAAAATTCCATTGAGATTCATCTCCTACCTCCACGGTATCTATATGCGCATCAAAAGCTATAGATTTGGGTCCATTCCCTACACGAGCGATTACACTTCCGAGGCCGTCAAAACGGACTTCATCAAAACCTGCATCTTCACACATGGATTTAATAAGACGGCAGACATCTTCTTCCTTGCTGCTGTAGGATTTTGTTTTAACCATTTTTGATAGGGTTTCAGCAGCAAACATCCTATATTCTTTTGCTTTCTCCGCTATAGCTTTACTCACTTCCATTTTCATATCTCCTTGCATTTCATACTGATTCAGCAGTATGGTATTTTATTTAAAGGGAATTCATTTTATCCCACAATTTCACTGCTATTTTTTGTGCTTTTTCATAAATTGGTGCTGTATCAAAAGGAAATTCACGATTATTCATTACAAGCGAACCATGTATAATAACGGTTCTTACCATATCGGAAGACATCCCGAAGGTCATATGCCCAGCGATATTCTCTTTAGAGAGCGGTGTCGGAGACCTGTAATCCGCAATTACTACATCTGCTGCATAACCCTTTTCCAGTTTTCCAAAAGAGTAAGGGAAATACCTGTTTAAAATCTCATTTCCATTTGATAAGAATTTCAAGTAATCATCAGGCCACAAAGGACCGCCGGCATCTTTATGTTTAAAAAATGCATGTTTAAATTCTTCAAACATATTAGCCCCGATTCCATCTGTACCCAAAGCAGTATTTTTAACCTGGTTCAGCTTGTTATTATAACCAATGCCGTTATTCATATTTGATCTAGCATTATGGACAAGAAATGCATTTTTTTCATTCAGAATCTCTATCTCTTTTCCTGAAAGATGGACACCGTGAACAACTATTGATTTGCTGTCAAGCAGTCCGAAATCATCCAAACGCTTTATAAGATCCTGCCCGTAATGGTGATGAGACCAGGATGCATCATATTTCCCTTCACCAACATGTATATGGAGGCCGCGTTTAGTTGTATCCAATGCCGTCTTTAAAGCGGATAAGCCGGTGTTTGAAATTGTAAATGGAGCATGACCGCCTACGGATGCTTCTACTAGACCTGACCATTCATCTCTTGATTTTTCTTCGTCTATCATCCGAGCAAAGGATACATTTTCATCAATGCCGTTTTTTATTTCATCTTCACCGGAATTTCTCCCACTTACTTCATAGCAAGTCATTCCGCGTAAACCGGTTTTTTCAAATGAACGTTTTATTTCTCGGAGTGATCCCGATATACAATGAGGACTTGCATGATGATCAATCACAGCTGTAGTTCCTGAGGCTATAGCATCCAATGAACAGATCAAGGATGAATAATAGATTGCTTCTTCATCTAATGTTCTATCAAGCTTCCACCAAAGATTTTTTAAAATTGATATAAAATCCGGTGTGGGTTCAATATTTGCTAATATTCCGCGGGATAAGCCGGAATAAAAATGGTGATGGGAACAGACAAGCCCAGGATACAGCAGGAGCCCTGTTCCATCAATTATTGTATCAGTTTCAGCCGCAATGTATGATTCAGCAGCATCTTTACCAATATCATATATTTCATGACCCTTGATAACTACATCAATGGTATTCATAACTGCAGGGGGATCAAATTGCATGGCATCAATATTCTTTATTATAATCATACAGCTCTCCTATACTCCAAAAATATTATCTAATGATCGAAATGCTTTTCAGAGTTAAACAAGATTTTACATCTAGTCTTTTTCCCATTATTCCCAACAAGCCTTTATTCTTAGTAAGCTGAACCAAAGTTTCTAGGTATTCAAGCTGCCCAGCAGATACGCATGTTCAACAATGATGAGATTGATCAGCTCGGTTATCTCTACAGGCACGGAACTGGTATTTCCCTCATTGTTAATAAGACCCTTTTCATTTAACCTGAAACTGAATTCTTCTTCATGTAATCGAATCAGTACATCGTTTTCCGAAACTATAAAACCTGAATTATCAGAATTATCAAAATCTTCCTTAAGATTGAACAAGGTAAATTTATCTTTATACGGTTTCCCTTCCCATGGACAGAAAGTTGCACAATTACCGCATTCATTACAGTACCCATCAATATGAATTATCTGAAAAGGATTATCAAACATTTCCAAATCCCGAACATCTACTGCGATATTAGCCCTGTTCGGACATACTTCAACACATTTATTACATATATATGAGCACTCCAGACATCGAGCCGCTTCACGTTCAGCAAATTCTCCATCAGCATTATTATCCATACGTAGATTCTCCGGAAAAATTGACGGCAGGAATCCTCGTTTTTTATCTCTAATTTCCTTGAAAAAGGCATTCTCTTCCTCTTCCAGTTCAGTAACAGCATCATAATCATGAAAACTACTTTCATCACTTTCTGTTTCTCCATGATCAACACTTTCATTATTTGATGCTGTTGGATCTGATGCTGAAGAGTACTCATCTGATATGAAATCCTGAATATCACCTGCAGCATTCCCAGCGGCTTCTGAACCTATCACATCTTCTATAATCGAATCACACGCTTTTCTTGCTGCAGCAATACATTGGACAACCGTAGACGGACCAGTCTGAGCATCTCCAATGAGATATACATTTTCTATCGGTGTTTCCAAATCCTCAGAAACGATTCCCCAACCCTTTTCGTCCACAGGTAATCCGATATTCTTGAGCATATCGCTATCAACTTTTTCTCCTACCGCAGTAATTATTGTATCGGCTGTAATAGTTACAGTTTTATCAGTTTTTTCCGGTCGCCTGCGTCCGCTGCTGTCAGGAGCTCCAAGTTTCATCACCCGGCATGTAACAGTTCTATTATATCTGTCAAACGATTCGGGATTTGTAAGAAAATAAAAATTCACTCCATCTTTTACGGCATTTTCATACTCTTCTAAGTCCGCCGGCATTTCTTTGGGGGATCTGCGGTATACGAGGTTTACCTGCTCAACACCAGGAACTGTAACAGCGGCACGGGCACTGTCCATGGCTGTATTTCCGCCGCCGACAACCAGTACGTGGCTGCCGAGCTCCAAAGAAGATGAACTTTTTCTAAAATTTTTAAGGAATGACAGAGATTCAATTAAGCCTTCAGTATCTCCATCAATTCTCATAGTGTTATCTTTTTCCGCTCCAACGGCATAAATGAGATAATCATATCCCTCTTTCAGGAGGTTCTGTCTAGAAACTTGCTCAACATCTGCCCCGAAATGGAACGTAACACCATGCGCCTTTATAAATTCAATATCATCTTCTATAGCTTTTTGAGGCAGCCTGAATGAAGGAATTACATACTGAACAACCCCTCCGGCATGCTCTTCCCGCTCAAAAACACTGACTTCAAAACCTGCCTGTGCTAGAAAATAAGCTGCAGAAAGTCCTGCTGGTCCGGCTCCTACTACTGCCGCTTTCATGCCATTCTTTTCAGGTTTTTTCCATAATTTCATATAATCTTCAAAACCGTTATCAACTGCAGCTCTTTTCATTTCTCTAATTTCAACGGCTCCTTCGTAATCCATTCTTGTACAATTGTACATACATTGATGATCACAAATATGACCAGTAATATTTGGGAGAGCATTCTTTTCATAAATAACTTCAAGTGCCTCAGCAAAACGTTTCTGTCCAGTTAAGTATATATATTCAGGTACATCCTGATGTATTGGACAGGCAGCAGTACATGGAGCGATATAGCAGTCAAGCAGAGGCAAGGCATCCCCTGTGCTTATTATATCTTCACCGCGATATGATTTCTGCGTGTAATCCTCTGTTAATGATTCCTCTGCTAATAATCTAAGTTTTTCATTATCCACAAGTGAAACATCCCAATCTTCACTTTCTTCAATCTCCTCAGCCATATCAGCCAGTCTGAGATAACCGGCAGGTTTTAATAACTCTGTAGCAGCTGTAATTGGGCGTATTCCAGCTTCAAACAATTTTCTTACATTCCGTACATTCGCTCCTCCGGAATAAGAAATCCGTAATTCACCATCAAAATGATCTGATAATTTTGAAGCGGTATGAATTGTCAAAGGATACAAGGCTCTTCCTGACATATACATATCGTCGCCGGGAAGCACTCCCTGATCATTTACTGAACCAAGAGTATTGGAAAGTTTCACACCGAATTTTTTTCCTGCATTATCAGCGGTTTCACGAAGGCGCTTAATCATGGAAACAGCATCATTAAATTGAAGATCATGGTTAAAAGATTCTCTGCTGATGTGAAGATAATCATAACCGAGGCTGTCAAGAATTTCGCGAACCTTATCGTAGCCCAGTAGTGTAGGATTAAGTTTTACAAAAGTATCAAGATTCTTTTCTGAAAGCATATACTTACAGATGGATTCAATTTCATCAGGAGGACAGCCATGCATAGTGGACAAAGTTAAAGAAGGTGAAATTGAATAGGAGATTGAATCTATTCGTTTTTTCACAGATTCAAGATTCTGATTAATAAACTCTTTACTGAAAAGTCCTTCAATTAAATCACTTTTTTCAAGTATATCCTGCAACTGCTTTATATAAGAGTCCATGACACCCTGAGTTTCGGCATCAATCATTCCATCAATAAAATGCTGCATTTTTGGAGTTCTAATTCCCTCTAAATCATATCCCACACTCATATTGAAAATAAAGGAGGGCTCTCCTGTATACCTCTCCTGAAAAACGGCATCTAAAACATGAAGAATTATCCAGGCTTTTACATACTCATCATAAGCTTTTTCAAGGGTAAACTCTGTCGACCATTCAACATTGTAAGCTTCATCTCTAGCATCAATGCAAGGTTTTTCTATTTCAAGATGATCAAGTTTCTGAACAGTTTTTAATTCAAAGAATCTGCCCCCTGCAAGATAAGATGCAATAATATTCTGTGCAAGCTGTGTATGCGGACCAGCTGCAGGCCCTACAGGAGTAACACAAGTCTGGTTGAGAATGGAGACTTCTTTCTCATTTCTTTTAATAAAAAAATCTTCTTTATCTATACCGAAAATCGTGTTTGACTGACGATATTCCATAAATACTCTTTTCAAGAGCTCTGTAAAAGGAACGGGTCTCATAATATCACTCATATAATCTCCTGATTGGATATGGTAAACTTTTGATATAGCCTACTTCCATTTTCTTTTTTTATTTTACCCTGTCACACGGTTCTGTCAACCAAAAAACGCAACATTCTGCAACAATAATTAGAATTGAAACGAAAAAGAAATATGTACTATACTGTTTTTGAAAAATAGAAATTTTGCAGCAATTTTTCTTGACGTATCATATTTTTTAGTATATAGAGAATATACAGGGATATTATATTAATTAATTATTGCAAAATTTTTTACTTGTTTTTTTGTATTAATTTCATTTTTTTATTCTAATATTTCTGTAGAAGTAAATTCGGAGGAAAGATATACATGATCGATTTAACTATGAATCCCGACGTAAAAGAGAAAAATGCTCAAAGATGTCGTGAAAGATCCATTGTTTACCCTACATTTGCTGAAATGAAGGATCCTAACTCTGTGCCTGATTCAATTAAGAAGAAACTGTCCAAGACTGGTCTTTGGGATGTTGACCCAGTAAACTTGTTCAGGATTACTTGGAAAAATGAACCCACCGAGCAGGGAGGGACTTTCGGCGATGTTAATTATATAGAACTTCCTAGTTCCCTAACTGGTACCAAAGCACGAATTTTAGCTTTAGTGGGGAAATGGTTCCCCACGGGTGCTCATAAAGTAGGAGCTACTTATGGATGCCTTGCCCCTTCTTTAGTAACTGGTAACTTTGATTCTACAAAACAGAAAGCAGTTTGGCCCTCCACAGGGAACTACTGCAGAGGCGGAGCATATAACTCAGCTCTATTAGCATGCGATTCAATAGCCATCCTTCCTGAAGAGATGAGTCAGGAAAGATTTGAATGGTTAAAATCGGTGGCTGGAGAAGTTATTGCCACCCCCGGCTGTGAAAGCAATGTTAAGGAAATCTTTGACAAATGTCATGAACTGACTGCAGAACGGGGTGATGATATAGTAATTTTCAACCAGTTTGATGAATTCGGTAATTATCTCTGGCATTATGAAATAACAGCAAATGCTATTGAAGAGATGCTGAAGAAGGAAGCACCCTCCCCGGAACGAGTGAGAGGATATTTGACAGCAACCGGATCCGGTGGAACCCTTGCAGCGGGTGATTATCTGAAAAAACTCTATCCGCATATTAAATTAGCAGCTGCAGAGGCACTACAGTGTCCTACTCTCATGAGAAACGGTTTTGGAGGCCATCGTATTGAAGGTATCGGCGATAAACATGTACCGTGGATCCATAATGTCAAAAACACTGATATGGTTGTAGCTATAGATGATAATGACTGTATGGACATCCTGCGACTATTCAATGAAGAAAAAGGGAAAGAATTTCTGCTGAAAAAAGGAGTACCCCAGGAAACTATTGATCAGCTTGAGCTTTGGGGAATTTCCGGAATAGGTAATGTTATTGGTGCTATTAAAATGGCTAAGTACTATGAAATGGAGGAAGATGATATCATAGTAACGGTTCTTACTGATTCAATCGAATTGTATGGTTCCCGTGTTAAGGAAATGCATAATAATTTTGGTCATTTTACCAATGAAGATGCAGCACGTATTTATGCATCCTCACTCATGAGTCAAAAGACTGATAATGTTGAAGAACTTGGTTACTATGATAAGCTGCGTATTCATAATTTAAAATACTATACTTGGATTGAACAGCAGGGTAAAAACCTTGATGAATTAAATGCACAATGGTATGACAGAGATTATTGGACGAATATCCAGGCACTGACTCCAAAGATTGATTCTCTGATTACTGATTTCAATAAAGAAGTAGGAATTCTGGAAGACTGAAAATTTCTCCATGTTTAAAAACTTGATTGCTTCTTATTGCCTGTTAATTAAGAGCTAACTGAAATAGTGAACTAGAAATTTTAAGCATTTACTTTAAAAAGTCCCCTGATACAAGCACATCATGTATCAGGGGATTTCAAATTCATTTCAGCATTTCATTGTAACTTACGCAGTATTTATTTTAAAATGTCTTTAAAGGTTTCAGCATCAGGTTATCCAGCTTGAAAATCTGAATACCTGAACTACAAACAATTATCTTTGCAGATATCTTTACAGAGGAGAACATTATTATGAATTTTTCTTATGTCTGCCAAAATTGCGGAAAAGAATATCCCGGAGATTCTATACTGTATACCTGTCCTGAATGTTCCAGCAAAACCCCCAAAGACCATTTTTCCATAGGAAATCTTAATATCATTTACAATAAAGAAGAACTCCTTTCTCTGAGGGATAAAGAATCCGTCACCCCTTTTGACTTCTTTCCCTATACTGTTCCAACTCCTGATGTGTATCCAGTGGGAAATACTCCATTAGTTAAACCGGATAATTTGCTTAATAAATATGGTTTTTCTCATGTTTTCTGCAAACTCGAAGGAAATAATCCTTCAGGTTCTTTTAAAGATAGAGCATCACAACTGATTGCCGCCCAAGCTGTTCATTTCAACGAATCCAGCGTTGCTTTGGCATCCACTGGAAATGCTGGTTCAGCAATGGCATGTGCCGGAGCTGCATATGGTCTTGATATAGTTCTCTTTGTACCGGAAACTGCCCCTGAAAATAAACTTATGCAGTCAGTACTCTTTGGAGCTTCCGTGGTACCGGTAAAAGGAAGCTATGATGAAGCTTTCTCATTATCAATTGCCTACACGGAGCTTTTCGGAGGGATAAATAGAAACACAGCTTATAATCCTATGACAGTTGAAGGTAAAAAAAGTGTTTCGATTGAGATTTTCAACCAATATGGCAGAGATATTCCTGAAATTATTTATGTTCCTGTTGGGGACGGAGTAATTTATTCCGGAATACATAAAGGCTTTAAAGATCTTCAAGATGCTGGATTAATATCAAATCTACCAAAGCTTGTCTGCTGCCAGTCTGAAGGGAGCAATGCCATAAGCAAGGCTTGGAAAAGTGGTGAATATCGAAATCTACCCGCAGTATCTACTATTGCAGATTCAATCTCCGTAGGTTCCCCGGCTAGCGGTATATATGCAGCCGAAGCAATTACTGAAAATGGCGGCTGGGCATCTGAAGTAACTGATGATGCCATACTTTCCGCCCAGCTGGAACTGTCAAAAGAGGCCGGGATTTTTGTTGAACCGGCGGCAGCAGCTTCCTGGGCGGGTTTCCTGCATGACAAAGAATATCTTAAAGAAACATACGGAGAGGATGCTGATATTCTTGTACTGCTTACAGGAATCGGCTTCAAGGACATGGATATATTCAGAGGCAGAGTTGAAATTCCCCGATCTATTGATCCCGATATCGAAAGCATGAAATCTTTTTTCAAACGATAAGCATTATTCAAATTTGTTCTCATTTCTCTTAAT
>JAIPFQ010000035.1:0-16221 GCA_021736605.1 Spirochaetales bacterium | reverse complement strand
CTGTATGTATGAATATAAAGCTGTTCTGTCGAAAAGGCGGGGCAGCTTTTCTTTTTGTATCAGCTTGGACTGAAAAGTTCCGGAAAAAATACTTCGAGGAAGCAAAAATTACAGGAAAAGGAAGTATTTCTTAAAAAAGAAAAGCTATTATAAAATAATGTAACGGAAAGCGAAAAAATTGCCCAAACAGCTGTGCTGCCAATTCGGCACATTTTCTGTGATGCTGCTGAATGTTTTGTTGCTGAATCTTAAGCTATGCTTTATAGTGAGAGGAAATATCGGGAAATTGCCTGAAAAGTACTTGGGGGAGTGCTTTTTATCAAACAGGCAATTGGGAGAAAAATTATGTTTGGACGGTGGAAAGTGATGCTGATTGGGCTCATTTTGGGGCCTGCACTTGGATCTGCCCTTGGGCTTGGAGCGGCTGAGCTGGTGGATCTGAAAGTCGGCCCCACAGCAATGATGAAAACGCCGGTGGATGTGCAAGCTATTGATCAGGATTATCTCAGCAATCTGGACGTTGATGACTTCGCCTTCGGGCTCGATACGCGATTCCGCATCAGCATCTTTTCCGTTAATCTTGCGGCTGTCATCTCACAAGGGGCTTCGTGCGCTGGCGATGAGGACGTTGTGGGGATGCTCATTGAATCGTACTTGAATCTTGGACTGACCCACAATCTCGGTCCCCTGCAGCTTGGTGTCTACGGCGGTCCGCAGCTGGATTTTTTTGTGCATCCCGGCAAAAAGGAGATCAACCTCACTTCTGATGATCTCTTCGAAAACGGCGTGAATCTTCGTTTTACTGGTGACCTGCTGATCGGCGGTGGAAGCGTGGGCATCTCCTATGCGATCAATTCGACGATGCGGCTTGATGATTTGGACTGGTCAAATTTGGGTTCGATGTTTTCTGCTGATAAGGGTCGCCTGGGAGTTACTGTTCTTTCAAGTTTGTGGTAGTCCCGGCGGATGCATTCGGCGGAAAAATCGCTGCAGTCAGCTTTAAGAGCCTGCTCCACTGAAGCCTGCTCCACTGATTTGCGGAGCAGCTGGGTATGCTGTACTGTCAAGCTGATACTTGACGGCTGCGCTTCATTCTGCTATATTCCCAAAAAATCCGTTGTCGGCGGAATGTGCCGAATTGGCAGCACAGCTAAAGGACAGAAAACAGGAAGTTTCATGAAAGAAAAGAAGATGCACCGCGTAGACATCAGAAGAAAAAAACGAATTCCGCTTTTGGATGAGTTTTCCATTGATTCAGTCATGAATTCTTCCAATAACAGTATCAGTGTTTGCAATTGAAGCGTCGGTTAATGTGCCGGCGTTTTTTTATGTCCTGTGAAGCTGCAGGAAGAGCGGCTGATGGGGCGAAGGAGATGGTGCTATAGGGGCGTTAGAACCTGTCTGGCACTTGATTAGAGCTAGATCAGTGCTTGATCAGTGCTAGATCAGTGCTAGATCGAAATTTGGTTTTGAAGGATGGTCGAGGAGGCACTGCATCGGGAGATGTGGTGGAATAAAAAATGTGCCGAATTGGCAGCACGAATTGCATCACACGAGGAGAGAAAAAAGTATGCGGGAAAATTTTTCTGGTAGGTCACTTGCTGTGATCGATGATCTGAGTCGCGATGAGCGGCGGTATGTATTCAGGAAAACACGGGAACTCAAGGAAGCGCTGGAATCCGGCGACAAGCAGAAAATTGATGCGTTCCGTATCGCTGACCGCGATTTCGGCGTCTATGAAGTCTTTTTGGAGGACAGCACCCGAACCAAGGAATCCTTCAAAAACGCAGCGCATTTTCATCATGCAAAGCTCTCCGCACTGAGTTCTGACAGCTCTTCGTTTAACAAAGGAGAAAGTTATGCTGATACCTTCAATAATTTAGCAGGTTATGACAACCGCATATTTATCATACGGAGCAAGCTTGAAGGGGTGTGCCGGTGGCTGGAGGAGTCCGCGCGGGCGTATGCTGCGAGGAATCAGCTGAATTGGACGCCGTCTTTCATCAATGCGGGGGACGGCAAGCATGAGCATCCCACGCAGGAGCTGCTTGACGAGTTCACCTTCCTGGAAGACAACAACTGGAGTTATGACTCCATCCATGTCGCCCTGGTGGGGGATTTATTCCACGGCAGGACGGTCCATTCCAAGGTTGACGGATTGAAGGTCTTCGATCATGTGAAGGTGGATCTGATCGCGCCGGATGTCCTGGAGATGCCGGCCTACTATGTGGATGAGATGCGGCATAACGGCTTTGAGGTGAGGTGCTTCGAATCCATCGAGGCGTATGTGGGGCAAGCGGGAGGAGCTTCCACCGAGGGCGCTGTGGCGGATAAGTGGTATTTTACGCGGCCTCAGCTGGAACGGATGGGCGATCAGGTGCTTCAGCGTCAGGATGAGCTGCGCGGAAAGATCACGTTTCAGCGGCGCTTTCTGGACCAAGTTCCGGAGGGGACGCTTTTTTATCATCCGCTGCCGAGGCATAAGGCGCATCCGGTGGTTCCGCTCTTTCTTGACGATACGTCTTTGAACGGGTGGGAGCGTCAGTCAGCGAACGGGCGGCTGGTCAGGATTGTGCTGCTCGGCTTGTACGGCGGCCTTCTGGGAGAGGATTTTCAGGGGGACCGCGTGATATATGTGCCTGATGACGAGGATTTTATTGAGGAAGTGCCGGTGAGTCCCGGGGAGGGGCCGAAGCACTATTCTGAGGGGGTTCATCCGATCAGCGACGGGATCGTGATTGATCATATCTGTCGGGGAGACTCATCTCAGGAGATTCGGCGGCACATGGGCAAAATTATTCGGATACTCGGGCTTAACGGGAAGGGGGGCGAGTGGATCTCCTCCTCCCAGAATGATGCTGATTTGTACAAGGGGATAATTTTCAGGCCGGGGCATCGTGAACTGAACGAGGTGGAGATGAAGCGTCTTGCGGCCATTGCTCCCGGATCAACCCTGAATTTTGTCCGGAACGGCTCTGTTACGGGAAAATTTCGGCTGCATGCGCCGCCGCGGGTGTACAACTTGGAGGGGCTGGTCTGCTCCAATGAGGCCTGTATTTCTCATCCGGGGCATCAGGAAGGGGTGACGCCGAATTTTATCAGGACGTCGGATCGACGAGTACGCTGTCTGTACTGCGGTAATTCCTACAGTTTTAAGGAAATCTGGGTGTGATGCCAATTCGGCACTTTGTTGACATAGCCGATTTGAGCGGATACATTTAAGATACATTACTGCCTGCAGGCAGCATCAGAGTGAAGCAGGCCGAGTGCGGAGGCATCAGCATCAGCAAAAAGCTGCTGCGGAATTTGGAGCCCTGCATCAAAGCTTCAATTAATCGATTGCGGAAAAGCAGGGATTGCGATGCGGCTGTCTGAAGGGTTTCGGTTGGCGTCTGCCGACAAGGAGGAGCGGAGATGAACGAAATGGGTGAGATGAACAAGAAGCAGTATGACAGTATCAGGAGTGTTCAGGAGCAGATAGGGAGTCAGATCGCGCGGCTGGGACTGAAAATGGGCGCCATTCGTCTTCAGCCTCAGGAGCCTTTCTGTTGGGCATCAGGATATTTTATGCCCATTTATAACGACAACAGGACGTTTCTGCAGGCGCCGGAAGCTCGTGCGCTTATTGCGGAAGGGTTTTCCCTGCTGAAGGATGCACTCTCTTTTTCGCCGGATTGGATTGCCGGGACCGCTACGGCCGGGATCCCCCACGCCACGACACTGGCCGATGCCCTTCGTCTGCCGCTCTGCTATGTTCGGGGTTCATCAAAAACGCATGGGACAAAAAGCGCCGTTGAGGGGCTGGGAAATCGTCGGGAGTTTGATGGAGAAACGGCGCTGCTGATTGAGGACCTCATTTCCACCGGCGGCAGCTCTATCCGGGCAGTCAGCACCCTCACGGAGATGGGAGCGGAGGTTCCGTACTGCTTTTCCATCTTCACATATGGGCTCCAGCGAGCTGCTGATGCTTTTATGGCGCTCAGTTCGCCCTGTACACCTATCAGCCTGCTCACGTATGATCGTATGATTTCCACTGCCCGTTCCCTCAATTATATTGATGATGATGCTTACGCATCCCTCCAGGAGTGGCGGAAAGATCCCTTCGGCTGGGGCGAGCAGCGCGGATTTCCGAGGAAAGAGGGCTGATCGCTTAGGAGCTGACACGAAAGAATGGCTCATACAAAATGATTTGAAAAAATGTGCCGAATTGGCATCACAACACAAGGGTGATACAATGAAAAAGAGTACCTATACCGATACACTTAAACGAAGCGCCCATCAGGCTGGAAACATCCTATGCATGGGACTTGATCCCATCTTAGAGTATCTTCCCCCTGAGTTCCAGGGCAGGCCGGATGAAGATGAAAGCTGCATAGGCCTCGGACAATTTTTTTATTCCATCTTTACCGCCATGAGAGATCAGGATCTGCAGCCCGCTGCATTTAAACCGAACATCGGCTACTATCATGCCATGGATCGGCCGCGGGAGGGGAAATACAAAGGCTCGCGATCATTGGCGGCGCTTCTTGACATGCTCCAAGATTTTTTCCCGGAAGTTCCCGTAATTCTTGATGCAAAACGCGGGGATATCGCCCGTTCAAGCCTGAATTATGCAAATGAAGCTTTTCTGAGATGGGAGTGCGATGCTGTGACGGTTTCGCCGTATATGGGAAGCGATTCAGTTTCGCCGTTTTTCCAGGAAGGAAAGGGCGTCTATTGTCTGAATCGGACATCAAATCCGGGAGGTGCGGATCTGCAGAATGGAATCTGCGAGGGGAAACCGCTTTTTGAGCGAGTTGCTGAGACAGTGAGCCGCTGGCATCAGGAACATGAGGGTGTCGGAGCTGTGGTTGGTGCTACGAATCCGAAGGAACTGGCTCAGCTTGCCCGCCTCTATGCTGATGAACGAGTGCCGCTGCTCATCCCGGGTGTCGGCGCTCAGGGGGGAAGCGGTTCAGAAACGATAAAAATTCTCCAAGAAGCCGGATACGAAACTGCTTTGGCCAGAATCAACAGTTCCAGCGGCTTGACTCATCCGTGGAAAGGGAAGGGAGCGCCGGAAAATTGGCTTGAAGTGCTGATTGAGTCCTTCTCAACACTGGCTCACGAAGTTCGTCTGGAACGATAATTACTGAAACCGTTTTGCCTGTCGGCTTAAAAGAGTGCGCTTAAAATAGTATGCTTAAAGGAGTATGCTTAAAGGAGTACCGGTGGAGAAATACGGTTTCAGCGTTCACCCTGAGAGTGCCGATACGGTTCCTTCCGAATTGGACGAATGAGTCTGAATTGAAGTAAAATACCTGCAGAAAAGGATGTATGTGCATGACCCTCCAGCAAAAAATGTCGAATAAAGCTGTGCTGCTAAAACGGCTCACGGGGAATCACCAGCGCCTCCTGCGTGATGAAGGCGGAGAAGTGCTGCTGTCTACGGTTTCAGGAGTTGTCACAACGACTGGGGATATGATTCGGGCTGTTGATCGTGATGTGCCCGGAATCGACGTGATTACCTCCAAGAGCTATCAGGTGGAGCCGAATCCGGGGAATCGGGAACCCATCATTACAGAACCGAAAACGGGATGCTTCGGCAATTCGGTCGGGCTGCGGAATCCGGGGATGGAAGCTGCTTATCAGGAGCTTGATGCCGTCTTCCGCGGCTATGCAATGAGGGGAGTATTGAATATCTCTGTATCCGCCTCAACTCCTGAGGATTTTATCACTCTGGTGCGGTTTTTCGGCGGGATGGCGGAGATCATCGAGCTGAATTTTTCCTGTCCCCATGCTTCCGCCGGTTACGGATCAACTATTGGGGAAAGTGCCGAAATCGCAGCACACTATATGGGCAGAATTCGGGAGGATATCGGTCCTGATTTCCCCGCAGCCGTCTTCCCCAAACTCACCCCCAATGTAGATAACATCAGGGAGATCGCCGCCGCGGTAATGGATGCGGGAGCCGACGGTTTCTCTGCAATAAATACTGTCGGACCCGAGTGTTACATTGAGCCGTTCAGCGGTAAGCCGATACTGCAGAACGACCTGGGCGGACGAGGCGGAATGAGCGGCGAATGGGTTAAACAGAAAGCTTTAGCGACAGTATCGGCCATGCGGGAGACCCTCGGCCGCGATGTTCCGATTATCGGGATGGGAGGAGTGACCACCGCTGAGGATGCGGCGGCGATGGCTGCCGCCGGAGCTGATGTAGTGGGAATCGGTAGTGCCTTTGCCCGGGTGAAGCAGTGGGACTGGGCGCAGTACATCGATACAGTCAAAGCAGGAGCACGTGAAATACTTCACTCTGGCTGTGCTGCGAATTCGGCACATTCCTCTTTCTCCGTGGACCACTTCCTCTCAAAAAGCCCGCAAATGAACTACGAGCCGTACCGTATCAGCAGAATTGAGCATCATAGCCGAGACGTCTATGTGGTGAGCCTTGAAGGGGAGAGGTCATATAAAGCCGGAGAGTACGTTTTTTTGTGGATCCCAGGAGTAGGTGAAAAACCATTTTCCATCGCGGAAGCATCACCATTACGATTTGTTATCAAGAAGAAGGGGCCCTTTACCGAAGCGCTGTGTGCCATGCAGGAAGGGGAGAGCCTGTATCTGCGGGGGCTTTACGGTGCGCCGGTGGACGTCACAGAGCGAGATCGGGCGGTGCTGCTTGCCGGCGGAACGGGAATTGCGGTGCTGCCGGCCTTGGCTGAAGAGTTGACGAAAGCGGGCAAGAATGTATCGATTTTTTACGGGGCGGTTGATGATGCTGCTGCGAAAACGGCTCCTCTGCAGGAAATTCTTGAACAGTTTGGTCCGATGAAGGTGGTTCAGGACGAGGGCAAACCCGGGCGGGTCATCGATTCAGCGCTTTGTTCAGCGACCGAAAAAGTGCCGGATTCCACGCTTGATTCAGCGACCGAAAAAGCGCCGGATTCAACGGCAGGGAAAGTGCCGGATTCCACGCTTGATTCAGCGAACGGAAAGGATCCTGAAAGTACGGCAGTCTACATCGTCGGGCCGGAAAAGTTCATGGCTAAGGCGGCGGAAGCCTTCAGTGCGGCGGGAGTTCCTCAAAAGGACGTGTATCTTTCCATGGAGCGGCCGAGTCTCTGCGGCATCGGGATGTGCGGAGCATGCAGCTGCGGAGGGCATCTGACCTGTCAGTACGGGACCTTCCTTCGGATGGACTTTCTGATGGCGAACGAAAAGGAGTTTTTTCATGATTGATCCTCACGTGCATCTGCGGGATTACGATCAGTACGCAAAAGAGACTCTGGGACACGGATTAGCTCTTGCCCAGCGGCTGGGTTTTTCTGCAGTTTTTGAGATGCCCAATACCAAACCGCCGATTATCAGCCGAAAAGAGATCGAAAAGCGCCTGACTGCTGCTGATACTTCCGCCCGCGAATTTCATCTCTCAATTTTCCATGGTTTGTACGCAGGGCTTACCCGGGATCAGGACCAGATCGCTGCTGCGGTTACGGCACATCGGGAACTTTTCCCCCGGGTGGTAGGACTCAAACTCTTCGCAGGAACTTCCACCGGCAACCTGGGCATCATGAAGCGTTCCGATCGGCGTGCGATATATCACCAGCTTGCTGAAAACGACTACACAGGTGTTTTGGCGGTTCACTGTGAAGACCCTGAGCTATTCAGAAGTCTGGAAACCGGCGACCACGATGAAATGCGCCCGGCAGAGGCCGAAATTATGTCGGTGCGTGAGCAGATTCTGTTTGCTCGGGAGGCAGGATTCCGTGGGACTCTGCATATCTGCCACATCACTCAGCCTGAGGCGATCCGCATCATAGAAAAAGCCAGACCCAAAATGTCCTGTCGAATTACTTGCGGGGCGACACCCCATCACCTGCTCCTCAGCAAGGAGCTGCAGCTTGGGGAGGAGGGACACCTGTTTCGTGTGAATCCCCCGCTGAGGAGTGAGGAGACACGACATGAACTCATGCAGGCGCTGCTTGACGGCCGGATTGACTGGCTTGAAAGCGATCATGCCCCCCACACGCTGGTAGACAAAATTGAAGGGGCAGCAGGCCTTCCCGGGCTTCCCGCAATGGCGCTTCTGAAGGCCCACCTCATCAAAATTGGAACCGGGACTGAGCTGATCAATCGAATTTTCGGTGAGCGGCAGAAAGAGGTTTTCGGCCTTCCTGACAGTGCCCTCCTTTCTTCAGAAAAGTCTTCAGAAAAGGCCTTCGATCAGAAAATTCAAGCTGAAGAACCTGATGAAACTGACGAGACTAACACCCCGAACAAGTCGGATGAACCTTATAAACCTGATGAGCATCTCAATCAAAAAATTGAAAAGCGTGTTGAGCACTTTGCATCCCTGTATCGTGCTGCTGCTCGGGAGTATCCCTGGGACCCCTATTCCGGTTTTGATCTTCAGACTGGCTTAGCCGCCAAATAATCGAAGCTTCATTGAAGCTTTTTGTTTTAATTCAGTTCAAAATGCTCCTGTACTGAGCAGTTTTATAAGTTTTGGTACAGAACATACATCTATAGCTTCATGAACCGAGTAGCTTTCTTTCCCGGGATAAGCAATGTACAATTTCTCTAGCTTCAGATCCTGCAGCGCAGCATGCATTGATTTTGTTGTTTTTGGAGATTCATTGAATTTGCACTCGATTCCTATTCTCCTGCTCCCATGTATGAGCAGCAGATCCAGCTCAGCTCCGCTGTAGGTCGACCAGAAATAGGGATCTGGATGCTGCACATTTCTCAAGATTTGTTCCAGCACGAAACCTTTCCAAGAAGCACCCGCCTGCGGATGCCCCAAAAGGGTATCAAAGTCATGAATGCCCAGCAGATGATGGAGTAAGCCTGTATCAGTAAAGTAGATTTTTGGGGACTTAACCTGCCGTTTTTTAATGTTTTCATACCAGGGAGGGATAGAACGTATCATATAGGTTGCAATCAGCAGATCAATATACGAGCGTATTGTCTTATTGTTCATACCCATCGATCCCGCAAGCTTGGAACTGTTAAGAATCTGCCCATGCGAATATGCCAGCATTGTCCAGAAACGACGCAGAGCTGCTGCAGGAACACGTATTCCAAGCTGGGGGATATCCCTTTGCAGGAAAGTTCTTGTAAATCCATCGATCCAGGCAGTACTGTCTTCTTCTGATTCAGCCAGAAACGATCGGGGGAATCCTCCCCGCAGCCAGAGCTTTCTGCTTTCGGCAGAATCAATTTCAGTGATGTCAAATCCTTGAAGATCGACAAATTCAAGCCTGCCTGCCAGTGATTCTGATGTATTTCGTACAAGATCCGGCGAAGCACTGCCCAAAATGAGGAAACGTCCGTTTTCAGTGGTTTTGTCTGCAAGTACGCGAAGGATGGGAAACAGCTCCGGCATCTGCTGAATTTCATCAATGATAACTAATCCGGAAATTGAGTTGATATAGTATTCCGGATTCTGCAGTTTTGCCCTATCTGAGGGAGATTCCATGTCAAGCAGAACAGCATCTCTGCTGCGTGCTATCTCTTTAGCTAAAGTTGTCTTACCGCACTGTCTAGGGCCGAGAAGAGCTGTTATTTTTGATCTTTTCAGTGCCGTCTTGATTTGATAGAGATATCGGTTTCTTGCAATTATAGTATATATTAACATTGAAAATTGGGAAATAAAATCCTAATTTTCAATGTTAATTGAGTTCTAAAGGCGAAATTGAATCAGCCTTGGTACTAAGCTTTATGATAAGCTGAATAGTGCATTGATTTTGCTCATTACCAAGAATAAACAAGTTTAATACGGGCTGTTGAAAGTTTGGAATGTATTTCCCCGTATGCTAATCACAGAATTATTCTCCAAAATGTAAGCTATCACTATGTTTGTGCTAGCGTAGACTTAGCGCCCATGAAACTATTTTAACGCTCTGAAATGGAGTCACTTACTTTAGCTTGAATGCACGAAAAAATAATTGTTGACAGGTAAACAAAGGTGCTTTAGAATCAACTAAGTTGAATAATAGTTCTGGAGAATATCATGTTTCGAAAGATAAGCGATTTTATCTCCCAAATTGAAGAACGGATTCTTGGCGGCAGTATCATACTAATGGCAGTAATTCTTATTGCCAATGTTATAGCAAGAAAATTAAACAACAGCCTCTCTTATGCAGAAGAGATTGGCGCTGCGCTGCTTACAATCTGTACATTTCTAGGAATAGGCTATGCTGCGAAAAAGGCACGTCATATTCGAATGTCAGCAATTTTTGACCTTTTCCCGCTTCGTTTGAAAAAAATTGTTACCATCATTACTTCTCTAGTAACCATGCTGCTGCTGTTTTACATGAGTTACATCAGCCTCCAGTATACGCAGTATATTAAAATGCTAGGCAAGGTGACTCCTGCCCTCAGACTTCCTGCTTGGTGGATTTCAATTCCACTTTCAATTGGTTTTCTACTGGGTGGAATTCAATATCTCCTGAATATATTTATCAACCTGAAGAATCCTGAAGTATATATTGGGACAGAAAAAATTGCAGATGATGTCTCCACTGAAACAGTATTTGACGTTATTGAAGAAAAAAAAGAAGAAAACGGAGAGGATAACTGATGCTTACAATGATGCTGATTGTAATGATAAGCCTCCTTGTTCTTGGTTTCCCTATGATGATAACCATGCTAGCTGGTACGATCCTTGCAGTAGTCGTGTATATGCCGAATGTGGAACCGTTTATTATAGCCCAGCAAATGATGCTGGGAGTACAGGGATTTGTACTGCTGTCCGTTCCTATGTTTATGTTTGCCGCTGATATCATGGTGGCAGGAAAAACTGCAAACCGATTGCTGGATTTTGTTGAAAGTTTTGTCGGACATATTTGGGGCGGCCTTGCTATAACAACAGCTGCAACCTGCACTCTCTTCGGATCAATATCAGGCTCTACGCAGGCTACGGTTGTAGCAATAGGAAGGCCTATGAGAGATAAACTGCTGAAACGGGGCTATGATGATAGTTCAGTTATGGCGCTTATCATCAATTCAAGTGATCTTGCTTATCTTATTCCGCCAAGCATCGGTATGATTATGTACGGGGTCATCAGCGGCACATCAATTGGGGATCTTTTTATTGCCGGGATTATCCCGGGGCTGCTCGTTCTATTGTTCTTTTCACTGTACAGCATATATTATGCCAGAAAAAAACAGATTCCCCTGCTCCCCAAGGCATCATGGAAGGAGCGTTATCAGGCAACAAGGAAGAGTTTACTTACTTTTGGATTTCCCGTAATAATCATCGGCGGAATCTATTCAGGCTTTTTCAGCCCAACTGAAGCTGCTGCTTTTTCTGTTCTGTATGCGTTTATTATTGAAGTTTGTATTTTTAAATCTGTAAAGCTGAAAGATTTATCAAAAATTGCCATTTCCACAGGAATAGTAACAACCGTTGTATTTGTGTTAGTAGGGACTGGAACAGCTTTCGCATGGGTAATTAGTTATGCACGAATACCTCAGGTAATTACCTCAACAGTTCTGGGCACTGATCCTTCTGTTCTCAAAGTTTTATTAACTGTAAATATTGCCTTTTTTCTCGGCTGTATGCTTGTTGATCCGCTTGTAGTCATAATCATCCTGACACCGATATTTTTCCCCGCTGCTATTGCCGCAGGTATAGACCCGGTGCATCTCGGGATTATCATCACCCTTCAGGTGGCCATCGGATCAGCAACCCCTCCATTCGGATATGATATTTTTACCGCTTGTGCGATTTTTGATAAGCCCTACTTAACTGTAATCAGAAAGACACCGTTTTACATTCTGATGCTTCTATTTGCAGCGCTTATTATCACTTTGGTTCCGGGAGTATCTCTGTTTTTGACAGAGCTTCTATAGATTATGCCGAATTTATCGGTAACTGCATTCAAGGAGGAAATTATGCGAAAAAAAGGGTTATTAGTTTTATTGTTACTTGCAGCCGTTTTATTACCGCTTGCTGCAGCGGGCAGCGCAGAAGAGAGTGGGGATGTTAGCGAAGAAATGGAGCCGATTACTTTCCGAATTGCCCATGAAGATATTGCTGATACCGTACCAGATAATTACTGTAAGGAATTTGGACGAAGGCTGGAAGAAAAAACAAATGGAAAGATAAAAACTGAAGTGTATCCAGTTGGACAGCTGGGAGTAGGTGTTGAACTTCTCGAACAGCTTCTGACCGGAGGAATAGATATGGTCATCATGAATCCCGGTAATACCGGTACTCTGATCCCTGAAGTTCAGCTTTTTCTACTTCATTATCTGCTGCCTACAAGTATTGAAGATAGTTTTACTTTCATTGAGCAGAGTAAGGCTCTAAATGAAAATCTGAATGAGCTGTTCCAGAAAAAAAATATGTTTGTTGTAGACTGGTGGTCTCAGGGAATGATGCAGTGGACAACAAATAAAAAGATTACAAATCCGGAAGATTTTGAAGGTGTAAAGATTCGGACCATGCAGGCTCCTCTCATTATTGCCAATTACAAAGCCTATGGGGCTAATCCGACTCCAATTCCCTATACAGAAGTATATAGCGCGCTTCAGCTTAATATGGCGGATGCTCAGGAAAACCCTATAGGTCCCATTGAAGAAATGAAATTCTACGAAGTACAGGACTATTTAATTAAATCCAATCATTACCTCTATATGCAGGCAACTATACTCAATTCAGCAAATTTTCAGAAACTACCTGAAAATATTCAGGCTGCTATCCTGGAAACTGGAAAAGAGATGCATTCTGTAGCGTTTGATTTGCAGAAAGCAAATAATATTCGTGCCGAAGAAGTACTTGCTGATGATCCTAATACCCAGATTGTTAATCTGACAGAAGAAGAGATAGAGGCCTTTCGTAAGGCTGCATTACCGGTAAGAGAACATTTTGTTAAAACTGTCGGCGGGGAAAGCGAAGAGATTATGGATATTATTGAAGATGAGCTGAGAGAATTCTATAAATAAATGGTAAAGACGGGCTGTCCTGAATTTTCGGGATAGTCCTGAATTATCCAAAGGTGTTGTGAAGCACTGGGTACCGCGAAAAATAGTGAAAGAAAATTGATGAAGGAAATATCCTATGTTTATGCGTGATGTTCCTCATACTCAGTTTACGCAGAGAAGAGAGCGACTGAGAGAGGCAGCCGAAGAGAAAAATCTTAAGGGAATATTGGTATGTTCTCGGGGTGGCGGAACTTTTGATCGATATGCGGGAGCCCTCTACCTTGCAAATCACTATCAGCAGCGATGCTATCTTCCGGACAATCTTCCTCTTTGGAGTGGAAGATCGCACTCCTTTCTTTTTATACCGGTTGAAGGGGACCCTGCTCTCATTGTCTCTACCCTTGAGTATCGGGAGGATCTTGTATCCATTGGAGATATTCGCTTCAGTAATGATATGTATAGCCTGTTTGCGGAAACTGCAGCAGAAAAGGGTATGGAAAGAGGCCGAATCGGTATTATCGGTGAAGATATACTGCCGTATAAAACTTGGAAAAGTATACAGGAGAAACTTCCGGAATTGACTTTGGTTTCCGTAGAGTCCTTTTTTGATAGAATGCGGATGATTAAAACTGATAGGGAAATCCGATCGATTCGAAGAGCTTCAGAAATTGGAAGTAAAGCAGTAAGTCTCATTATGAAGAATATTTCAGCGGGAAAAACGGAAAGTGAAATTATTGCGCCGGGTATTGCACATGTTATAGAAGCCGGTGCAGCCCTCTATTTTGTGGTTGTAAATTCCGGACCATCCAGTGATTCAGTGCATAGCATAGATTTTCCCGGTTACAGTTCCGATCGGAAACTTGAATCAGGCGAACTGTTCAAAGTGGATTTAATTATTTCCTTTGAAGGGTATATATCAGATTTTGGGAGAACCGGTGTTGTCGGCGGATCAGCAGCAGCAGATCAGCGGTGGATGATAGAAACTGTAACTGGAGCTTGTGAAGAGGTAATCAGCAAGATTCATTCAGGAATGAGTGTTAAGCAGCTCTGCAGTATTGGAGATGCTTACCTGCGTAATCAGCAGGTACTGCTTGGTGAAAAGATACAGAATGATCCGAAAAAAGTATATGCGGCTTTTCCCCCTCACTGGGGTCATGGAATCGGTCTTACTTGGGAGAAACCCTGGTTTGTACAAAGCAGCGATGCTGTATTAGAAAAGGGCATGTATCTTGCTGTAGAAAAAGCCTTATTCAAGCCGGGAATCGGTACGGTTACCTATGAACAAAATCTTCTTGTTGATGATGAGAAGGCTGAAATCCTTACAACTACAAAGAAAATCTGGATATAATATGAATGAAAATTTGATCAAATTCTGCTCAAAAATTATTCAGCAGGAAAGTATTTCGGGGCATGAACAGGCTGTAGCTTCCCTCATATTTGATGAAATGGAGCAGCTTGGGTATGATGAGGTCAGATATGATACATACGGTAATGTTATCGGAAAGATTAGCGGATTAAAAGAATTAAATGATGGAAAAAGTTCATTGGCTTCTGAAAAATCAAAAGGCCTGGCAGTTTTATTTGAAGGCCACATGGATACCGTAGGGGTACCGTCTAAGGAAGCTTGGAGTCTCAATCCCTATTCTGGGGAAATAAGGGATGGCCGCTTATATGGTAGAGGGAGCGCTGATATGAAAAGTGCCCTTGCTGCCATGGTTTACGCCGGAGCCGAATTGATCAAACAGAAAGAAATACTAGCAGGGGATGTCTATGTCTGCGCTGTTGTATTTGAGGAAACCTTGGAAGGGGTATCATTCGGAAAGGTTCTTGACAATATCCATCCTGACTTCGTGATTATCGGCGAACCGAGTGATATGAAGCTTGCCCTCGGTCAGAAAGGCAGGGCGGAAATAGTTCTTGAGACTGAAGGTAGAAATGCTCATTCAGCCACCCCGGACCATGGAATTAATGCTATCAATATGATGCATGAGTTAGTTTCTCAAATACAAAATATTCCATTACAGGAGTCACATTTTCTCGGGAAAGGTATCATGGAAATTACCGATATTATTTCGGAGCCATATCCGGGATCATCCGTGGTTCCTAATTATTGCAGGGCAACTTATGACAGACGGCTTATAGAAAAAGAGACAGCATCAGCCGTTATACAGCCGATTGAAACAATTATTAAGGATTTACAGAAACAAAAGAGTGTGTTTGAAGCCCATGTTTCCATAGCTTATGCCTCGGAAAAGACCTATACAGGAAGCAGCCTGGGAGCTTCTCGATTTTTTCCCGGGTGGATAATTGACAGAGAGTCTCCATTGGCTTTCGCGGTTCATGAAGCATATCAGCGTCTTGGCATAGCTTTTGAAACCTGCTACTATCCATTCTGCACTGATGGAAGCGAGAGTGCCGGAAAACGCAGTATCCCAACAATTGGAATCGGCCCGGCTCCTCCAGAGATGGCTCATGTTGTTGATGAATATGTAGTTATAGAAAACATTCATAAAGTAAAGGAACTTTACAAAGAGACTGCTGTCTCTCTTCTTGGAAAAGAAGTTAGATAATTGTAATATTACGTAATATGAAAAATTCAGAAATTGGTATTCACATAAAGAAAATGCGCCTGCAGCAAAAACGTTCCCAACAGGAGTTGGCTCAATCCTGCGGGTATACAAAAAGTCACTTATCAAAAATTGAACGTGGGAAAGTGATCCCTTCTCTTGGAGCTCTGGATAAAATTGCAGAAGCCCTGCGGATAAAAGTTTCTATACTTCTCGGAGAGGAGAGTCAGGAAGAAATAGTTCATAATCCCAGTGAACAAGCTCAGAAAGAGATGATGGAGACTGCTAAGGGATACTCAATTTTCCCATTTGCGGTTGCTTACCATGATAAGAAAATGCAGCCTTTTCTTTTTTCAACCGAAAGAGCTAAGCATATTCCCCATACAACCTGTCATGAGAGTGAAGAGTTTATGTATGTTATTGAGGGTGAAATGATTCTCAAGATTGGAAAAAAGGAGTACCATTTGAAATCCGGTGACGGCCTCTATTTCAATGCCCGATATGAGCATCAGACCATTCCTTTAACTGAAACCGTAAAAGTATTGGATATTTTTGTCTAATCAAGCTTTGTAACGTGCTGTAATAAAGTTTTTATGATACTGGCAAACCAACGGATATGGATGTGGATTTTTTCTCCGAGACCAAATGCACATCTGTGGATTTGGTCTCGGAGACGATTTGCACAACCTTGCGAACCAACGAACCAACGAACCAACGAACCAACGAACCAACGAACCAACGAACCAAC
>JAIPFQ010000034.1:0-16312 GCA_021736605.1 Spirochaetales bacterium | reverse complement strand
ATTTGAAATCAGCTTCTGGTGAGGCTGAACACTAGATGTGGGGTGCACGGCAGTCATGTGCATACCCCAGATCTTTTTTATGCTTTTAGGATTGATGGAAATTTCAGGTATGTAAAAACGCGAAGTGTACCAAAACAGCAAAAACCCTACCCTCCATTACACGAAATAACCAAATCCCAACCTGAATTTACCAGAAATCATATCTCAGGAAGCATTATAGGGTTTCGAAGCCCTGTATTTGTTGAGGGGATAAACGTACCGGGGTATCATCTGCATTTTCTGAGTGATGATGCATCCTTCGGGGGGCATCTGCTTGCCTTCACCCTGATTGAGGGCACCTGCATGGTTGATGAACTCAATTTCTTTCGTCTGCACCTCCTTCAGAGTGAAGCTTTTGCAGCACTGGATCATAGCCAAAATCGATCCCGGGAGCTCGAAAAGGTTGAACAGGACCAAGATTAGGCCTACCTGAAATCAACTGGGTGTTTTGTGTTATCAGCCTGTAATCGAGCGAGATGACGGTTTTAACGCCCTCAGCAGCCGTTACGGCTTCTCATTCAAAGATACTGTGGAGCTCGATATCGGCCTCAAGTATCAGGCTATCAGCTCCGGTAAAGTCGATGTTATTAACGCTTTTTCCACGGACGGCCTGCTCTCCGAACATGACATCACTGTGATGAAGGATGACAAATCCTTCTTCCCTACCTACGAAGCTGCCGCCATCATCCGGCGGGAGACCTTGCAGAAGCATCCGAAGCTTGAAGAGGTCCTCAATAGCTTACAGCAATACAGTTAATAGCGAATTTCGTTAGCCGCTTCGTACATGGCGATAATATTCTCAGGAGCTACGCCGTCAACAATATTGTGGACCTGGTTAAACACAAAGCCGCCGTCCTTCATCAGAATCTCGCTGTTTCTGCGGACCTCATCACGAATCTTCTGCGGACTGCTGTTGGCCAGAACGTGCTGCGTGTCGATGCCGCCTCCCCAGAAAGTCAGATCCTTTCCGAATTCCGATTTCAACTTCTGCGGATCCATATTGGCTGCCCCGATCTGGACAGGATTGAGAATGTCTACGCCGGCATCAATTAAATCCGGAATAAGGCTGTAGATCGAACCGCAGCTGTGGAGAAAGACTTTTACATCACACCGATCGTGAACATGCTGGAACAATTTTTTCTGCCGCGGAAAAATCAGATCTTTGTACATATCGCGACTGATCATGGTGCTGCTCTGGGTACCGAAGTCATCACCGAACATGAAAACATCGACGGTATCGCCCACCGCGTCAATCACCTGATCAAGAGAAGCCAGATGCATTTCGAGCAGCTTGTCCAGGAGTTTCCCCATCTCAACGGGCTCCAAGGCCAATTTCATCAGAAATTCGTCGGTACGATAAAGAAACTGACCCATTTCAAAAAAGTTTCCCCCAATGGCGAACATCTGCGCATAGTCCGTCTCTCGGCGGAGTTTGAGCGACTTTTCACGCAGTCTTGCCCCGAAATCTTCCTTACCGGCATGCTGCCACGCGGGATCAGTAACAGCCCCCCAAATAGTCTTACCTACATATTCAGGAACTCTGCTGATGTCTAAGCTGTCGTTTTGCATTAAGGGGTAATTAGTTTGGGTAAAATAGACTAAGCCGGGAGACATCTTTCCCAGGGAGACTCCCTCAGAATTACGGCAGATCCAGGTATCCCCTTCCATCTGTATATCCACCCATTTCGGCCGTAAAGCGGGACTTCCATCAGGCAAATTCCAGGCAAGCCATTCGTCGGGCTCATCGGGCTCATCGGCAAAAGCTCGGGCTAGATCGACAGAATCGATCTGGAACATATCCAGGTACCACTGTTCAGGAACTGCAAGCTGCTGGACCATATCGTAGATCTTAGTAGTCTCCTCATTTTTTCCCAAATAGCGCTTCAGAGCATTATACGGAATTCCCATGATGCCTGTTGACCGCATGGAACCGCAGTCAACGGGCAGTTTGTCCGGCTCTTTATGGTTCAGTGCTGCCCGTACTCGTTCTGCTTTTTTCATAGTGGTTTGAGAACTGTTTATTATGCTTGATGCCATAGAATTACTCCCTATCTAAATTAACTTTCTGCAATGTAAGTTACACGTATCCCGTTATACTCAGTATATAGTCAAGGTAATCGTTTTTTTTTGCGCAATGTTCTATTTCAGTGAAGTTGCTCCCGACATGCCGGCGATAAAATGCTTTTTCAGGGTCAGGAAGAGAATTACCGTCGGTATCGAAGTTATCAGCACCCCGGTCATCTGCAGAGTAATTGAGCTTCCTCCAGTACCCGACATACTCGCCAGAGCAACCATAATAGGGCGTACATTGTTAGAACGGCTGAGCACCATACCGAAAAGCAAATCATTCCATATCCAGGACCATTGAAACAGCATAACTACAGCTGTAGGAGCTGCTGCCTGGGGGACAAAAACCAGCAGAAAACTTTTAAACGGTCCTGCCCCGTCTATCCTGGCTGCATCCTCAATAGCCCGGGGGATTGTCACAAAAAACCCGCGATAGACAAAGAGTGCAAAGGGGATGGTAATAGCAGTAAATACCAGCACAATTCCCAAACGAGTGTTGTAGAGTCCGACATTGTTGTAGAATTTAAAAAGCGGTATAAGGTACATTTGAAAAGGGAAAATTGTCCCGCTGTAAATCAGCATAAAAAGAATAAAGTTGCCCTTAGGTTTCAGCCTGACGATTCCATAGCCGGCAAGACAGGCAAACATGATGCAGAGGGTACCGCCGCCGCCCATATACAGCAGAGATGAAAGCACATGCTCATCAAAACGGTAGCGGTCAAACACTTCTGCGATATTCTGAAAAAAGGCAAAGCTTGTCGGCAGCTCGTAGAACTGCTGGCTGGCAAAATCCGTACTGCTTTTAAATGCCGTGAGAAAAGAGAAATACAGGGGTGTAATCCAGGCGATTGCTGCTATGAGCATAAACAGATATATAAAGCTGCGGTAAGTGAATATATTATTTTTTTCGTGTTTTTTCTTTATCTCTTTTTCCATTATGTGCTCCTAGTAGTACAGCTGGTCCTTACTGATCTGACGTCTCACGTAGAATCCGGATATTACTATAATGATAACTGAGAGGACAACGGCGATTGAAGCTCCGTAACCCATCCGAAACATGGTGAAACTTTCTCGGTACATGGTTACCGCCAGGGTCTCCGTTGAGCGATACGGACCGCCCCGGGTGATAACGTAGATCAAATCAAAGGTCTTAAATGAGTTTACCAGCGCCTGAGCAATAACGACTGTCGTTATCGGCTGAAGCATCGGCACGGTTACATACCGGAAGGACTGCCACTTATTTGCCCCATCAATGGTGGCCGCCTCCACTGGATCACGGGGGATGGTGGTCAGCCCCATAAGAAACAGCACCATATTGGTTCCCGTCTGCTGCCAGGTCCAGGCTGCGATCATGGAGTATGTATTCCTTGGTGCTTCTGTCAGCCAGCGAATGGTAACTTCTTCACCTAGAGCAAGAGAAAGCAGCCCATTCAGTACGCCTCCGTTTGATGTAAACATATTCATCCAGATGATACCGGTGGAAACAAATGAGATAGCTAAGGGAAAGAAGATAATAGACTTAAAAATATTACCACCCTTGATCTCCCTGATAAATATGGCAATGAGCAAACCTCCCAGCACCGGAAGAAGCAGTGTTGCAGCTACCCAAATAACGGTATTTCTAAAGGAAACGAAAAAATTTGAGTCGTTCAGCAGTTCTTTATAGTTATCCAAACCGATCCATTGAGGAACGCCGATGCAGTCCCAGGAGGTGAAGCTGTAATACAGATTCTGCAGCATTGGGATCAGCAGCAGCACAACTACCAGCACAAGTGCAGGCAGAACACAAAGATAGCCGGCCCACATATATTTCGTTCTCTCTCTCATATACTCCTCATTCCCTTAATTTCTTTTTTTCTTAATTCCCTTTTTCCTGCTGATGTATCTCTTTTTGCTGATGCTTATCCGGCCAGTACTTGTCCCGCATCAGACCTTGGTCTGTTTTGTATAAATCAGAAGACTGTGCTCTATGAACGTTTTAGAAAAGTCCGCGCCGCCGAAAAGGAGGCCGCGGACCTGTTTTCGAAATCAGTTAATGCTCGTACTTATTCATTGTCCCAGTAGTTGTCAGCAACTCTATCAAGCTCTGCAATCACTTCATCTAAGCTGGATGGGTCAATCATGAATTTTGCAAACTGGTCTACTGCAGCTTCACAAATAGGAGTTGGTGTTGCTTCCCAGTATCTGTTGAGCACATTGTAGTTCTCCTGATTGATGGTATCAGCAATTTTGGTCTTTACAGGAGGAAGAAAAGAGGTTCCGGATTTGCTATTTGCCGGATAGAAGGTTACATACTCAGCAAAGGTTTCGTTCCCTTCCGGAGTCATCCAGTAGTCCGCGGCCGCTTTCGCATCAGCAAGATTCTTTGTATTTTTACTGATGAGCAGCGGGCTGATCTCGGTAATGACATTCTTACCTGCATCCGGGTTGTGTGAAGGAAGGATAAAAGCGCCGATATTCTCTTCAGGTACACCATTGGAAGTCAGTGTATCCATGTACCAGGTTCCGAAGGGCGCCATAGCCACCTTGCCCTGATTGAAATCACGTGCTCCGCCTGCCCAAACATCAGTACCAGGTTCGGTAAAGTAAGCTTTTTCAATCATATCCCCCCAGAGTTCAAATGCCTCTACAACCCTTGGATCAGAGTATTTTACATCGCCTTCGCAGAGGTCTACGTATAACTGAGGATCCTGGCCAATGATCATCTCTTCAAAGATGATAAATGTCGGCCACCGGCCTTCAACAGTTGTCAGCAGCGGAGTTACATCATTTTCCACCAGGGTGTCGCATACATGAATGAATTCATCCCAAGTGCTGGGTTCTTCCAATCCAAGCTGAGAAAATGTCTCTTTGTTGTACCAGATTGGCCAGTATTCTACAGAATAAGGGAAGCCGTACTGGACACCGTCAAAGGTAAATGCATCCACAAGGCCTTGGGGAAACTCGCCTTCGTGGGCAGCCCAAAGGTCGGATGTGTCGGCGAGCACTCCATTATCAATCATACCTTTCATGCGGTAGGTCGACCACCAGGTAAACAGACCGGGAGCCTCTTTTGTAAGCATGGAAGACCGCACCTGAGCCATATATGCATCCGTGGAAGGATAGGAAGTCGGCTCCATTTCAACTCCCGTCTCTTCACGTATCACCTCAGCCATTTGTTCGAAATAGGGCTGATAATTGGGTGAGCCTGATTTATCGTGCATCAGCACTACAGGCTCTGTCGTCGCCTCACCTTCTCCTTGAGCAAATACAGCAGGGATAATAAGGACTGCCAGTATTAACACTGCAAGCACTTTTTTTACGTTCATGAATATTCCTCCTTAAGAAATTGATTTTCCGTAACCGGCACTGCTGCCCTCGACTTATCAAGACTGGCCAAGATTGCCTAAAATGCTGGATTGCCAAGGACAAGAAATGCATATGTATCGAAAAATCTGTTTTGAAACTACATTCAGTTTACCTCAGCTTGAAAAACTGTCAACGGTAAAATTAAGTTAATTTATTCAAAGTTTTTCTTTTTTTTAACTTAATATAGCAAAATATCATATGATTGAACAAAATTTTACCGTGGATCATTCTGGATTCTAGCAAATTTGTACAATTCACCGCAATATTTTCATATTTACAGATTAAGTTTTATCGCTTAATATTAAGTTAAGTTTTATTACTAATTTACCTGAGAGATTATTTCGAACCGTTTATTTGGAAATTGATTTAGTAAGGAGTCGATATGGAAGATGATTTTAAGAATAAACGTAATCATCATGAGAACAAAGACGGTCCTCATAATAAGATAGGAGATTCCAAGCACACATTGAAAAAAAACCAAGGAAAACCTAAAAAGCCTACCCTTTCAGATATTGCTTCAGCCTGCAGCGTCTCTGTTGCCACTGCTTCCATGGCTCTTTCCGGAAAGGGAAAAATCTCCGAAGAAATCAGAGCTAAGATTAAGGAGAAAGCCTCCGTCCTCGGCTATACCCGTAGAGCCAGCAGCAGTGTATCAAAAGGCCGGACCGTCGCTATTCTTTCCTACGTCAAACATGAATGGGCATACATTCAGGATTTCATAACCCCAATCTTTATTCAGATAGAGATGAAGCTGACAAAAAATAACCTCTATCCTGTCATGATTCCTATTACAAGCGTCACCACCAATGAGGATGTGCATGAATCACTTCGCAGCTGCAGAGCCATCAGTGTTATCAGCATCCATTATACAAACGAAACCCTCTTCCGCGAAATTGAGTACGAAGGGATCCCTGTTACCATTATCAATAACAGCAGTTTGCGGGAAAAATTCTACTCCATCTGCATCGACGACTATCAAGGTGCATACGACGGCGCCAAGTACCTCATTGATCTTAACCACCGACATCTCTTATTCATGGACTACTGGCGTGATAGCGATCAGCTGGAGGTCTATATCGACCGCTTTATCGGTTTCAAAAAAGCCATCGACGAATATAATATTCCCTTTGAGTCAGCTCAGCGCATAACTTTTGAAATTGACGACCAAGCTGAGATCAGCTCCGGACTGATGAATACGCTGCGTCTATATCCCAAAACTACGGCCATTTTCGCCCATGATGATCGTCTGGCGATCCGTCTCTACGTAGAGCTCACCCAGAACGGTTATCGTATTCCAGAAGATATTTCTATCATAGCTCCGGGGGATACTATGGACTACACGCTTCCTTATATTCCTAAAATCACCACGCTCAAAATTGATACTAACCTCCTAGGCTCTCTATCAGCAGACAGCATCCTTCAGCGTATGGACAGTATCACCCATCTCAATTCATCCATAAAAGTCTCCCAGCAGCTCGTTCGTCGTAAATCCTGTCGTAAAATCGCTCCTGCTTGAGTGGTTCATGGAAGATTGATGGAGGGGAAGATTGATGGTTCATGGGGGCGTTAATGTATTTTATTGCTGAACAATCCTACAAAAATTCAAACTACCTCAAGGTCTTTATATACCAGCCTGGTGAAATCTGAAAAAGAGAAACTTTTCTCATACCTGGTTCCGGCGATCACAGCATTAAAATTCCAAAAACAACTACAACTCAATCCGCATTTCCGCAGACAAACTCAAAATTGTTTACACCTTGCACCGGGACAAATAGCTCTCCTGCTATTTCCTGCTATTTTTTGCCATTTTCTGTCTTTTCCTTCAATTTTCTTAAGCCAAATCCCGCTTCCCCAATTCATTTTATGCTGATGCTTACGTGCTGCATGATGCTTAGTTTACTTCAGTTGGTATTTTTCGCCATCAAGCCTCAAACTTTCCCCATAACATGGCACCCACTATGGTAAAAATAACCACTTAATCATCCACCTCCCCTTCTGCTAGAGCCATATAACCTCTTAGATCTACTTGAATCAGCATACACCCGGTATTTTTTTTGGCACACTTATTGCTTTATTGTTTGAGGATATCGCAGATATCAAAATTACATAAAAAAACCATTCATTTTTAAATGAAGCATACAAACATGGAGGAGAAAATGAAACACGCACAAAGGATCCAAGATATTGTCAAATCAAACATCAACGCAGTATTGGATGAAGTGGAAAATCCGGACAAAATGATCCGTAGTCTGATTCAGGAGATGGAAGATTCACTCATCAAACTGAAAACATCCTGCGCCGATAAAATTGCCGAAAAAACTCATATAACAGAGGAACTGGAAAAAGCAGAAGCCGCCGCAAAGCGCTGGACTGAAAGAGCAGAACTCGCCATAAAGAAGGGAAAAGATGATTTTGCTCGGGAAGCCCTCATTGAAAAACACCGAGCCGAGACGCGAATCAATAATCTTTCAGCTCAACTCACATCCTTTGATTCGTTAATCCAGGAGTGCCGCTCCAATTCCGTCGAACTGGAATCACGCCTCCAGCAGGTCAAGCAAAAACAGCGCGTCCTGATCCAGCGAGGAATTCATGCAAAAGAGACAATCATCGCCAGGGAGCAGATGAAGGCTGCCACTAATAACGATGCCTTCAGACGCTTTGCTGAAATTGAACATCGAATAGAGCAGCTGGAAGCCGAAGCTGAAATGGCCGGATTCGCCAGCGGAAGCATCAACAGTAATCCGAATTTCACTACTGAAACTGAATTCAGCACCATGGAACAGGAAAGTGAGGCGGATGAAGAGCTCAGCAAGCTGAAAAAATCCCTGAAACAGCAGAACAAACAGAAGCAGCAGGCGTAAACAATCGAAAAATTCGTAACATTAAAAATCAAGCAGACAACATAAGCTGAATAAGCTAGTTAACTAAATAAGCTGAAAAGCTGCATAAGCTAAATAAAATTAAATAAGAGGAGAACATCATGAATCATAGATATCATAGAGTAAGAAAAAAACTATTTCGATCAAGAGACGGCGTTATCTGGGGTGTCTGCCGAGGTCTGGCAGAATGGATGGACGTTCCAGTCGGAGCAATGAGACTCATCTGGCTGGCTGTCTTCGTCTTTTCGGGTTTCTTTCCCATCGTCGCAGTCTACGCCATTGCCGCCCTCCTGATGCCTGTCGAGCCGGCATATGCTTACAGCAGATACCGGTAAGTTCTGCATAGCCGCAGCAGCGGATGGGCTGTGGCTATGGTTCTGTTCGGTTCTGTTCGGTTCGGTTCGGCTTGGCTTGGCTTGGTTATGGTAACTGTGGAAATCGTCTCGGAGAACAAATCCACACCGTTTGCATTTGGTCTCGGAGAACAAATCCACATCTCAGTAAAAACAGTTGTACAAACTGAATATCTCCAAATCACACGTTTCAAGCTCAGAATCAGAAATCTTGATGCTGATTTCTTTAGGTTTCCCCGGCACTAAATGAAAAAAGTTATCACTGTGGTTATTCACTTTTCCCGGAAGATTAATCCAAGTCCACAAAGCCGGCTTTTCCGTCTTCAGCTGAAGGACTCGATAATCTGAACCTTGATCTGAACCCGAACCTGCACCTGAACCTGAGCCACCAGCAACACCTGAACTTGAACCTGAGCTTGTACTTGAGCCTGAGCCTGAAGCTGCATTCGAGCCACTCACAGCATCAGCAGCTGAATCCGTTTTGTTTTCAGTTTCAGAATCATTCAGCTCCTTCCAATTCCATGAAATATTCGGTCTCTGCAGATTCAAGTGCTTCGGTCTGCAGAAGACAATGACATCATCGCTTATGGTGATTCCATCTTTTTCAAGAGCTATATAGAGCAGCAAGTCTTCAGCATTCCGCTCCGGCAGAGAAATCGTCTCAAAAAGTACATTTGTCTGAGGAGGAACGGCGGTATGCTGTCCATCGGATGAAAATTCAGAACCGTCGGGCGCCCTAGTCGCTTCAGATGCAAGAGATACTCCGGATGATGCAGGAGATACTCCGGCTGCACCGAATTCGCCGCCGCCTATCTGCAGAGCAGTCCCATGCGTATCCATGATACTCCAATGGACGGAACCGCTGACTGCCTCGAGGGTATCATTCGTAATCCAAAGCTCACAGGTCCTGTGTTCCATTGACTCGACACCGGATATCAAAATTGGCGCATAAAACCGAGCAGCAAAGTAATGCAGCGCTTTCCAATTTCCCTTCCAGTCTATGCTGCTCCAACTTGCTGCAGGCCAGCAGTCATTCTGCTGCCAGTAGAGAGTTCCCATACAGCGGGGCATTGAACGCCTCCAGTGCTCTATCGCGTATTTCATGGCCAAACCCTGCAGAATCTGGGAAGCCCAGAACGTCATGGAGATATTTTTCGGCAGCTGAAACCACGATAGCATATATTGAATGATTGCATCATTTCCAATCGGACTTCGCTGATGAAGATCCATAATTCTACTGTTGATATTTCTATCTTTTTCGTGGGTAAACTCATTTACCGCATCGGGTTGGGGGAAAGACTGGAACCCGAATTCACTTACAAAACGATGCTCACAAGTCCTGTACCATTCAAAAGGCTTACGGCCGTGCCACACTTCCCAAAGGTGCGCATCCCCACTTTTGGGATCATTCGCATCCAGCCGGTTCCCTATCGGCGTATGGGGACTTGAAGGCCAATAAGGCCGCTGATGGTCAATTTCGTCAACCAGCTTCCCTAGGAGATCATCAAAAATCAAAGCATACTCACTCCAGGTCATACAGCCTTCAGTTTCACCAATTAACTCTTCGTGGATTTGCTCAATTTCATTATTGCCGCACCAAAGAATGATTGACGGATGATGCCGAAGCCGTTCGATATTGTCCCTTACTTCTAAAAGAAAGTTTTCGCGCCACTTGGGATCATATGCCGGGTATGCGCTGCAGGCGCACATCAAATCCTGCCACACAAGAATCCCCATCTCATCGCAGAGTTCATAAAAGACATCAGCCTCGTAAATTCCTCCGCCCCAGACCCTCAGCATATTCATATGTGCCCGTTTGCTGCTCTGCAGCTGGTAGCGATAGGTTTCATCGGAGATTGCAGATGGAAAGGTATCAGCGGGGATCCAGTTTGCTCCCTTGGCAAAAAATCGAACTCCGTTGATAGAAAAGAGGAAAGACTTTCCCCAGGCATCATATTCCTGAATCAAAGCTATTTCCCGCAATCCGAATTTTCTAACTTTCTCATCCACTTTGTCGACTTTTACGCCTTTGTCGATTTTACCCACTTGGTCGACGTTGTCGCCTTTGTCGAAATGAGAATTTTCCAGAGTAACACGAAGTTCATACAGCGGTTGATCTCCCAGATCATGGGGCCACCAAAGCTGCGGATTATCAATAGCTATCTCAATGGTATTTTCCTTCTTTACAGTATTTAATCTAAAAGAAGCAGCAAGCTGATCGTTCAGCAGCACTTCCGAGAGGAGACTCAGTTTCCCTGAAGTATCCGCAAGCCCATTCACCGGATTATTCGAATTCGAGAGACGATCCGATGGCGCATCTGATGGTACATGTGAGGTCAGATCTGGGGGTAAATCAACAAAAAGCTGTATAGTCAGATTTACTGAATCTTCATGATGCTCCTGATCAATATGCAGCTTCCGGATGCTTCCCTGATCAGCTGACTCCAGATATACCGGCTTCCAAATACCGGCTGTCACGCACATGGGCCCCCAGTCCCAACCGTAATTGCATTGGGACTTTCTTATTCTGCTGCTGCCTGCCAAACGGTGCTGATTGTCCCCGACTGCACGGAGGTATCGTTCATTCTGAGCCTTTTTATTGTACGTATGTGTTTCATGAAAAACGATTCGGACTGTGTTTTCCTCCCCTTTTTTCAGGTGATGCTTGACGGGAAAGCGCCAGCTGCGGAACTGATTATCAGTTTTACCCAGGGCTTCCCCATTGAGAAATATTTCGGCCAGGGTATCCAATCCATCAAAACAGAGAAAAAACTCCTCACAACTCTCCATATTTTCAGGGATGCTGAAACTCTTTTCATACACCCAGTCATGTTCGCCAATCCACATGAGATGTTTCTCATTGTCCCGGAAATAGGGATCATCAATAACGCCATTTCTCACTAAATCAGTATGGATACAGCCGGGAACATGTGCATCATACCGTCTGCTGTCATTCTCATCCATCCAGCAAGTCCAAGTTCCATTCAAATCTAATCGTTTCATGCAATTCCTTCCCTAAAAAGTGAGCCTTTCCGGCTTTGCCGGAGACAAAATGCTGTAAGTTCGGCTGGGTTACGCGTGAACCCATCACAGTATAATATACTTTTTCAAATTCCGCAGGAGGATATTATCTTTTGATGGTAAAATCTTTCCTGCAGTGATTCAGTCTAATCAAACTATTGACATGTCTTTAACAAATAATAGGCTTAATATACTGTAATATTTTTTGATTTCATTCCTGCCTCTTTTTAGTAAGCTGGACAATCAAACAAGGCTTCGATACAATTTGACTTTAACCAAATGTATTTCTCGTCTTCAGCTTACAGCCTGACTGGTTGACAGACTGACTGGCTTACATGATAGTTTGATTTTTATTTACTACCTTGGAAAAGTTTACGAAAATCTATCTCATTGATACAATCGTAAGCAAACCAATAAACATGAAAAAAAGTAAGGATGCAGGATGCAGAATGAAAAAATAATCATAACGAAATTCGGCGGACCAGAGGTTCTGAAGAAAACCACTGAAAAAAATTTACCAATTCCCGGAGAGAAGGAAGTGCGGATAAGAGTTCTTGCCAGAAGCGCCGCATTCACGGACACCCTCATACGAAGGGGAAAATACCCCGGAGTCAAAAAGAAACCGCCCTTTACTCCCGGTTATGATATGGTAGGGACTGTCGACACCGTCGGAAGAAATACAACAGACTTCAAGCAAGGACAGATGGTTGCCGCCTTGACCGTAATTGGTTCCTATGCAGAATATATGTGTCTACCAGAAACTCAGCTTGTACCGGTACCTGAAGGTCTCGACCCGGCAGAAGCTGTAAGTCTTGTACTATCCTATGTTACCGCCTATCAAATGATCCACCGCTCTGCAGAACTGCAGACGGGACAAAGCATACTTGTTCATGGCGCGGGAGGAGCTGTCGGCACAGCACTTCTGCAGTTGGGAAAAATCATGGACCTCAGCATGTTCGGAACAGCATCTGCTGCAAAACATGACGCAATACGCAGAGCAGGAGCCATGCCCATCGACTATCGGCAGGAAGACTTTACTGAAGTTATTAGAAGGGAAAAACCTGAAGGGCTTAACGCTGTTTTCGATGCCATCGGGGGAAAGAATTTCAAACGCTCTTTCAAATGCCTGAAGAAAGGAGGAAAACTCGTCACGTACGGATTTTACAAAGCCGCTGTCGAGAAAGGTGGTTGGACTTCTTCCCTCTCAATCCCTCTGGATATCATGCGTCCGTATATCTGGAATATCCTTCCTAACGGACGTTCAGCTGAATTTTACAGTATCAAGCAGAATCAGCAATTTCGGGAGGATCTCCTTAGCCTCTTCAAGCTCCTGAAAGCAGGAGATATTAAACCTTTGATAGCTGAACAGCTGCCTCTTGATCAAGCTGCAAAAGCACACAGACTGATAGACAAGGCAGCGGTAACTGGGAAAATAATCCTTACTTGACCCAGTGAGGAAATCGTCTCCGAGACCAAATGCACATCTTGGTTTGCTGGTTGGTTGGGTTGTTGGTTTGTTAGTTGGGTTGTTGGTTTGTTAGTTGGTTCGTTGGGTTGTTGGTTGGTTTGTTTGTCAGGTCGTTAGGTCGTTAGGTCGTAGGGTTGTGCATTTGGTCTCGGAGAATAAATCCACACGCTTTGCATTTGGTCTCGGAGAAAGAATCCACACACCATGAGAATACGTAAAAAGGAAAAAAAGGAATGCACATGAACAAGAAAATTGATATAGTCGCATACAATCAAAGAGCCTGGAATCATGAAGTTGAAAGCGGCAATCCATGGACTCTGCCTGCCAGCCCTGAAGAAATCCAGCAGGCACGAAGCGGAAATGTCCAGATTGTACTTACCCCGAAAAAAGGGGTTCCCCACGAGTGGCTGGGGCGTCTTGAAGGCAGAAATATCCTATGTCTTGCCTGCGGAGGCGGTCAGCAGGGGCCGCTTTTGGCGGCAGCCGGCGCGCAGGTTACCGTTTTTGACAATTCAGAATCGCAGCTGCAGCAGGACATCAGTACGGCGGAACGTGAAAATCTGACGTTGAAGACAGTACAGGGCAGCATGAAGGACCTCTCCTGCTTTGAGGATACATCATTTGATCTGATTTTCCATCCTGTATCAAATTGTTTTGTTGATGAAATTCAGCCGGTTTGGAATGAGTGCTTCCGGGTACTGCGCAGCGGAGGGGTGCTTCTGGCTGGTTTCTGCAATCCCCTGACGTTTATTTTTGACATGAAGGAGTGGGAGGAGCATAATAGGCTTAAACTGGCTTACAGCATTCCCTTTTCTGATGTAGAACAGCTGAGTGATGAGCTTCTGGATGAGCTTATCCGAAAAAAACAGCCTCTAGAGTTCGGTCATAGCCTTGAGGCACAGATTGGAGGCCAAATATCAGCAGGTTTCAGCATCAACGGCTTTTATGAAGATTATGCTGGAGATGAAATCATAGACAAGCATATCATGACTTTTGCAGCCACCATGGCTAAAAAACTCGATAACAGCACAGTTTAATGGACCCAACATGTTTAATGGACCCAACATGTTTAATGGACCCAACATGTTTAATGGACCCAACATGCTTAATGGACCCAACAAACGTAATGGACAAAATGAGCTGAACGAACTTAAAGCTTCTCATTATCTTACTAGATCTAATAAAAGTAAAGGAGACAAATGGTTCTCATGCTGGTGATCCTCATGCTGATAAATCAATACTGAATCGATTTTTTTCTGTCAGGGCGAAGGCTGACTCTGTGCAAAATCATGAAGAGCCAGGAGGTTCTCCTTCGGAGTGCCGCGGGGGATTTCACAGCCCGCATTAACCGCATAGCGAGAGTATCCTGCAGCGGCAAAACAAGCCGCAAAATCGTCTTTGATGGATTCTGGAGTTCCCTGAAGGATCCCTTTTACAGGATCAACATTGCCTGAGATGATAATCTTAGATCCCATAGCCGAACGGACATCTGAGAGAGGAACCATATAATCGATATCAAAAATATCAGGCTCCAAATCCCCCATTTTCGGAAGCAAAGCGGAAGTATTGCCGCAAATATGAAGCCTGACAGGCACTCCGAGGGCATGAATACCATCAATAAACAATTTGTGAAAGGGATGAACATACTCCTCGTATAAACTCGGGCTCAGCAGAGAACAGGCGGCATCTCCCATCCCTATCCAATCCGCACCGGCGTTCACCTGATCCCGGGCAAAATTCAGCTCCATCTCCAGAACAAAGCTGAATAGATCCCTGACAAAGCCAGGATCATCGTAAAAATCCAGCATAAGACGATTTATGCCGCGAAGATCAGCTGATTCTGCTACCGGCCCTTCAATCCAGCCCTCAACAGTTCGGTCATGTCCGGCAAGACGGCGCAGCTCCGCAACTCCGGCAGTCCGGTTAGCCATACGACGTCCGCCACCACGGGGCGGCTGCTTCAGATGCAGCAGCGTTTTTGGGTCCTGGAGCAGTGAGTTGCTCTCATCCAGAGCAGGCGGCTGGTTCTCAGGGAAAAATACTGATGCGCCGCAATCGGCCGCCTCAACACCGGGATCAGAGATAACCGATACATGGTCAAATCCGAACTCCTGGCTCACCTGCTTCTGAGCTTCGGCAAGCACCTGATAATCAGTGGCATAGTCATGATAGGGTTTCCCATACAGGTCAGCAGCCAGCATCATGGTAATGGAAATATTCGGCAGTCGGTCCGGCTGTTTACCTTGCAGTATTGCCTGAAGTCGCTCTTTTCCATTCATGAAACACCTCTCTTTCTCATTTTTGCTTTCCTGCTTTGACCAGCAATTTTCTGGTCAATCCTGGTTCATCCTGCTTTGACCAGCTATATCCTAGTTCATCCTGATTCATCCTGATTCATCAAGCTTTTTCTTGCTTTTTTTCTTCTGCTTGATTCCTTTGCTTTATTCTCCAGCTTCACTGTATTGTAAGCTCATTTTTCACAGGAAGAAAGCTGTAGTTTCCAATTATCCAGAAAGAATCCTACGGAGACTGCATTTTTTTGTTCACTGTAAATTAAATTTATAGCCAAAAACAGCATGATTCAGTAAACTATATGTATGATGAATTTTAATTTTCTGAAGAGTATCAGCTTTTTCCTGTTAATCAGCTTAAGCGCTGCAGTTTGGGCAGGTCAGTTCCCCAATATCGAAGCCAAGACAGTGGGAAACGACTCTTTTCAGTTTCCCATGCAAGCCCTCGAAGAAGGTCCTGCTTTCTTTGCAATAGCCATGAGCACAGACAGAAAAAACGGCGAAGTTCAGCAGCTGCTGCTGCTTGATTGGCATCAGGAACTTCTGAATATCTCAGCTATGTACGGAGGGATCGAGATCTACCATATCCCGGTGATTGAATCTCCGCCCCGTTTTGTGCAGGGCTTCATTCGTAGAGGCATGAGGAAATTTTTTGAACCCGCAGTTTCGGAGGATCAGGCTGTACTTTTATTCGTCGAAGATGTTCAGACATTTTCATCGCAAACGGGAATACCTATCGATACAAAACCTGCCGTAGCTTTGGTTCATACTGACGGCAGCCTGGCAGGCTACATAAAAGGCGAATCCTCTCCTGAAAACATTGAAGCACTAAAAAATTTCGCTGCT